>CAZFAP010000178.1:0-10152 GCA_964516325.1 uncultured Verrucomicrobiota bacterium
TCCCCGAAGCCTTACCCCATAGAGACCTCCCTGTAGTCACGCGAAAAAAGCTCCAAGAAAACCGACGAAAGCCCTGAACCACGTCCAGTCCACGCCCATCGCGTCTCCCTTGCGTTGGGCTGAACTTCCGCTACGTGTATAGTACAACTTTGGGAGAGTCATATCCGCTCGGTCATGGGTGGCGAAGGTCGTTGGCAATCCCGCGGTCGCTCGCATGGGGATGCAACCCCGCCCGAAAGCGGGGGATGCCACAGAGACCATCCCCTGCGCTTTCTGCGGTGAGTTCCTCCCAGGACTGAGGCAGTGCCCAGAGTCGCGATTGGTTGGCAGTCCGCGTAGCCGATGGGTGAAATGCGGCCTTAACCAGTCATTGGTGATTGATTCCGTGCCCAAAAAAAACCCCTTCGGAGGCTGATTGATGACAGCGGCACTGGCGGGGAGAATGCGCCGCCCAAAAAGCCTCCGAAGGGTCTCAGCTAAGTCCGCCAATTCATAGATTCGCTACCGTATGAGACCCCGCTCTCGGCGGGGGACACTCTTCTTGACCGGATAACCCCGCCAACGACGGGGTAGAGCAGCACCGGACTAATCCGGTTCATCCTGCAATCCTGTCCAAAGATACGTCATCGAATTTATGAAATAAAGCGCGAAGCTATAGAAACCGTTGAGAAGACACCAGCCGCGGTCCCCCGGGCCAGAGGTGGTTTTCCCAGCGTCTGGCACGGCACCCGCAACGAATCAGGCTTGGTGATTGCGCTATATGAAGACCGCGGAAACTGCCGCCGGAGTCCTTTCAGACTTTTCTACCCGCGGAGCCTTCCGCGACGGGCGACTTCGCGAGAACTACGTCCCCCCATGCGCCCATCTTATCGCCAATTATAACAATAGCTCCTTCTACTCCGGCAATGGATTTGGCGAAGCGGAGCGCCTTGGGAATGTCCGTCTCGGTCTTGACCCGATTGCCAATTGCCGTGGCTGCCGCGTCCGCAAGAGCCGTCGAGCGGGAGATAACCGTCGCGGCGTCCGCACAGCCAAAGCTCCGCGAATGCCCGACGGTCCCCGACGACGTGCATATGCCAAGCGGCGTTTTCTCCGGGGTAATCTCGATTCCCACCTGATGGGATAGGGGAGACCTTCCCGCGTAGATGCCCACAACTCGCGGCGTGCGGGTGCTGAGGAAGATGTCGCCGCCGTTCTCCACAATCACTTCCGGCGAGTAGCGCAGCAGTTCCCGCCCCACCGCTTCCGCAATGGCGCCTGCCACCGCCGCCATCGGTCCCACTCCGGCCTTAGCCGCCGCCTCCGCCATCTCGCGCACGATGGCTGGCGCCTCCGGCAGCGCCTCCACGGGTTTCAAAGAGCTTTTGAAGAGAGCGTGCTCCGCGATGTACTGTTCCAGAGGAGACCTGCATCTCCGGATGGCGGACTCCGCTTCCTTCCAGAGATTTCGCCACGCCCGGATAAACAGGTCCGTTTCTTCCACCTGCACCTGGAATGCTACGAGGTCCCGTCCCTTGACGAGATTCCGGTACGTCCGCGGCTCGTACACTAAAAGTGCGTCTCCATGGCTCTCGTCGGGCACGCTTTAATGCATAGCTCGCAGCCGATGCATTTCGTGTCGTAGAAAAGGACCTTGCGACTCTGTGCGTCGAGCACAAGGGCCTCCGTCGGGCAAACCACCACGCAAGCCCCGCAATGCGTGCACCGC
Organism: uncultured Verrucomicrobiota bacterium; assembly: GCA_964516325.1. Lineage (GTDB taxonomy): Bacteria > Auribacterota > JABMQX01 > JABMQX01 > JABMQX01 > CAZFAP01. Next base: position 1,709 of record CAZFAP010000178.1, read on the forward strand.
GAGATGTTCCGGATGATGTCCTGGCTCAGGGGCTGGACGCTCACGCCGAATCCTTTCAGGTACTCAATTCCCTCGTCGTAAGCGTCTTCGTCCCCCTTGAGTTCCAGGACAAGTAACCCTTCCTCTCTCGGCGTAACGTACGCCTTCAGGATATTGAACTCCAGGCCAAACTTCCTTACTAAGTTGCACACAATCGGCTGGTCAACCAGCCGGTGCGGAAAACGCAAGACTATCCGTTTCGAAACCACAATAACCTCCGAAGCAAGAGCGTCGGGCGGGCAAGCTCCTCCACGCAGCCTGCCCGCCCCAAACCCAGCGCCTATGTTATCACTCCAATGGGCGCTCCTTCAACGGCTTGAACGTGTAGCCCGATTCTGACCCGGGCAGATACGCCACCGGCTCCGTCAGCAGGAAGTCGCCATTCTTGATCCATTCTTTCAGGGTCTCGGCGATTTCCACAGCCTTCGGGTAACTCGACAGCGAAGCCGTCGGAACTCGCTTCCCTTTGACTTCGATCTCCCCGGACTTCAGTTGGGCATAACTCACGTGTCCAAGGGTGACTGGCTCCCTTTGCGGATAGTCCTTGCTGTAGTCCACAATGGGAGCGTAGATGTCGGCATCCTTTACCGTCGTATATCGGCATATCTCCTCATCGAGAATTGGGATCGGAATGCCCACACCCACCGTCAGCGTCACGCCATACCCCTGGAACGATGTGCCCATCAGCCATTCCGGCTTCATCTGCTTCAGGTCGCCGATCAGAGCGAGCGTCCCCGCGCCACCCTTCGGGACTCCGTTCGGTCCTCGCGGCACGGAAGGATTGTGCTGTGTCCCTGTCCACGCGACATATCCCACCCCGCCGCCAAAGAAGATTTTCGCGCCGATCCCGACGGTCTTGTAGAGCGGGTCGTTCAGCAACGGGGAAAGCTGTCCGGCGCTGCAATAGTTGGCGTTCGCAAGGTTCGGCTTGAGCACGCCCATGTACGTGTAGATGAGCCTGTCCGAGAGGTTCACCGCGACATTGTAGTTCTGGTAAGTGTTCCGCGGGTTGAAAAGAACTGCTTCGTTCAGGTCGTTGATGTTGATCCAGGTCTCAAGTTTCCTGCGAGGGTAGCAATCCGTGCCGTAAGCTGTGGCGACCAATTTGATGTCCTTGCCCGCCACAAGCTCCTCGATCACGTGCCCACCGCCGTACTTGAACTCACCCGGATACACCTTATTTCGCGGGTCGTCCTCCGGCAGACCTGTCGCCCCAAGCAGAACGTCCACAGCCGCATATCCCACGTACGCCGGGACATCGTTCAGATGGACCGTTCCGCCGCCCAGTTTGATCCGGGGCTTGGAGTGCCCGATATTGAAGTAGATGCCCGACGAGCACATGGGACCGAACGTGCCCGTCGTCACGACGTCCACTTCCTTCGCCGCCCTGACGACGCCCTTTTCCTCGACGATACCTATTATCTCTTCCGCGGTGACCACCACCGCCTTGCCCGATTTGATTTTCTCGTTGATCTCAGCAATTGTCTTAGCCAACTTCGTGTCCTCCGCGATCTCATCATTAACAATTCTACGTTTCGTTCACCGAGGTCGCGTTACGCATAATCCATAACATCGCCACCACCTCCTCAATCAAGAAAGTCGCAAGGGACGTTTTCCTTCGCTTTGTTCCCATTCCGATTGCCGCTAAGAAGTCGTTTTCCCCAGCGGTGTCATTCAAAAATGTCGCGGTAAGTTAGCAGACACCAGGCAACTTGTCAATACCCTACTTTTTTGATAATAATAAGACTACTTCTCGCTCTCAGCCGTGTCCCCCGTCTCCAAACCTACCGTGCCACCAGCCCCAGTTCAACCATTTTCGCCAGAAGGTTCCTCCACTTCTCGGTTCTCGCCGTGACCTCGTTGGGTCCAACGGCGCCATCCTCGGTGATCAGGCCCGATACAAGTCTCGCAGGCGCTACGTCGAAGTAAATATTTCTTGCGGCAAGGGTTTTTGACTTGCCTACCACTTCCTCCGGATTCATTTCTTCCAGCTCTGGGACACCCGGCTCGACGCGGAACTTCCAACTGTCGCACGCGACGTGAAACGGCACTCCTCTATCCTTCGCCGCGAGAGCGATGAGGTACGTCCCCATCTTATTGACCACCGACCCGTCCGCAAGAACGGTGTCGGCGCCAACGAGGACCACTTGCGCCGCGCTCATGAAATGCCCTGCTTCGGCATCGGTGACCAACGAGACCCTGATTCCTGCCTCCTGAAGCCTGTGGGCGGTCCTCGTGCCCTCTAACAGGGGTCTCGATTCGGTCACCAGAACCCACACGCCCTTCTCCCGGCATGCGATAAGCGCCCGCAGACAGGTCTCGCTGTACGAATGAGTCAAGACTCCCGCCGCTCTGGGAATCACAGCGGAGGCGTTCGCGACCGTTCTGCGGACATTGTCCTCCATCACTGCCAGCAGATGGTCAGCCGTTTCGCGCACGACATTTTTAACTTCTCCCATCTCCCTTTTCGTTCCCACGACTTGCCGAACGGCGTCAAAAAGCCTGACAACCCCGTTGGCTATCGGCGCCGACATCGAAGGGCGAAGCGAGGTCAGACGAACCCCGAGCCTCGCCATCTCCTCCAGGAACGAATCCACGTCGCTGGCTCTGCTTTCCGCCGCCACGACCTTCATCGTCGCCAGCGCCTCTCTTGCAAGGAACGCCGCCCCATGTGTCCGATCCTCTGCTATTGCTCTGATTCTCTCTTCGATTTGCTCCGTCATCGTCACTTACTTTCTCGCCGAAGCAAAAACAGTCGTCGCATTCATCCATTGCACTGCCCTTCTCGGACGAGTTGCGGCGACAGACGCCGTCGCTCCGCCTCACTGAAACTGCCGTTCGGATAATAGCAAACGCCGCCTCGCATTTCATCCGGCCGTCTCCGAAACCCCACGATGTGGTTCCTCCTGGGCAGAGATTTCGCCTTGAACTCGGAAAATCCGGCGCGGAGTCCGGTCTTCATTCTTCCGGGCACTCTCTTTCCGACATCGCCGTTGACATGGCATGGCATGCCAGCGCACACTGAACGCGCTTGCCGATGCTCATTTGCTGGAAACCTTTTGTCGCCGATCGGCCCGAGCTGGCTTGCACTGAGGTAATCTATGAAAGAGGCGATGCTCTATAACAAGCGCGATGACGAAAAAGTCGCTTGCGTCCTTTGCAGTCATCGCTGCGTCATCACCGAAGGCCGCCGCGGCTTTTGCGACGTCCGGGTGAACCGCAGCGGCACTCTCTACACGCTCACCTACGGCAAGGTCATCGCGAGGAACCTTGACCCCATCGAAAAGAAGCCGCTATTCCATTTCCTCCCCGGCACATTCTCCTACTCCATAGCGACGGTCGGCTGCAATTTTCGCTGCGGTTTTTGCCAGAACTGGGAGATTTCGCAGTATAAAAACGAGGAGGAAAACCTCCCCGGAAAGCCCCTTTCGCCGGAGGCAGCCGTCCAGGAGGCCGCCAGGACCGGATGTTCCTCCATCTCCTACACCTACACCGAGCCAACGATCTTCTTCGAGTACGCCTACGAAATATCCCTCCTCGCCCACGAAAAGGGACTCAAAAACGTCTTTGTCACGAACGGTTACCAGACCCCGGAAACCATCGAGAAGATGAAAGGGGTCGTTGACGCGGCCAATGTGGACCTGAAGTCCTTCTCCGACGATTTCTACCGCAAAGTCTGCTCGGCTCGCCTGCGTCCCGTCCTTGAGTCCATCAAGTTGATGTATGAAGCGGGAATCCATGTCGAGGTAACCACCCTCGTCGTTCCCGAGCAAAACGATTCCGAGGAGGAGCTGCGACAGATTGCCGAATTTCTTTCCAGTGTTTCCCCCGATTTCCCGTGGCATGTCTCCCGTTTCTACCCGAACTATCAGGTTCGCACGACTCCGCCCACCCCAAGAAAGACAATCGAGCGAGCAGTGGAAATTGGCCGCGAAGCGGGACTCCGCTACGTCTTCGCGGGGAATTTGCCCGGCGAAGGCAACGAGAATACCGTCTGCCCGCAGTGCGGGAGAGTCGTCATCGAGAGGATTGGTTATACGATTGACGCGCGCGGGCTGGACGGAAACCGTTGCGGGAACTGCGCCGCCCGTCTTCCCATTATCATGTAGTGGCTTCACACGCTGGTGACCGGACCTGCAAACAGAATCCACGCACGGGAGGAATACCTTGGCTCTCGATGTCTCGACGATTTCGATAAACGAAGTTATCGGCATAGCTATCCGCCTGGAGGAAGATGGCATCGAATTCTACAAGGCAGCGAGCGAAAAGGCTCACTCCAAGCATCTGCGAGAGGTTCTGAACACGCTTGCCGACCACGAACTCGAGCACAAGATGATTTTCCAGGGAATGGCACGCGGCATGGGAATCAACCTCGTCACGCACGGCGCCTCCTGCAGAATCTCTCCCCAGAGCATGGAGTCGCTAATTGAGGCTGGGATTTTTGCCCCTCCCGAAGAAAGGGATTCAGCGATAGCTTCCTTGCATAGCCCCGCGCAGGCGCTCCGTTTTGCGATTAAGGTCGAGAACGGCTCTGTCATCTTCTACCAATCGGCGGCGCGGGCTGCGAAGTCCGACGCTGTTCGTGACACCTTCAATCGAATCCTCGCCCAGGAGCGCCAGCACGTCCGCCTCCTGACCGCCGAGCTGAAGGCACTGAAGGCAAGCTCGGAGAGCTGAGACCGGGCGCGCCCGGCTTCTTGACCAATGGATTCATCCGTCCATCCAGCAGAATACGGGCACCCCCCGGGAACTCGCCGTTGCAGTTCCGCTGGCGTCGAGCAGGAAGCAAGGAACCGCTCACACCGGCGAATTGTTCAGAAAAGCAGTGGAATCTTGTTTCGCCGTTCCGGAAGTCGCCTTTTTCTCTTATAATTGAAACACTGGCCCTGGGCGGACCTGCATCACTGCTCCGTGCGCCTGGGAAGTCAACATCGTGAATCCCGAGCCGCAATCACGCGGCGTAAACCCCGCGTCCGTTCCGGACGTTAAAGACACCGGTCGTTGGTCAGTATCTGAGGCAGACACACGATTAGCCATAAAGGAGGTTGCATGAGAAAAGTCACCCGCAGAGAGTTTTTTGGAAGGTGTGCTGGAATCGCCGTCGGTTCCCTGGCTGTCCCCCAACTTATCCGAACAGCGTGGACCGAAGCAGCCCCTTCGATCTCCACCGTCCCCGACATTTTTGTAGTCAAAAACGGCTCCCCCGCAGAAATGGTCCGAAAGGTGATTGACCGTTTCGGGGGAATCGGAGCGCTTGTGAAAAAGGGCTCCAAGGTCGTCCTGAAGCCGAATATGACCTGGGAGCTTGCCCCGGCTCAGTCCGGCAACACCCATCCCGAAATCTGCAAGGTTCTCGCCGAAATGGTCATGAAAGCCGAGCCAAGAGAAGTCATCGCCCTCGATAATCCTCTCCGCAAGAACGCCTTCGAGGTGTCGGGATGCAAAGCTGCGCTCGAGGAAGTTCCGGGCGTAAAGGTCCTGAAGACCGACGAGGAGAAGTACTACAAGATGGTCGAGATCCCGAAGGCAAAGAAAATTGGTCACCCCATTTTCGTCGCCAAAGATATTCTCGACGCCGACGCCATCATCAACATCCCCAATGCAAAGACTCACGGCTCAACCATTGTTACCTTCGGGATGAAGAACTGGATGGGGATCGTCCACGACCGCGGGTACTTCCACAGCCAGGGGCTCTGGGAGTGCATTGCCGAGATTTCGTCGGCTGTGAAGCCTACGCTGGTCATCGTTGACGCCACTCGCATAACTCTATATGGCGGACCGAACAACTCCAACCCGGCTGCCACCCGCAGCCTCAACATGCTCATCGCCGGCAAGGACCAGGTTGCCGTGGACGCCTACTGCGTGGGCATCGCGGACTGGCAGAACCGAAAGTGGAAGCCGCAAGATATACCGCACATCCGCTACGCCGCAGAACTTGGCGTCGGACGCATGGACGTTGAGAAGCTGAATGTGGAACTCGTTGACATGAAAGCCTGAACCGCTATTGACGAATCCTGAGCAGTTCAGGGAAGGTGCAGAGGGCCGGCGCGCAACTCAACATGAGCGTGCCGGCCTCTTCATTTTTTGCTCGTTGTGGGGACGGAAAAAGAGGCTTGTGCCTCGGCGACGATTCTTCCGTCTTCTTCCTTCACCACCGCGCTGCCGAAGTGGAAATTCCCACGGTTGGACTCGATTTTCGAGTCGCAGATAAGCGTCTTGCCGCTGCTGGGGGATTTGAATTTCAGTTCGATCTTTGCGGTCAAAAACTCGCCATGCCCCAGAAGAGAGACCAGAGCCACCGCCATCGCCGCGTCCGCCAGGGAAGCAATCGCCCCCCCGTGAACGAACCCATTTGGGTTGGTCAGTTCCTTTCGGAAAGGCAAGACTAATCTGGCAGTGCCATCTCTCTTGGAAACCTCCTCAATGTGCAGAAACTCGAAGTATGGACATGGATTCTTCATTCCCAGCAATCTCCGAACTCACGAATTGCCCCCCCTGAAGGACATGTGGCAAGGATTCCATAGCGCTGGCCCATTCGCTGCTTCCGGGGCACCACGATCAGCCAGCCGCTTCCTTGAACCTCTTCTTCAAAAATCCAGTATCGAGGGCGGACAGAAACCATCCCGCCCGCGGTCCGCTCGGCTTGCCCAGCAAGGCAAGATACACTGCCTCGAAGACCTGCTTGGGCTGGAGCCCGAGCTGTTCCCTGATCGCATATAACAGTTGATGAATCTCATCTGCCGACATAGTCGCGGTCAGCCTTTCAGCGAGCGCCGCGAGCGCCTTCTTCTGCCCCTCTGACAAGTTTTTCGCTTCAGCGGGAAGCTCACTTTGAAGCTCGAACTTGGCCTCCTCCGGCGCGAACTTCTCCAGCCACCTCCTCGCGTACCCGGCCCTGGCCAGAATCTCTTCTCTTCGCGTTACGTTGTACCCGCTTCTTTCCAGCGCCTTCAAGATTTCCTCCGGGTCATTCCGAGCCATCTGCACGACGCTTACGAGGTGGCGGTACGGAACCTCAACCGTCGGCGTTTCCCCGATCGCCGAGAACTGAAGCGACCTTTTCTCTTCCTCATCCGAGGCCGCTTTGTCGTACTCGTCTATCAGCCGAAGCATCGGCTGCCCCGGATCGAAAACTATGGACTTCCTCGGCGGCGTCCGGAGAATGAAATACCGCAGAATGTCCGGCGGAACTACCTCGAGCATCTGGCTTATCGTCAACACATTTCCCTTGCTCGAGGACATGTCCCCCATTCCTTTCAGGCTGATCCACTCGTAAATCACGTTGTCCGGCGCCGGAAAACCAAAAACCTCCTCTGATATTCTCTTGCCCGTCGCGAAGGAACCTCCTCGGCTCGCATGGTCTTTCCCGAAAGGCTCATAAGTTACCCTCAGCATGCTCCAGCGAGCTGGCCAGTCCACTCGCCAGACGAGTTTACCGCCGCCCGCCAGCGGCGCCCTTCCCTTGTCGCCACATTTGCACTCGTAGTCCACCGTCGCGGCTCTGGCGTCAAATCCTCTCACCACCGTCGAGTTGATTCGCTCGCACTGGTTGCAGCGCGGCATGAACGGCGACCATTCCGGCGGGGTCTCCTTCCCCGTCTCCTCGTCTATGATGCGGGCAATGCGGTCTCTCTCCTCCAGCGCCTTGATTGTCGTCTCTAAGTATCTTCCATCCTCGTAGAGGTCGTGCGCACGCAGCGTCTCCGCGGCGATACCCAGCTCGACCAGAGACTCAAGGAATGGCGCCAGGAAATGCTCTGCATAGCTCGGATGCTTCCCGCACGGGCAGGGAATTTCGCTCAACGGCTTCCCGACGTGCGCCGCGTACGATTGATCGAGGAAGGGATAGACCCGCCTTAACGGGTCCATCGAGTCCGCCGCGTAAAAGAATTTGGCGTCTCTTCCCCTGTCTCGAATCGCGCGATAGACAACGTCGGCAGTAATCATCTCCCTGAGATTCCCGATGTGAATCTCTCCGGAAGGGCTTATCCCCGTGCACACGACGATTTCCCGCCCGCTTGCAATTACCCTTTCTGCAACTTCATCCGCCCAATGCATTGAATTGTGTTCCTTTAGAAGCCTACAGTCTTGGCGTAGCCGGTCTTATCCCATGGGGGCAACCCGATTTGACCGGCGCGATAAACGCAATAGTGACATGGGCGTACCGTTCTACCCGAGAGTCCTGTGCGGAAGGCGATCTTGAAGTACACCCTGCCCCCATGGATTCCGGAATTGTCGCCGCGTGTGCCCATCCAAACCGGTGCGCAAGCGGTGTGTGAGCCAATCGCCCAAACGTCCGGGGTGTCTCACAATAGAGCCTGCGTAGGTTGCACAATAAGGTCGCGCAGGGGCACCCTCCGTGGCAGTTGCCGCAGAACCGCATTGCGCTCGGTAGCGAGCGCCTC
>CAZFAP010000179.1:0-10114 GCA_964516325.1 uncultured Verrucomicrobiota bacterium
CGAGTCCAGTCCGTACGAAAGGCGCTGGTTCTGATATAAGCGGCGGGCCACGCCGCACTCGTGGATGGCGCGACGATCGTTTTGGGCGCGCCAGAAGGTTCGCACGGGAGCGTTGAATACAAAAATGCATAGAGGCAGGAAAAGCACCTCAAGAGCGGTTCTGGCAGCGATGGTTCTTATATCCATCGGCCAGGTCGCCCCAGAAGCTCGCCCGGCGCAGAATAGTCGCAAAAAAGGCAGCGAGCAGGTTCGCGAGAAAGCGAATGCGCAAAAAGCCACGCAGCAACGGCAATCCGGTCCAACGGCTCGGGCCGACGCTCCAACCCCAGACTCGACCTCGCCGGTATCCTTGCTGATAGACCTTCAGCCGGCATTTGAGACCTGGCAAGAGCTCAATTTGGTCTGTTTCGCGAACACGTACAGCGGGGAATGCAGCGGGCGGAGCGAAAATACAAGTGTCCAGATGGCAATCTCCGGAACGATAGAGAAGCCGGCGCCGGACAAGTTCCTCGTCACTTATAATCTTGAAGTCAAACTCACGGACCGTTCGGGCACGACCCGCTTTTCGGCAGCGGGGTCGGGCTTGCTCGCAAAGGACAAGCCGACGAGTGTGGTAGTGATCGCGGGGAGGGCTGTCGTGATGACCGCAACTGTTTTTCAGGAGGAGGATGCCGAGCCCAAGAAGTAAACGGCCATGACGCGGAGGTTTCGCATGAAGCTGACCATCTGTACAGAGGCGCGGATAAGTCGAACAATGCAGCTCACCGGGAAACGATGAGCTTGAAGAAAAGGAGGATACGCGAAATGCTCAGGGAAGTGATCGGAATATGTTTGGCGGTATTGATGGCGGGCGCGGCCGCGGCGGCGGTGGAACTGGAGGGCGAACAGCCCGTGGGCGCCTATCCGGTGCAGATCGTGCGACCGGAGGTGCAAATCCTGGACAGACCGGTTACTCTTGAAGTCCAGGTGGACCCAAGTCTCGGCGTAGATACGGCGATGATGATTCTCTGCGCGACGAGCGTCTATCGCGGCGAGGTCCACATGGACCGGCAGGACGTGAGGGTGCGGCTGGCAATCTCCGGTGAAATCAAAGAACTGTCCCCGAAGAAAATCCTCGTCTCATTCGACATGGAAGGTCAGTCCGACGATACAACCGGTGGGAGAGGCTTCGCGGGGAGCGGCGCCGCTTTTCTCGAGCCGGGAAGACCGAAGACCGTACTGACCATCGGCGGCAGATCGCTCATATTGACCATTAGGTTCGCCGAGCAGGAATCACAATAGCAGGTACGGGGCGGGGCACGGCCTGCGGACCCGGTTTCCAAATGCTGGCGCAGCGGCGCTTTCTCTGATCGCCGACGTCAGGCGAGGTCGGACAGCCTGTGGAAGGAATCTCTCAGTTGGAGATAGAGGGAGCGGTAAACGTCGTATAGCTCGGCGTACCGGCTGGCGTTTTCGGGGATGGGGGTCGTCGTGGATTCGAGTTTTATGAGTTCTCCACAGGCTCGCTGAAGGCTCGGATAGATTCCCACACCCACACCAGCGAGAATGGCGGCGCCCGTCGCGGCTTCCTCCCTCATGTTGACGGTGATGGCGTCGCGGCCATAGACGTCCGCCTGAATTTGCCGCCAGAGTTCGCTTCTCGCGCCTCCCCCAGATAGAACGATTTTCTCGGGGTTGACGCCGAGGCTCAGGAAGAGGTCGAGGCAATCTTTCATGGCGAAGGCAACGCCCTCCATCACGGCCCGCGCAAGGTGCGAGAGGGAGTGGTTGATCGTCAGCCCGACGAAACATCCTCTCGCCGCGGGGTCCAGATGCGGAGAGCGCTCGCCGAGAAGATACGGGAGAAACAGCAACCCGTCGCTTCCGGCGGGGACCGATCTCGCGGCATCGTCAATCTGCATGTAATCTAAACCAGAGGCAAGTCTGTCTCTGAACCATTTCAGGCAAAGACCCGCGGAGAGAATGGCGCCCATCAAATGCCACATGCCCGGGACAGCGTGGCAAAAGGAATGGATGCGCAGCTCTGGGTCGGTCCTGTACGTTCTCGTCGGAGTAAAAAGCTGACCACCGGTGCCGATGGTGGAAAGCGCGATTCCTTCCTCCACCACCCCGTTGCCGATGGCCGCCATGGACTGGTCTCCACCTCCCGCGACGACAGGAATTCCGCCGACAAGCCCCAATTCCTCCGCGGCGGATTTGGTGAGCGTGCCGACCACGTCTTGAGACTCATGAAGAGGAGGAAGTTGCTCCTCGGAAATGCCGACCAGGCGGAGGAGTTCCTCGCTCCACGTTCGGCTTCTAACGTCGAGAAGCAGCGAACTCGAAGCGTCGGTGACCTCCGTGGCGAGTTCGCCGGTTAGCCGGTAGCGAACATAGTCTTTTGGCAGAAAGACTGTGGCGATTCGAGAAAATGTGCTTGGCTCGTTCTCCTTCAGCCACAAAAGCGTGGCCACCATAAACCCCGGCGACAGTGAATTCCCCGCAAGGTCCCGGAGTTTTTCCTTGCCGAGGAGGTCGAGGACTGCCTGGCATTGCTTGGCGCTTCGCCTGTCCGCCCAGATGATGGCGGGGCGAAGGAGAGAATTGTTTTTGTCGAGGAGAACCGTTCCGTGCATCTGGCCTGACAAGCCGATTCCCGCGATGTCCTGAGGATTCACTCCGCTCTGCGAAGCGACCGCGCGAACGGTATCTCTCACAGCCGCCCACCACGTTTCCGGATGTTGCTCCGCCCATTCGGGCTTGGGCGAGTCAATCCCGTATTCGGATTGAGACAGGGCGAGGAGCTTGCCGGACACGTCAATGAGGACAGCTTTCGTGCTTGATGTGCCGATGTCTATTCCAAGAAGGGTTTTCATTTCGGACCGAGTCGCAGGGGCTCCCGCCTTAACTTCCGAGAGAAGGCGGGTCCAGCCGGGAGCAATAGACAGTCAAGCCGTTCTTCTCGAAGAGGCTGACGACGGCTTTCAGTTCTTCCTCGGAATGGACTTCCTGCGCCTTCAACTTGTATTCGAGCCTGACGCTATTGTACTTGCCCTCGCCAATTCGGTGGTAGGGGAGAATTTCGATTCGCCGGAGATTCGTCGCAGCAGGCAAATGCTCGATAAGCTGACCGAGCGCCAGAATATCTTCCTGCGAATCATTGAGACCTCTGACGAGAGGAATGCGGATGGTCAGCGGTTTTCCCGATAGGCCGACTGTTCTGAGGTTGTCAAAAATGAGCCGATTGGAGGCGCCCGTCAACCTGCGATGCTTATCTTCGTCCATGACCTTGAGGTCGTAATACACGTGGTCGGCGAATTCGAGGCACTTTTCAAACTCCGAAGGCGGCGCGAAACCGGACGTATCGAGGATGGTGTGGATGCCGACCGCCGTCGCCCTCGAGAGAAGCTCGACAGTGAAATCCACCTGAGCCAGCGGCTCTCCGCCGGAAACGGTCATTCCGCCACCGGAGGTCTCATAGAACCGCCTGTCCCGCTCGACTTCCCTGACGACCTCTTCCGGGGACATATCTCGCCCGATGAGTTCGATGGCCCCCGCTGGGCAAGATTCCGCGCACTTTCCACAGAGAAGACATTTCTCCTCTTCGTAGTCTTCCATGGGCGTGCTTTTCTTGCGAAGCGCCCCTGAGGGACAAGCCTCGTAACATTTCCCGCAAGCGATGCAGAGGTGCGGATAGAAAGCGAGCTCGCGCTCTTTACTAAGCCCCTCCGGATTGTGGCACCAAAGGCAGCGAAGCGGACAGCCCTTCAGAAAAACCGTCGTTCGGATGCCGGGACCGTCGTGGAGGGCAAATCTCTTTATGGCGAAAAGCCTTCCCCGTGTCATACGCGGTGTTCGGCTCTGCTGATGATGTCGTCCTGGATGAGGGGATCGAGATTGACGAAGTAAGCATTCATGCCGTGGACGCGGACGATGATGTCGCGGTGTTTTTCGGGATGAACTTTTGCGTCCCTTAGAGTCTCGACATCCTGCACATTGTAGTGGATGTACCTCCCGCCCATGTCCAGATAGGTTCTTATGAAGGACTTGAGCTTCTCGACGTCTTCGGAGCAGGTGACGACGCCTGGGGGAAGAGTCTGGCTGAAGCCGAGACCGTGCGTAGCTTTCCAATGAGGAAATTTTGTGACGGACCGAGCAAGGGCGGTGGGGCCGCTGCGATTGTAGCCCTGCATGGGGCCGATGCCGAAGGCGAAAGTCTCTCGGTGTCTCCGCCCGTCGGGTGTTGCCCCACATTTCATTCCGTACAGGACGTGAGTCGAAGGAGTGCTGAATCCAGGTCGGAAGGCGCCTCCAAAGGAGTTCCTGTATTTCGGGACCGTGTCCATGATTCTCTCGGCGATCTCGGCGGCGATGGAGTCCACGTAATCGTCATCGTTGCCGTATTTGGGGGCATGGTTGACCAACGTCAGGCGGAGGGTCGGGTCGCTCCGGTAATTCGTGCGCAATCCTTGCAGAACCTCAGGCGCCCTGAGGCGCTTGTCCTCGAAGACAAGCTTTTTGACGGCGGCGAGGGCGTCGGCGACGTTCGCCAGCCCATGGCAGAGAAAACCGGAGAAATTGTACCGGGCGCCGTTCTTCCGGAAGTCTCGCCCCTCTTCGATGCAATCTTTCATGATCGCGGAAATGAATGGAACCGGGCGCAGTTCCGCCAGGAGCTTGTCGCATCGGTTAGCGCAGTCAACCGTCCGCTCGATAAAGAAATCAACCTGTTTCCAGAAGGCTTTGTGAAGCTCTCCGTTAGATGGGTAATCCACCAGCGTGCCGGTGGGAAGCCCCACCCTTTTCCCTGTGAGGAGAGAGACGCCGTCGTTCAGCGCCAATTCCAGGCACCTCGGCAGGGAAAACCAGCTCGCCGTGGTGCGAGCATTCTCCGCCCCTTGAACCAGCGGCTCCTGGCAGCCAGCGATCGCCGATTCGCGGGCGTCTTCCAACGAAACGCCCGTCGCGACCTTCGATTGCACGACGACATCGTCATTGATGATTGTCGGCTGGCCCCGCCCCTTCACAAGAAGCCGGACCGCCCTGTCAAGAAGCTCCGGGGGGGCGCCTTTGTGGACTTTGACAGTGATGGTGGGCAAGGGGGTCGCGAGGTCCTCGGTCGCCTCCAGAATCAAATAGGTAAGCTCGTTCGTCGCATCTCTTCCGTCGAAAAGGACGCCGCCGATTACGGCGTTTTGCGAAACCGCCCAGAGCTTCCTGCCGACGTTGATCTTGATCCAGAGATTTTGAATCAGCTCGATGGAAGCGGCACGGCCATCCTGGCCATGGTGAGAAAAGACGGGCGGGACGCCCGCGCGACGGTCGTTGCGGTAGTACGGGTACAAGAACTGGTCAACTCTTCCGAGGCTGAACGCGTAGGGGTTCGGCGTCTGCTCGATATGCATAATCACGTATGTCAGCCAGAAGGATTGGACCGCTTCGTGCAGACTTTCGGCGGGTCCGGCGGGGACTTTCTTCAGAATGCGGCTGATCTCGCGAAGCTCCCGCTGCCGCTCGGCGTCCGGCTCAGTCTCGGCCATGGAGGCGGCAAGGTCGCTATATCTTTTCGCAAAAGCCATTGCGGCGTTCAGAGCAATCCGGACGGATTCATAGAACAGCCGTTTTTCGCCGTCTTTCTCATCCCGGAGCTTCTGCTCGACGCGAGACAGGATTCCCGAATACCCTTCTGCGAGAACGGTGGGGGCATCGTAGATCGCGTGTCCCGTCACTGGCTCGACAAAAAAGACCGCCTCGTCCATCCAAGCTTGCTCTTCGGGCGTGAACAGCGAAGCTCTCGTCCTCTCGTATTCCTCATTGACCCAAAAATCTCTGACTCTCTCGATCCGTTCTTTTGGGAACGCCCCTTCCACCTCGTGATAGATGCCACCATAGCCGAGGTAGCCCGAAAATTGGTCAAGACCCGATTTGAACAGGTCGTAACTCGTCGCGAAAATGTCGTCCTCGGTCCCTACGAGAAGGTCGTTCGGCTCGATGGAGATTGGCATCTCGAGCAGCGTCTTCTCCAGCATCCGGGCGCGCCGAATCGGCAAGAGAAGACCTTCGGTCTCGAGGTAGGATTTCATCTTGATTTCTTCAAGGAGAAACCAGTTAACGAACGATTTCTTCTCGTCGAGTCGCGCCTTGAGTTTCTTGATTCTCGGCGTCATTTGCGTTTCTCCTGGCGAGAAAGGCGCATCCGGCTGGCGTTTGGAGGCAGGCAACCTCACTTACGTAATTCAGCATACGTGCGGACAAATCGCCGGTCAAGAATAAACACAGCGAAACCGCACCAAAACCATAGAACGGCATGAACGATGAGAAACGTTCCACCGCTTGTCATGCAGTTGCAGCCACAGAAGCAATTGGATAATATGCCATGTTGCGGATGTGGCTGTGTTTTGGGGGACGGCGTTACGCCGGTCCTTCAGAGCTTCGATTGTTGATCTGCGTCCAGTCCCCTGGGCGTTTGCCCCGGGCTATGTGGGTCGGTGGCGGGCTGCGTCCAGTCTCGCGTGGCCCCCTGGTACCCGTGTCTTCGTGCCTTTGTGGTTGTTATGGCGATCTCACCGCCAAGACACAAAGGCACGGTAGCCCCAACGGGGCGCAATCCCGCCGGAGGCGGGACAGCCCAGCGCGAAGCTCCCGGGCGAAATCCGACGCCGTCTCCAAATGCCTCCTCGCTGCCACCCAAATACAGCCGCACCCCATTTTGGTGAGAAGGTGACGATGGAGTGACTTTGTGGCGAAAGGCTCGCGCTGGAAACTGAGCGGCGCCGCGCAGACAGCCAGAGTGTCTATCCGGCAGAGGAAATAAGCGATGGCAACGAAATTCCCGCTTGTCGAAGGAAAGAACGGAGCGGTCGGAACCGCTAACGCCGTATCCGCGGAGATCGGTCTCGAAATTCTCCAACGGGGCGGGAATGCCGTGGACGCGGGTGTCGCGGTCGTTCTTTCCCTCGCGGTCACGGACTCGAAGAACGCATGTTTCGGCGGCGAGATGCCCGCGCTGATTTACCTGGCGAAGGAAAAGAGGGTTGTAGTGATTGCAGGGCAGGGTCCCGCGCCGAAAGCCTTCGGCAAGAAGCCGACAAGCTGGAAGGCGGCAATTCCGGGGCAGTTCGACGCATGTCTTCTGGCCCTTCAACAATACGGGACTATGCGAGCAGCAGACGTGATAGAGCCGACTATCCGTCTGGCGGAAAAGGAGGTCGCGCCGCAGTGGCAGAAGAACCTCGCCCGGACCCTACGGGAGATCGTCGCGGCGGAGAAGCGTGCGGGGACTCTCAGCGAGGAGAGAGGGATTCACGCAGCGAGAGATTACTTCTACCGCGGGCCCGTAGCGAAAGCGATTGTGAAGTTCTCCGACGAGAATGGCGGAATTTTGACCGAGGAAGATTTTGCGAGCTATTCTGCGAAGATCGAAGCCCCCGTCCACAGCAATTATCGCGGCTGCGACGTTTACAAGGTGGGTCCCTGGACGCAAGGTCCGGCTCTGCTTCAGACACTGAACATCCTGGAAGGGTTTGACCTCAAGGCGATGGGGCACAATTCCGCCCGGTACATTCACACGGTAACGCAGGCTCTGACGCTGGCGTTCGCCGACAGGGACATTTATTACGGAGACCCCGATTTCTGCCACGTCCCGCTCAAACAGCTCCTGTCAAAGCAATACGCTGCGGCTCGCAGGAAGCTCGTCGAGGAAAAGGCTCGGCATTACGTTCCGCCGGGCGATGCGGAGAGACTGGGGCCCATCAGCCCGAAAGGCGATCCCCGGGTTCACGGCTCGGTGTCGCTTCCTATGGACACGTCCGCCTCAGTAGCCGTTGACGGCGAAAGAAATGTGTTCTGCGCGACGCCAAGCGGCTGGGGTTCGGATGTGCCGATGGGGGGGACGGGCATCATTCTCGGGACGCGCCTCGTCTGCTTTTGGCCGCAAGCTGGACATCCGAACGAAGCGCGCGGAGGGAAAAGACCGCGAATCACTTTGACACCGACAATTGCCCAGAAAGACGGAGAGCCTTTCCTTGCAATCAGCGTCGCCGGGGGAGATAAACAGGATCAGGTCGCTCTCAACATCCTCCTGAACGTGCTCGAATTCGGAATGAATGCGCAGGAAGCCGCGCAGGCGCCCCGCGTCAGTACGCTCCACCACAGCGATTCGTTCAATCCGGGGGGCATCGTTGGGGAGGCGACCCTGGAGATTGAAGAAGGGGTGCCCGACGAGACCATCAAGGAACTCGAGGGCATGGGCCATAAAATCCGTCGGGGCTTCTCTTCTTTTCCGAGCGTCATCCTGAACAAGTTCGGCGAGGGCATCCTCCAGATCGGCGCCCGAGAATATCACACCGGCCGCATGGCATGGTGAGCATGGGGTTCGGTCTGAGTGCGAAGGCAGGAGAAACGACGGCGGGCGAAGTCAATCTGCTCTGCGCCATTCTTCGAAGCGGATGGGCTCGGGGAAAGCGATTTCCTGGTAACAGCGAAGGGCGTAATCGTCGGTCATGCCGGCGATGTAATCCACGACGATTTGAATCGGCGAGGCGCCTTCCTCCTCGTACAAAGACCTGAATTTGTCGAGGTAATAGACGAAGTGGCTGTCCACGAAGCGGTGGGACTTCGGCGTGCCCGGCTGCGAGCGCCACCTCATGTAGTTTTCCAGCAAGTGCTCGAACAGGGCTTTGAGGGCACGACGACAATAAGCTTTGTACTCGACAAGCACCTGGTGGCCATAAATGTTCTCGGAGTTGAAGTTTTTCAGCCTTGTGACGAGCTTTTGCTTTTCCTCTGAAAAGCCGACCCGCCCGCTCTCCCTCCCGAACTGAATCACATCGAGAACAAGCGCATTTATGATTTCGCCGTTTTTTGTCCCAAGTTCCTTCTGGATTTCCTTCGGGATGTCTTCGTTTTTGAGGAGCGGCGCCCTCGCGGCGTCTTCGAGGTCTCTCCCCAGATAGGCAATCATGTCCGAGATGCGGACGACGCATCCTTCCCACGAGCACGGGACTTTGCCCCTCTGCTTAATTTCACCGAGGTCCGGACAGTCGCTACCCGGCTCAATCGGATACTCGGAAACCTCTCCGCAATGCGAGACGATCCCGTCCCTCACCGCATACGTGAGATTCAATCCGCCTTCCTCGTTAGCGAGCCTATCGGCGACGCGAAGGCTGTGGACTTCGTGATGGAAAAGAGGCGAACCGGGGCTTTCCTGCTGGACGATTTCGCTGATCAATTCCTCGCCGGAATGTCCGAAGGGAGGATGACCGAGGTCGTGCCCAAGGCCCATGCCTTCCGCCTTTTCCACGTCGAGACCGAGACCTTTGCAGATGGTCGCGGCGATGGTCGCAACGTGGAGCGAATGTTCGATTCGCGTGCAGACATGGTCGTTGGTGGGAGCAAAGAAGACCTGCGTCTTGCGCTTCAGCCGTCGGAATGCCAGAGAATGAACGATGGCCGTCTGGTCACGGAAATAAGGACCCCGGATATCCTCCTTTCGGCTTTTCAACCGCGATCGATACTGCTCTTCCGACAATGGATTGTGCATCAGGGCTCCCTTCACCTGACAGAAAAGGGGATTCTCCGACAGAATTCACAGGATTGTCATGATTATCCTGTCATCCTGTCCTCCCCTCTGCGACCTCAGCGGTTGAAACCCCTACCGTGTAGGGTTGGCGCTACGCCCTGGACTGATACGTCCGCCAGCGCTCGTCGAGGTTGGGCTGCTGGATGGTCTCCATGACGTAATCGCCGATGTCGGCGCCGGTGGCGCCGCCGGGTCGTCCAGTGATGACCAACTTCTTTTCAAATTGCCCGCAGATGTCGAGAGCCCTCTCGAGGCGGTTGGCTTTCTCCTCATAGCCGATATGCCGCAGGAGCATGGCGCCTGCGCGAATCATGCTGCACGGGTCGGCGTACTGCGCGCGTCCTTCCTCGACCATTCTCGGAGCGGTCCCGTGGATTGCTTCAAACATCGCGTACCTTTTGCCTATGTTTGCGCTTCCGGCCGTACCGACGCCCCCCTGCATCTCCGCAGCCTCGTCGGTGATAATGTCGCCGTATAGATTCGGAAGAGCAACAACGCGGAACTGCGTTCGCCTCTTCGGGTCAATGAGCTTTGCGGTCATGATGTCAATGTACC
>CAZFAP010000180.1:0-10067 GCA_964516325.1 uncultured Verrucomicrobiota bacterium
GCCACTCCTGTTAGCCCCCCGGTTCACCGGGGGGTGACCAGGTTGCCATCTTCCCCCTCGCTTCTCCTGGCGCCCGCCCCCCGCGTCTCCTATTGCGGTTTCCTGGAACGGGCCGTACGATGGCGTCGTAGTCACAGGGGGCTTCGGAACGTTTCCGACAGTCGCAGTCGCCCGGCCTCCAGAGCAACATTCTCGTTGAAGAGGCCGCCGCTCCCCAGAAAGCAGAAAGGAACCGCCGATGACCCACGGAGGGCTTGTTCTCAACAGGAACCTTCTTGATGCGGTCTGGTGGGAGAAATCTCTCCTGGCGCTGCTCTCGCTCGTACTCTCATGCTCGCCCGCAAGTTCGGCTATGCCCAGCGTTTCCTCCCGAAGCGAGGTTCCATTCCAGAAGTTTCCGCTCGAGCGCGGACCGCTCGTTCTGGAGCGTCCGGCACAGCCACAAAGCCACGTCGAAGCCCTCGGTGAAGAAGCGGGAATCTGGGGGAAAGCGGGCGGAGAATTTGAGGCGTGGGTCTATCCTTTCAAGCTCTTCCATGGCCTCACGTTGCTCTTCTCCGACGATGGCGGAAGTACCTTTCAGCCATTCGCCCGATTGGTTCGTCACCAGCTGGCGACCCCTCACATGGCTCAGCTTCGCCTCATCGCCGACCGATTTTCCGTAACCGTGACTCTTTTTGTCCCGCGGAGACTCCCCGGTCTCGCATTGCTCATGGACATTGAAAGCTCCGCCGATTTGCTGATCGCCGTTCGGTTCGCCCCTTCTCTTGCTCCCATGCTGATGACCACGAAAGAAAAGCCGGAAGTCCGCTGGGACGGCGAACGTCGCGAACTGCTGGCACTCGAGAAAGAGCGAGGCGTGGAGCTGCGAACAAGCAGCCCCTTTGCCTCCGACCACCTTCGCCTTCCGAATGGGACGGAAGAGGTTCGGCTCAAAGTCTCAGCCGCCGCGGCTCGCGCGGGTTTCATCCCCCTTTTCTTCGCATTGTCCTGGCCAGACGGCCCCTCGGCACAAGCCACGCTGAACACCCTCTCAACCCAATTGCAGGAACTTTTCCGGGAGGCGGTCGCACACTACCAGAACCTTCTCGACCGCGCGCCGCGAGTCATCTCCCCCAACCCGGAAGTCAATGATGCATTAGCCTGGAGCGTGGTATCCCTCGACCAGCTTCGTGTTCACAACCCATTCTTGGGCTGCGGCCTGGTTTCCGGTTACAGCTCTTCCGGCGAAGGAACACGACCCGAATATGCCTGGTTCTTCGACGAGCCGACGCTTTCCTCCTGGGCTTACCACCGGGCAGGTCTCTCCTCCCATGTGAAAGAAGCGTTTCGATTCCTTCAGCGTTTCCAGCGAGCCGATGGAAAAACAGTCCATGAGATTCCTCAGAGTCTCAACTATCAACCCGAATTCCTGAAGACCTCGCCCTATGCGTACATCCATACGGACGGGCCGGTATATTTCCTCGCCGCCTATGGACATTACTACCGTTCCACTGGGGACATCCGCTTCATCCAAGAAGAATGGCCGAAAATCCTGAAAACCTTGAACTGGTGCTTCTCCGTCGTTGATCCCTCGGACGCGCTGATTCAGATCGAACCCAAAGACTGGGGCTCCGCCGAGAGTTCTTTCGCAGTTTGGAAGGACACTCAGCTCGAAGGGATGTGGGTCAGGGCGCTGCGAGAAATGGAAAGTCTGGCTCAGGCGATCGGGGACGCCGCCCTCGCATCGCGCTGCGCCTCCCTGGCGCAAAAGGCATCCGAGTCAATTGAAAGAAAGTTGTGGAATGAAGCCGAATCGTTTTACCTCTGGGGATTGGATCGGACTGGTCAACCCCTCAAGTCAGTAGTTCCCTATTTCACGGTCAGCGCCTGGATGGGGAGCTTGCGCGCGGACCGAACGAAGCGAGTGCTTGAAAAAGTGGCAAGCTCCGATTTCCGAACGGATTGGGGTGTTCGCACCCTGCCAATTTCGGACCCACGCTTCGATCCCTCAGACTACCAATCTGGCTCGGTCTGGCCCGTCTGGAACGCTGGCGTCATTGTCTGCGACTACCGCGACGGCCAAGCCGTGGACGGCTTCCGAAATTGGCTGTCAATGGTTCGGTTGCGAACGCGGGATGGGCTTGGCCCAATGCCGGAGGTCCTCCATGGCCTTTACTATATGCCGCTGGAGGAAGGCTCCCCTCACCAGATGTTCTCCGAGGTGGCCATCCAAAACGGGTTCTACGACGGCCTGTTAGGCCTGGAGGTTGACGTGCCTGCGGCCACGCTTAAACTCGCCCCCCGCCTCCCCCCAATGTGGAATTCCCTCAAAGTGGAGCGGATTCCCATCGGACCCGGAACTTTGAACCTTGAAATTCAAAGAGACCGCCAGAAGTACGAACTGATTCTCGACCTCCGACTGCCGGGAGGCGCCTCCGTGACACTCGAACCATCCTTGCCCGCTGGCAGTACAATCGCGGTCGTTACCCTTGATGACAAACCCTATCTCGTCGAGCTGCGAAGGACCCGCTCCGAAACGGTTGTCTCCGCGAAGATACCGCGATTCGAAGGCTCACGCCGACTCCGCATTCTTCACAGGGGCGGCATAGATTTCTTTCCCATAGACACACCTCCTTCCCCAGGTAGCACAAGCCAAAACCTTCGTATCATCCGCGCTGCCCTGATTGATTCCGAATGGCTAATGACTCTGGAAGGGCTTCCCGGCAGGCGTTACGCGATTGACTTTTTCGCAGATCGCAGGCTGCTGAACCCACCCGGTCAGAGTTTTTCGGAAATGCCGAACGGGGCAGTCCGGGTCTTTCTCCAAGCGCCTTCCGATGCCCGGCGAATGCCTTCGGGTTTCGTCCGCTGGGACGCCATTCTCCGGTGGGAAAAAAGCGAATAGAAGGCTCCTTCCCGAGAGTGAGGGATTACGGAACGGCGTAACCCCTCAGTTAGGGGGGGACAACCCCACAAGAGTCCGACCCACCGGGGCCAGTCAGCTCTCGCCTGTCTCTTATCTGCGTCCATCGGCGTTCATCTGCGGTTCCACGCTTCCTGCCGAGGGTCCCCCATCGCGAGGGGATCCCCCGCCTATAACTGAGGCCTTACGGAACAGCCAACTTTTGATTTGCGTTTCTCGGTGCGAATCGGATAACCTCCCTGCCACGCATGGGTCAGTGTCTGTAAGAATCGAAACCAATAAGAGGAAAGGAGGCTTGAGTGAAATCCTCGTCTGGAAGGTCCCTGTTGCGTTCATTCGTCGCTGTCAGTTTGATTCTGGGCTTCGCAGTGACCCTTCTGATGTTGCCCGGATGCGGCGCCAAGAGAAGCACGCCCGAGAAGGCGGCTAAAGCCTATGTTTCCGCCTTACAAGATGCCGACTGGGATGGCATGCTTGAATGCTGCGCGCCGGAGGTTCGCGGAATGCTGGAACAGATGGGCAAGGAAATGGGCGGCGGGAAAAAGGCAATGGAGCGGCAATCCCGCGGCATGAAAATCGAGAAATTCAAGGTGCTCAGCTCCAAGGTCAAGGGCGACTGGGCGGACGTCGAGGTCTCTCTCACTGCCAAGGGAAAACAGGAGAAAGAGACGCTCACCCTTCACAAGATCGAAGGCGAATGGCTGCTCGATATCCCGCGTCTGGACAAAGGAGATATAAAGGCTCTGAAGGAAGAGATAAAGGAGGCTGCGGAGGAGGACGCACCCGAGGAGAAAAAGTAGGCGACCGAGACCGTAAAATTCGTGACGAACCGCAACGATCGCAATCGCGTTCAGCGGTCGTTGCAGCGGATCAGCCTGAGACGATAAGACAACGCAGCCGATTTCGAGGGCCCCGGGGGTCAGGCTCCCGGGGCCCCCGGCCGCCGTGAGAGTGTTCGACACCCCCGTAAGCCGGTCCTGCCTTCATTGCCTCATCAATCGCTCGTTTGTAGTCGAGTCCCCCCGCCGGGCAGCCCAGCAGCTATCCAGCCCCGTAAATGTCGGTCATCGAACCGCGTTAATGCGGTAGAACCGGCACTTGACGGCACCTGTGGTCTGATCCAGGAGCTCGTCCGCATCACCATGAGCAGTGATGGGCGACTCGAACGGACGCCATGTCTGCAAGTCGTCCGAGCAGGAAATCTGGTAGCGTTTCCCCGCTGCGCTGCACCACCGAAGCAACGTTCCCTGCTGCTGTCCCACCACATCGAGCACACGCAGGAAGGAACTTCTGTCAGCCGGGTTTGTTCCGGCGAGATATTCCTGTTCGTTCGGAAAGCCGTCGCAGTCGCCGTCGCCATCCGCATCGTTGACTACATCAATCCCGCCCCAGACAGACCTCTCCCACGCGTCGGGAAGCTGATCGTCATCTGAATCTTCCTCGTCGGGCTCCGTCGGAAGCACAACCGGGTGCACGAAGCTTCGGACCCAATCCGGCTCCGGCGGCCCTTCTCCCTTCTCCAGCATCTCAGTCCATTTCTCGTCCGTCAGCCTATCGCTCATCGGCCATTTGAACTCATAATAGGAGAAGACCGGCCCGGCTCCGAGAATAATTCTCCCATCCGGAACCATGTATGCCGCGACAATCAGCTTGACGTAGCCGACGCCTTCTTCCAGCACTGTCCCGGTGTTGCAGTCCGTGTGGACATCCGCAACCAAAGTGGTCTTCGCGCCCGTCTCCTCCGAAAGCTCGCTGACCAGCGGCCTCAGAACGCTCCCGAAATGCTCAATGTAGTCATACTGTTCCTCACTCAGCTCCTTCCCCTCGAGTTCCGCAATGGAGAGGTCCCTGAGAGAACTCAGCACGTTCTCCAGTCCTTCCAGCCTGGACCTCTGAGTGGAATCGAGCACTTTCATGTCGTCCAGGC
Organism: uncultured Verrucomicrobiota bacterium; assembly: GCA_964516325.1. Taxonomy (GTDB): domain Bacteria; phylum Auribacterota; class JABMQX01; order JABMQX01; family JABMQX01; genus CAZFAP01. The sequence goes on from CAZFAP010000180.1 coordinate 4,833, forward strand.
CGACGCGCGTCATTCGCGTTAATGTGAGCAACCGTCCGTAGAACTCCGGCACAGGCTCGACATACCCTCGGTCGGGCTCCGGCGGAGGCGGCGGAACAGAAGTCACCTCCCAGGTATAACTCTGCTTTGCGTACAGAATCGTGTCGTGCCTCAATTCCGCCCAGGAGGCGAGACCCGTGTTCAATTCCTTGTCCAGCCAGGCAGTTCGCTGCATGAACGCCGGATACCCCTGACCGTAGCTGCCAAGAAGGGATTTCAGGGTGTATAGCCAGCTCCAGTAGAGGTTTTTGTTCCAGTCCTGCTCGGTGAACGAATCGAATAACGCTTTGAGCTTTCCCAACGCCTCGTCGTATCCAACGTAATCGGTGTCGCCTTCCCGCTCGAGGACCGCCAGCGCCTCGTCCGACCCGAGAATTGTCATCACATCCAAACCCCTCGGGAAGCACCTCATCGGGCCGAGCCCCGTCAGCTCCATCGTGAAAGGCTCGCCCGATCCGGTATATGAGGTGACCACCGGCGCCACCAGGTTCTGGAACATATAGGAATCCGGGATGAACCTCTGCCCCATGAACCGCATCCCCTTGGTCTTGTCGAGAACCTCGTCCAGCTTTTCTGGCGTTATCGGCGGGTCAATTAAGCAGTTTCCTGTACCTCCGTAAATCTGCGGGCTTCGGAGCAGAGCCAGCTCCGTCTTCAAGTCGAACATCTTTCCTTCGTGGTTAAAGTCCTCCACGTTCACCGGCGAGCCGAAGACTTTCAGGATGCATTCCTTGTATTCATACGGCGTCAGGTCATCCGCGAGACCCACGAAGAAGGCGGTGACCGCATAGATGCGATTCCAGATGTCAGCGATGGGTTTTCCTTCCGCCAGGAGGGTGTCCAAGGCAAGGGTAACTAACGAAGCCTGAATCGTCTGAATCCTTGCGTCCTCTTCCGAGACCAGGGCATCGCCGCCCTGCCCGGACGACCGGCTCCCCTTCAGCAGGAACGCCATCCTCCCATACCACATCATCGCCTTGAAATACTTCTTCAGCGTCTCGCTTCGAGTGTAATGCCCTCTGGGAACGTATTGAGAGTAGTCTTCCCTGTATATGAAAAGCTTGCTGTCCTCAAATCCGGAATGCGCCTCAATGCTGCTGAGCTCGCCGTCAACCTGCGCGAACACGAAATCGGGGATGGCGATGTCAGCCCCCAGCAGTTTCAAAGCGACGGTGAAATAGGCGACGTTGCGTCTCGCCGCTTCCTTGAGCTCCTCCGTGAACGTGTCGTACTGGCTCAGCGATCCCTGGAACAAGGCATTCGTCATTGATACCAGCTTCGGGAAGAACTCCTTCTCCTCGACACACTTCAGAATCTCGTCGAACTGAACGTGATAGAGGTGCAGGAGGGAGTCGGAGGTAACGAAATTCGGGATGCCCTCGTGCTTCAGGTCCCCGTACGGATCAACCATGTCATCATAGGGAAGACCATAGCTATCCGGGGCTCGCGAGTTCACGACCACGAAGCCGTTTCGCTCGATCGCCTCTTTCGCGTTGTCATCGAGTTGCAGGTACCCGATGACGAGGGGAGCATTGGCGATGTCGCGCATCTGGAGAGGAAGCGAGTAGGATGGGGCGCCCGCGGTTACAAAGACTGGCTCCGCTTGATAGTACGACGATAACTGGAGCTTTTGTATTCCCTGTGTGTCGGCGCCCTCCGCTGGCGCGGGATTGGCTACGCACGTGCCGACTGATAGAGCTATTGTGAGGACGAACAACACTCTTGCGGACTCTCGTTCGATGAGCATTCTCATTCGGCCACCTCCCTCAATCCAAGTGAGTAACGTACCACGAGAAAAATCCGCCCCCCTTGCGCACCACGATTGCAACGAAAAACTACCACCGAACTGGCCCCCTGTCAATCCCTTTCTCAACGGAAACCGTTGACATCTCGTGCCAGAAGTGGATACAATAATGCCGCTTTTTCGGAAACATCTGCAAGCCGCCGACTGACCAGCTTTGTGTCCCGGGGGGTGAACTGTGCTGTTCTGCCCTTACGATCCCTGAATCAAGGGTAAACCGGACTTCCCCTATCGGAAAGCCCAGGGTCCACGGACTATGCTGGTCAAGGAAATAACCAGGCAGTTCTCATTCCCAGCGACAACCTTCATCGCAAAATTCGCCAGGGCGCTCTGGCATCGGCAGGCGGGGCAGAAGTTCCTCGCCGAAGTACCCCTCACACAATCGTCTTCCGTTCTCGACATCGGGTGCGGCATTGGGCGTCTCACGAAGCGTGTCGCCAGCGTCGCTCTGACGGGGAGAGTGGTTGGCGTTGACCCCTGCGAGAGAAGAATCCAGCGTGCGATCAAACGGTGTCTCGGTCTGCGAAACGTGGAGTTCTACGTGGGGGACGCCAATCTCCTTCCCTGGGACGCGGATTCATTCGACTATGTCCTCTGCCTGGATTCATTTCACGAACACGCCAACCCCGGAAGCGTGTTGACGGAGGTGTTCAGAATTCTGAAGCCCGGCGGAAAGCTGTTTCTGGCAGTCCGCGAGTACCTGAAGGATGGAAATGGGAAGGCGGTAAGGGGAGCTATTCGGGACTCGCGACGCCCCCTGCACCTCCCCAGGCATTACCTTCTCTCCCTGGAACATTCGGGCTTCGTGAACGTCTGGCAGAAGATGGAGTCCGAGTATCTCTTGACGGTGGGGACAAAGAGCTAAGCACACCAATTCATAAATTGCGTACCGTATCAAGCCCCCGGCCGAACGCGGGGCGGGACCCCTGAGTGTTCCGCTTACCATGGGCAAGATGCCCATGCCACGTTTTTCCGACCACCGACCCTCTCTCCGCTCTCCGTGTGCTGTGCCCTCAAAATCACCGCCACGCGGGCAAAGGCCCCGCCTCCGGCGGGGGACGTCTCTCGCAAAGCCGCCAAGGCGCAAAGTTGGGGGTAATGGGCGTCGTCCCCTTGGAGCGCTGTGGAACCTATCTGCGTTCATCTGCGGTTCCATCTTTCTCGCTGCCGGGACCCCGGCGCGTGCCGAGCCGCCGCCCAAGCCGGAGGCCGTACTACGCAGCCAGCACTTTCATGGTCTCCAGGCGAACGAACTTCATGAGCGACTGCGGTTCCATCCCCATGCGACGGGTCCCGCAGTTGCCCACGAGCTTCGCCACCAATAACTGAGGCCTTACGACCCTCCGTTTAGCGCAGCCGCCCACAGCGAGAAGAGACCGCGCGCGGACTGCCTCAACTTACAAGCAGGCCGTGTGTCCGTCACTGGAGAATCTGCCCCCCCATTTCGCGCCCCTTTATGACACCACCTTGACGTCCTCGCTTGGGTTTGGGATTGACAGATGGATTTTTTTTTGCGCCCAATGATATGCCCCTACGAATTGAGCTGAAAGGCGTGCGTACCCCATGGACAACCCGTAGCGCAGGCGAGAGCCAGCGTCTCATGCACAAGCCTATGACACCGGCGGCCAGAATCCGCGTGGCTCGCAGCCATCTCCGAATGGGCTCCTCAGGTGATGGCACTCACGCAATGACGCAGGTGTTTGCATCGCACATTTGCTGGACGATACTTGTCATACAGAAACTGCACATTCAATAGTCATCTGGGAGGTGGTCATGAGACTCGCACATTGTTCTGTTCTGTGGATTGCCAGTATGGTGCTTGTGACCTGCGCCCTGGAGCCGTTCTGTTGGGCACGGGTCCAGATCGAGTCGTACACAGAGCGGGCGGCTTTCGAAGCGCGCCTGAACGGCAAGGTGAATGTCGTAGGTTTTGACGACGTGGATACCTCAACAACCGATCCTGCCCCCTTCGCGGCGGACCGCTACCAGGCAAGCCATGGTGTGGTAATCAGCGCCGAGGGCGGCGGCGGGCAGTTCGCGGGGCGCACGTTCACCTGGGGGGACGAGTTCCGCCCTGTGTCCTCTCCGAACACCTATGCTGCCGGGCCGCCCTGGGGCCACGAACGCAATACCGTGGTGACGTTCCATGCGGGAGGTCAGCCGAGCCGAGTCGCTGGTTTCGGTCTCTACTTTATTGACGCCGACTGGCCGGATTGGCCAACGCCCGGCGCCGGAGCGTGCAGCTTGAAGATCTTCAACACGGACGGCGAGCAACTTGCCTACAGTGGGACTGTGTCCGGAGGAAATGCCCAACAACTGTTCTTCGGTTTTGTGGCCGTGGATACCGACACGAACACGCCCGTTTCCGTCGTCGCGTGGGCCTTGGTAACAGCGGGCAGCGGATGGCCCGAGGACGGCGAGGGCGAGGGCGTCGTGCTCGATAACTTTGCCTTCGGCCCGGCGGGTCCCGACATCCGGATTACGGACATCAGGACCGGCGATCAGGGCATCATGGTTCGATGGACCGGCGCGACATCGTGGCTGTTCACGGTTCAGTGCTCACCTGATCTGTACACCCCCTCGGCGTTGTGGTCCCACCTGCCCGGATACGTGAATGTCCCCGGTCTTGACGACACCATGTCGGCGACCGACCCGAACCCGCCGGCGCCAAGGCGCTTCTACCGCATCCGCGCGACACAGTGATTCGCGCATTCGGGGAGCACGGGGACACCGAAAGCGACGCTGTTGCCCCCGGTAAGGGGTTGGGCGGCGCGCGATGGTGTCCCGGCGATGACGCTTCTGTCCCACCGACAGAAGCGGCCATGCATTGTCCCGAAGAACCACGCCTTCAGACCACCTGGAGGAAAGAGCAATCCCTCCTGCGCGTGCGACCAAATTGATTTCTGATGGCTGACTGTATGGTTCGCAAATGCAGCAAGCCAGCGCGCGGGAGTCTTGACGTGCGTCCTGGGAGGCAGGACGAGGCTCGAGTTTGCCTGATGGGACCGGCGCGACAGGGCGAGATAACAAGTAGCGGCGCAGGGATTCGAACCCCGGACACGAGGATTATGATTCCTCTGCTCTAACCAACTGAGCTACGCCGCCAATCTTCTTTGTTCTGGAGAGAATGTAGCAAAGAGCGGCGACTCCAGGCAAGGGAATTTTCGACGCCAACCGACAACGGCGTGACTTCCGCACGAGGGTTCGGGAAGGGCGCTGTCGTCCTTTCGATTCACAAGAGAGCGAAAAGGGAGGCAGCAGCTTGGTACCCGTCTCAATGGGTCGTGGAAAACTGATGACAGAGAAGAAAAGAATGGGGTGAGTGATGGGATTTGAACCCACGACCACTGGAGCCACAGTCCAGTGCTCTAACCAACTGAGCTACACTCACCGCC
>CAZFAP010000181.1:0-10009 GCA_964516325.1 uncultured Verrucomicrobiota bacterium
GCCAGGGACACCTCGTCCCCCCAACTCAACTCGTTGTCCACGAAGAACCCGACGCACCACGGGTCCCCCGCGCTCTTGCCGTCTTGGGCCGCAAAGCTCTTCCGCAGATTCTCACGGAAGCTCGGATCGAACACGTCATTGAACTTGCCCCAGTAGCCCTCTGACCCTTCGATTTTCCTCGCCGACGAATTGACAGTGCAGACGTATGCTGTCCTGTGCATCAGGTAGATGTTCGAGTCAGACCAATTGGCGATGGTGTTCAATCCCCAGCTTCGGAGGCGGCGATGCGTGATCTCTGCCGATAATCGTTCCCAATCCTGCCCGTATTTCCGCAATAAGTTCGCACGGGTGAAATCATAGGTTCGGTAGGGACTGTGGCTGCTGTAATAGCCGTGCGGCGCCCGTGAGCCCCTGCCGTAAAAGGATGCAAATGGTGAAGTGGATTCCGGGAGATTCCGGTAGTAGTGCTCTCGATCGGTAATCGGCGTGGGGTTTGCGTCGCGGACGCAGTCAATGCCGTGCGACCAGAATAACCGCCCCTTTGGGTCCACCAGCCACCATTTGTCTCGATACTCCTCCACCCGAAAGAATCCCGTGGCCCGGAGTTGAGGCCCCACAGACCACCCTCCGTATTCGTTGCGGTCGGGGGGACCAGGTTGGTCGTCCAGCTCTTTTTGCTCTTCCCTGATACGGGCAATGAGGTCGTCCGCCGAATGTGTTTTCCCGGGCCACTCCTTGTGGATGTACTGGCCGAACTCGTTAATCATCGGAAAAAAATCCGCCGCGAGCAACGGCTCTTCAGCCGCCCCACCCACGCAAACGTTTCCCACCTCGAAGACGTGCGCCTTCTTCGGCCTGTCCACGAAGACGAGGAACTGGGTGACGTTTGATGGGTCGAGCTTCGTGGATACCGGTGGATTTCCCCGCATGCCGATGAACTCGATTTTCTCGCCCCCAAGCAGCCTCCGGAGCAATGGGAAGCGTATCGTGCCGGTCTCGTTCGTGCGGAGCGTGGTGGACCGCGTTTCACAGTTCCGGACGCCGTCGGCGCCGGGGTTGTCTACGCGACAATAGACAGTCACCTGTTCTCTTCCGGCGTTCGTGATGTCGAGCGCCAGATAACCGCGGCTCGAGAGGTCCCATTTCCCATCGGGAGCTTTCAAGGTGATGCCCGGAAAGGGACCGTCTGTGCCCGTTTCGACGCGAATCGCGGCGCCGCGGCTGCTTTGCTGCACCGACGCTTTTGCGTCCTGTGTCAGGATGCTGCCCGCATTGAACACCTTTTCGAAGTCGAGGAGAACAGATGGCGGCTTTTCCTGCGCTGCATGCAGTCCGGCGGTCGCGCCCAGCGCTATCGAGCTCATTACCCACGTCGCCCACAAGGCGTGAATTATCCTCCGCATTTCACCAGACTCCTTTCAATATTTCAGAGGTTTTGGCCTGTGCTCATGGAAAACGCATCCATCCATTTTGCCGACCATAATGTGCCGCCAGCGGAGAACGGCAGAAGGACTCTCGCTGCGGTTGGGTTGGGACTCCGCTAACAGAAGACACCCGCCGCTCCTGTCCGTCAACTGAATTCTTGTCGGAGCATACTGCCTTCCGTACGCCGCAACCGGGACTTCGAGCGAATGACCGCCTACTTGCTCCCTCCGTCGGGAAGTCTTTTGATTTTCCTCCCGGTCGCAGCGAAGCGTCTATTCTATCGCCAGTTCGAGCCGCAGGAACATGCTCCGTGTGTCGTTCAATGGTCCGCTGTTCCACGGCGGGATTGTGATATGTTCCGGTCCCTCGGTAACGTAAATCCAATCTCCCCTCGTCAAGGACTCCTTTCTGAGCAGCCGGTAGTTTCTGCTGGCGCCGTCCCAGACCGCAGTCAGGGAGGAGGTGGTTTGATCGTAGGAGAGCTGGATGACAGGAGAAGTCGCGAGCTCGTCGTAAGAAATGGCGAAGATACCGGCGGTCGCAGACGCCGGGGCCGTCAGGGCGGCCAGAATGATGGAGGAAAGCTTCTTTGTCGGGTCGCACAGCAGCTTCTGCGAGTAGAGATTCGGGCCAAGGCTTTCGATATGGTGGGGTGATTCGTTGTACCGAGTCAGGAAAGAAAGGGCTTTGGTCACCCCCGAAGCAAGGTCGTTGCTCGATTTGAACCAGTCGGGGATCGTTAGCGTTTTGGCGACGGATTCTCCGTCCGCGTAGTTCACCACCACGGTCAGAGGGACGTCGCCGTTAGCGGCTGCACCCAGGAAGAAGAGCTGAATGCACGTCTTGCCGAGCGGGATGGTCTCGGGCACGGACTCACGGGAAAGAAGGATGCAGTTCGGGCCGGTGTACTCGCCGAGGAGGAAAGGGTCCACTCTCCGGTCGTCGGGAAGACCTTCATACCCGTCCCATCCCTGACGGTCAATTCGGCTCTGCGAGACCCAGAACCAATTCGCCATCGGGTCGAACGGCGAGTTCTCCGAGAGGTCTTCTTCATCGGTCCAGACGACATCGGCGTTGAAGTAGAGCGTGAGGTCGAGACCTGGCTCAGGGAACAGGTCAAGACCTTCCGAAGTGTCGAACCAGGTTGGGGGCGACCACTCGCTCCACAGCCCGCTTTCATCCTGGTATCTGACCCGCCAGAAATATCTTTTGCCGACGGAGAGGACTTCCCCGGGGACGTAGGTGCTGGTTTTTGCCGAGCCGCCTGACCCGTACCAGAGTGGATTGAGGAAACTGTCTCCGTACTCCCGGAGCTGCCATTCGCTCGACGCATGAGTACCTGATGGGTCCGGGTCGTTGAACTTGGAAGCGAAGAGCTGCACGGAATCCGGTGAGAGGACGGCGCCGGGCAGCGGCGAGAGGTTCGACGGTCTTTCGGGCGGGGAGACGCTCGGAAGATTGGCTTTGAGGAAGGCGATTCGGTTGCGGACGAAGCCTTTTAGTACCGCCACGCCGCTCGCCAGGTCGGTTCCGTAGTAGCTTCCCCATTTTGCCCGGTCCATGGCAACTTCATCGGCGAGCAAAGAGTGGTGGTAGTCTATCTGCTGAACGATGTTCTCCTCGGTGTAGAAGGTGTTGAGGAACTGAGCGAGGCGGGAGTAGTATAGGCGTCGGTAGGCAGGCACCGACAGGAATTTGTCCACGACGCGGTTCCACCATCCGCCGACGACGGTGTGATTGCGGTCTCCGGCAAGGAGGGGGAGGTCGTAGGCGTTGAACCTTCCATCCCAGTGGTCGCCCATCGTTCGGTCGAGGTCCCAGGGCGCCTGCTCCCATTTTCCCGTGCCTTCGGTATCACACAGGTCGTAGTGGTTGCGGACAAACTGGTCCCAGTTCATGATGCAGGCGTTGGCCGCCATGTAGCTCGCGTAGGCGTCAATGTTCAGGTTGGCTTTCAGGAACTGCTCGGCGTCTGGCGCGGCGTTTAGCTCCTCGATGAACGTGATCAGGTCGTCGTACGGCTCCCACTCGCGGGAATGCTTGTCGTAGGCGCTGACGTATTCCTCATAGCTACCGAAGACGCGTTCGTCCCTGTTGTTGTCGCCCGGATTCGCTTTGTAGAGGGCGCCGCCGGGCCGGTTGTTCCGGGTCATGTACCGCTTGTCCGGATGCTCGACCTGGACGAACATTCCATGGAACTGGCCGTTCAGGTGTAGCCGAACAAACTGCGTCTCGCAGTACGGTATGCCCGCCCATTTGAAGACATCGTAGGCGAGTTTCTCCCGCATGAACGCCGGGTCTCGGAAGCAGGAATTGAGGTTGATGGTGCGCTGTTCCTTGAAATAGTGCCCCTTGTTGAATTTGATCTTCCATGATTTCTTTCGCCAGTCCCTCGCCCAGGCGCCGCGGTAACGGACACCGATGCCGTCATAGACAGCTCCGTTGTGGACGAAGGTCGCCTCGACGAAATCGTCGCTATACACGTTGTTGTTGAGCCACTGGAAATTGGAAGCGGATATGAGGAGGTGATAGACGGGGAAATTGGACACGACCGGAGCCTGCTCCACATAGTAACCATAGTTTGGCGTGGGATCCCCCGGTTCGGGGCTTTCCGCAATGACACCGAGGCTGTCCTGCGCGGTGAATTTGTAGCGCACGAGCGAGCCTGCCAGGAGAGGATCAATCTTGACCGAGTAGATGGCGTCGTTGGCTATTTCGTCGCCGTCGGCGCCATCGTCGTGCATGGGCATTTGTTGATAGCCTGCCCCATAATCTATGTAGAGCATAACCGCGCTGACCGCGCCGTCATCTTTCACTTTGACGGAGAGCGCGACCGGGTCGCTCGGAGAGGGCTGCTGGGGTGTGTGAGATGGTTCGGAAAGTAGCGGCGGAATGTTATCCAAGCGGACCGTGTTTTCTCGCCCCGGGCTTCCCTGGCCGCTTTGAGAGAGAACCTCTGTGTTCCCACCGATGCCGTTTAATGAAAGGCGGGAGTAAAGGTTTTGCTCGCCGCTAAGGTGTTTCGCCCAGAACGAAAGCGTGTAGCTCTCCCCCACGACGAGGTCCGGCGAGACATACTGGTTCACGCTATTCCCGGAGCCTCCCCCGGCTCCTGTGGCGACGAGATGCAGGGAATAGTCAACCGAATGGCTGTCCTCGTCGGTGCGAAACGAAGTGGAATGATTCCCGGTCGGGGTCCAGTTGGAGCCGTCGAAAGGCGCCTCGAATCCGCCGTTCTGCACGTGCTGGGTTGTCCCGCCAGCGGGGACTATGCTCACATCGTCAATCAGACACTCCCCGGCGCCGAGAAGGTAGATGTAAAGGCGCGAGGAGGTCGCGCTGCCTGTCCGCTCGACGTGAACCCATTGAGCCTCCGTCAGGCTCGCCCGCCAGTTGAGCGCACGCTGATTGTCGTAGCTCGGGTTAACGCACTCGATGCTTGAGCCTAATCCGTCGGCGAGCACCGACCAGGGATCGCAGTCGCTGTACTTGACATAATCAATGGGCAGCCCCTCCGAGTTGGCGAGGATGACTTTTTCGCCGCCGTTATCGAGCTGACCGCTGTAGTTCCCCAGGACTATCTGCGGGGAAAGGCCGTAGGTCTGTTGCACTGCGGCTGCGTTCCGGCAAACCACGAGGTATTCCTGTGAGCCGAGAACGGCGCCTGAAGGGAAAGTGAAATCTACTCCGGCGGTGAATTGCCATCCGCCCAAATCCACTTCCGCGTCGCCGCGGTTGAACAGTTCGATGTATTCGTAGTCGGGGTTATCGGTCGGGTGGTGATAATGAATTTCGTTTATGACGACGTTGAGGTCGTTCGGGTCGAGAATCCCCGGGTTGTACTGGCTATTCTGCTGTCCGGGCGTCCCTCGCTGCTCGGGGGGTGAACTTGCTTTCCAGACGGTGAAAAGCGAGTTGTCCGCGTTTGGGTCAAGAAGCTCCAAAGAGCTGCCGCCCCCGTCGGCAAGAGCATCCCATGGACGACTGTCGCCATAGTCAACCTCGTCCACGACATTGTCGGCGGCATCGGCCAGGGCGACATTCTCTCCTGCGTTCTCCAAGCGACCGTCGAAGTCGCCGATGACATTGCCGATGCCGTATTCGAGGGCGAGGACGGATGAGTTCTTGCAGACGACGAGGTAATCCCCGGGCCCGAGCGCCACGCCGCCGAATGTGAAACTTATGCCGTCGGCGAATTTCCAACCGTCGAGGTTGACGGAATCGTTTCCACGGTTGAACAGTTCGATATACTCGTAGTCCGCTTCCTCCGTCTCTTCCGCAACCCTGGGATGGTACATGATTTCGTTAATGACGATATCCTGGGCGGAAGAAAGGGCGAGGCGCGGCGAGACCGTACCAATAAGGATAAGCGCGAGGCATAGAGCTTTATGCGTCCGCGAGCCAGCGAGGGCACAGGGCACCGTCGTCCGGCAACGATTCAGAGGCATACGGGTTGTCGGCAGTGTGGGCTCTTCCCGTGCTCTCCTCACAATTGTCGCTTCTTGTCGTGCAAAGTTTGAGGGCAAAATGACTCCTTCTACAAAAGGGCCCCTGGCGTCTTCATTCCTGACACCAGGGCGACCAAACAACACTTTTAACTTAGCACATTCCTTTGACCCAGACAAGAGGCTCGTCCCGACGAGCGTGGCCGTGTTTTACTGGGTGGATGGATGAATCCATGGGGCGAGAAGCCCCCAATTCCGACTTGAGAATACTGCGAGATACTCATTTGCCGGCATTGGCGATATACTCTTTTCACGAAAAACAAGCACGTCCCCCTCATCAGACCAATAAAGGAGAGTCCCATTATGATCCGCAAAAAGGGTATCACACGTCGCGCCTTCCTGAAACAGACCACCGGCATGACTGTAGGCTCCGCGGTGTTTCCCTCGGTTGTTCCCTCAGGCGCCCCTGGCAAGGGCGGAGGAAAGGATGCAGGGACCATGAGAATAGGTTTTCACACAGACGCTTTCAATTCGGCGTATTTCAGTTTTGAGGCCTGCCTGGAATGGGCGCAGAGAAACGGATTGCATTACATCGAGTGCGGCCTTATTGACGGAGTGAGCTGGATTCACGGGTTGGGGTATCAACCGCACGTGGCCCTCTATGAGGACCCGATATTACTTCGCCGAAAAATGGAGAGGTATGGTCTGCGCTTCTCGCAGGTGGACGCCGCCTATCCCCTCTCCGGCAAGGATGGTCCCCTGCGCGGGGTACCGTACGTGATGAAGTCCATTCAATGGGCAAACCTGGTCGGTTGCCCGTGTGTGGACACGACAGACGGCATGAAGAAACCGGAAGGACTCAGCGACGATGAAGCAATGGAGCTCATGAAACGAAGTTACCAGCAGATTCTGGAGGTCGCGGAGGCGCATAAGATCATCATCAACATCGAACCCCATGGCTATTTCACAACCAAACCGGAAATGATGGAGCGCATGCTTGCTTTTTGTGACAGCGAGTACCTGCGAATGAATATGGACACCGGAAACACCTTCATCGCTGGACAGGACCCGGTCGCGTTTCTCAAGAGGTTCCTCGCCCGTGTCAGCCACGTCCACATCAAAGATGTATCGCAATCATTAGCCGAAGCTGTCAGAGGGCAAAAGACGGGCATTGCGGTCAGTCATTGTGCCCTGGGGGATGGCGTCAATGCCGAGAATATCCGCCGCTGCCTCCCACTCCTGCGAGATCACGGGTTCCACGGCGTCCTCAGCATCGAATGTGAAGGGCAGAACGGCCCCATGATCGAAAAGTCGCTCCAATGGCTCCGCAGCACACTGAAAGAGTTGAATATTCTCACGGAGGAACAGTAATGGGGGGCATGCCACGCGATAGATTGTCCTCCGCCACAGCTCACCAACGTACCGCCTTGGGCCCAGCCCGAGCCGCTGATTTTGCGGTTCCGAATTTCACAGCGCAGTGCAGTGCCCTCTTCGAGCAATTGGGTGCTTTGCGAAGCCCTTGTGGCAGAACCATGTTAGACGAATGCGGGGAATGGCTGCGTCCGCCATAAGGAGTCGCTACTCGCCGGGTGGTTTGGCATCTCGCGCGAACGTCCATACAGCCAATCGGTTTCGTCGTTGTCTTTCTTGTCCTTCGGAATCCTTTTCTCAGTTCTGCGCCGTCTTTTGTCCCGTCCTTATAGCGCCAAGGAAAAGTCCGCGGGTTCGCGCCCGGGCGTCAGGATGCCGCGTCTTTCGAGCACCGACCCCTCAAGCCGGTAAAGCTCGACCAGAGCTTTCAGGTGGTTCACGACCGCCTGGATTTCGGAAATTTGACTGCTTACGAGGTCGCGCTGCGCCTGAGCGACAAGGAGCGTCGTGGATTTGCCGACGCGAAACTTCTCCGACTCCGCCCGCAGCTTTTCCTCCTGAAGCTTGCGAGTGGCGGAAGTGGCGGCGACTTGCTCTTTCGTTCGGTTGACTTCGATGTAGGCGGAACGCACGTCCACCTCGACGAGCTGCGCCAGATTTGCCACAGCCTCTTCGCTCTGTTGCCGACTGAGGACCGCCCGCCGGCGCCGGGCCTCCGCATCCCGATTGCCGAAGGGATATTCAAAGCTAAGCCCCGCGGAAATATCGTAGCTGTCTCCATTAAGGTCTTCCACAGAGCGACCGAAAGACTCGGCGTAGCCCGTCTTCCCGAGAGCGAGGAACAGGTCCATCTTGGGCAGCAGTCCGTTCTTGGTCTTGACGATTTCCAGGTCTCCACGTTGGACCCCCAAGCGGGCCTGGTTCAAATCCGGCCGCATCCGGAGAGCCACCTGGACGTGCGACTCCACCTCATCCAATGGGACATCCAGCACAACCGGTTGATCCTCAAGAACGACCTCTCTCTCCCAGGGACTTGTCCCCGGAGGATTGAGCAGCCTCAGCAACCGCAAGCGGATCGTAGCCAGGTTGCTGCGTGCATTGATCAGGTCTTCGCGGCGCAGCGCCACCTCTGCCTGGGCGGCCGCGAGCTCCGTTTCCGCGAGGCTTCCTATCTCGATCCTTTCCACGGTTTCCGTGAGCTGGTCCCCCGCCAATTTCAAAGACTGGGTGTAGATGTCAATCTGACGCTCCGCGAGAGCATAGTCCCAGTACGTGGTTTCCGCTTGTGCGATGAGCGATTCGGCGAACCCCCGCAACTCGTACTCGGAGGTCAGCGTATCAATTCGGGCCTGGCGAAGGCTCGCCAGGTTCACCCCGGTTCCGAAGCCTCTCAGAATTGCCTGGGTTACCGTCAGCCCGACGCGTGCGGAAGCGAACGACTTCGTGTAAAGCGACGAGTCCGTCGTGTCCCCAGTAGCTTCGAGAGCAACCGTTGTGCCCGTGGGAAAGAAGGTGTTCAGGGAGAGTTCTCCGGAGGTGTTCTCGGAGACCAGGCTTTCGATCCCGGTTCCGGCTCGCGCGAGACGTTGAGCTTCCGACCGCCGCCTCGATGCCGCGGCGCCGGCGACCGGGTCAAACGCGGCACGTTCCTGTTCCTCGAACGTTCGACGAATGGCGGGACTCAGTCGCTGCACGTGAAAAGCCTTGTTGTTCTCCACCGTCAGGAGGATTGTGTCTTCGACGGTCAGCTTCAGCGGTCCCTTCGGTGGCACAGCAGGAGGCGTGACGGCAGGCTGCGAAGGTAGGGCAGATGCTGCGGGAGGCGACACTCTTTCCGCGTGAGCAGTCCCCGTTTGAGAAGCCGCGCCGACAGGGTTGTAGGGGCTTTGATCAAGCGACGAACAAGACATCAACGAGAGGCAGGCTACACCGACGGACAGAAGACCTAACAGATTTCGAAGAAGTTTCAATGCGTGCATCTGAGATTTTCCTCCTCCGTTCACGACCTTGCGCCTTGGTTGGGGAGCAGAAAAGGGCAGAATCGCAGCGACCTTTTTCACGAGGAATTTCTTTTCTATTTGCCCTGCGGGAATCGGCGAGCTGCGCCCATATTCTGCCTGCCGGTGGACGCCGCCCGTCAAACGTCGTCTGCTTGCCGAGCTTCCTTCGCACGCCGACGCTCGAAGATGGAGTACACAACCGGGACGAACACAAGCGTAATAACCGTCGAGCTCGTCAGTCCTCCGATGACCGTTCTGGCTAAGGGAGCCTGCGCCTCACCGCCTTCGCCGAGCCCCAGAGCGAGAGGCACCAGGCCCAGAACAGTCGTCAATGAAGTCATAAGAATAGGCCGCAGCCGCCTTCGGCCAGCCTCTTCAATGGCATCCCGGAGAGGCATCCTGTCGCGGCGGCGAAGGAGATTCGTATGGTCCACGAGCAAGATGGCATTGTTGACGACAATTCCGCCGAGCATGATGCAGCCGATGAACGACTGGATGTTGAAGGTTGTGTTGGTGAGGAAAAGAACCAGAATCACGCCGATGGCCCCCAGCGGCACCGAGAACATCACCACGAATGGGTCACGGAGCGACTCGTACTGGCATGCCATTACCATATACACCAGGATCAGCGACAATATAAGGCTCAGCCGAAGTTCCCGGAAGGCTTTCTGTTGCTCCTCATAGTCGCCCCCAAAGCCGATGGCGAAATCTCTCGGCAAGGGGATCGAGCGAAGCTTTTCCCTGATGTCGGAAATAATGGAACCCATA
>CAZFAP010000182.1:0-9961 GCA_964516325.1 uncultured Verrucomicrobiota bacterium
GGAAAAACATCATACACCCCACCCCAAAATCCGCCACTGAAAAAGAGCCACACCCCTATTGCCGCCCCCCTCGAAACGGGAGGACTGTTGTGGTACTCTTGCAGTCCAGAATGGATAACCGAAATCGTCCGAGGGAATACGCCATGAGCAGGCAGTTCTTTTTTCAGTGTTTCCGTGCCGGGTTGATTCTTATGGGTTTGATCGCGCCAGTCGTCGGGGCACAACCGGATCTCAGGGGCGCCGCCTCGAAAATTCCGCAGCCTTCCCCGAGGATCGCCAGTCGTTCGTGGGCGTCGGCGCTCAAAGAGCATCCCCGCCTCCTCGGTCCGCGTGCCCATTTGCAGTCGCTTGCCAGGGCGAAGCCTGAGACCTACAGGGAGATCAAATCGAACAAATCCCTTTCAGCGATTGGTATTGCGAACGCCGTCGAGGGCGTCAGCCATGACCTCATCGAGCCTTTCGTTCGGGCGGCGATGAAAAACGTCGAGCGCGGAGTTACGGATGTCCATCAGGACACGTGGATTGGGCTCACGGAAGTCGCCATGACCTACGATTTGTTCTTCGAGGCGATTCCGCCCGGCGACCGCGCTCGGATGGTCGAGTGGATGAACGGGCACCTCGGCAAATACACCACCGACGAGAACGCCTTCCACAACTCCACCCTCTCCAAAATCCTGTGCTATCTTCGTATCGCCTACGCGACCTGGGGCGAGAACCCGAAGGCGAAAGACTTTCGCGACTATGCGCTTCTGAAGCTTTACGAGGGAAAAGTCGTGCCGGTGCTGCGGGAGTTCGGTGACGGCGGCGGATTCACGGAGTGCGGCTGGTACGCACGCGGCTCGCTATGGCATCTCGTGCAAGCGCTCGAACTCGCGCGGCGCCTCGAAGACTACGACGGCTTCCAGAAGGCGCCGCAGTTCTTCTACCAGCGCCTCGCCTACGAGATGTTTCAGCCCTATCCGGGACTGTGGACGTACGGCGCCGAACGCTACCCCGTCGAGGGAGACGGCGCGAACACCTACGGCGGGCACAACGAGTATCCCCGCCACCTCCGGACTGTGCTGTCGCAATACTTCCGCGCTTCCGAGCTCTCTCGCTATGTGGCGAACAAGCGGCGGAAAGGCTCGAATTTCGAGGCGAGGCTTGTGGATTTCCTCTACGAGGAGGAGCCCGACGAGCGTTTGAGTCTTGCGAACTTCCCTCTTGCACACCTGGCTCGCGGCATCGGCAAGGTCTATGCGCGGAGCGACTGGACCGACGACGCGACCTGGTTTCGATTTGAGTGCGGCGACTACTGGGCGGGACACCAACACTTCGAGGTCGGCAACTTTGAGATATTCCGCCGGGAGCCGCTCGCGACCGAAAGCGGCGAGTATCACGATTACCTGTCGAATCACTCCGTGAACTGGCTTGTCCGGACGGTCGCGCACAACTGCATCCTCGTCTATCAGCCGGGCGAGGAGTGGAAAATGATGCGGGACGGCGGTCGAAACAAGTATGCCAACGACGGCGGGCAGGCGAAGAAATGGGAATGGACTGTGGACACGCTCGATGTCTGGAAGAGCCGACGAGACCAGTTTGAGCGGGGCCACATTGTCGCCTATCAGAACCGCCCAAGATACGTGTACGTCGCAGGCGATTGCACGAAAGCCTATTCGCCGACGAAACTGCGACTATGGATTCGGCAGATCGTCTTCCTCCGCCCACATACCTTTGTAGTCTTTGATCGCGTCGTGAGCACCCGGCCCGAATACCAAAAGACGTGGCTTCTTCACAGCCGAAACGAGCCTCACACCGAGAAGAAGACGACTGCGATTGCAGACGGGAAAGGGAGGCTGGTCGTCCAGACGCTGCTCCCCGAAGACGCCGTGATTCGGAAGGTCGAGGGCTATACGTATCGCGGGGAGACCTTTGACCCGCGCGAGACCGTCCTGACGCCGCTCGCCAGCCGCTGGCGGGTCGAGGTTCTCCCAGCAAGTTCTCAAGCGGAGGACGTGTTCCTCCATGTTCTCACGACGGAGGAACCGAAAGGAGCTTCCGCGGAGGCGCGGGCAGAAAATGTCGTCGCCCGCATCGCCGATGTCCAGGTTCTCTTCGCCGGCACACTCGGCGGTGTGCTCACAATCTCAAACGAGCAAATTCCGCTCAGACCGCTCGTCGAGAGAGGAAAATACGAGGAGTGAGGAAGTCAGACAGGATGACAGGATTGACGGGATGATGTCGAACCGCAGAGGACGCAGAGACCGCCGAGAATCCGCGTCCGTGCTGACGAGAACTCAAAGGCGCGGCGGGCCGCCCCGCGCTGACAACGGCGCATTGCCCACTGGCGCAAAGTCGCAGGAGAGGAGAAGATGCCAGAGAAACTGACAGGAAACCTTCTGGTCGGTCAATCCGGGGGACCTTCCGCCGTCGTGAACAGCAGCTTGTGCGGCGTCATCCAGGAGGCGATGCGGCATCCGGAGATCAAGGGCATCTATGGGGCGAGGCACGGCATCCAGGGATTGCTGATGGAGGATATCGTGGACCTGCGTCGCGAGAAGCCAGGCACCATCGAAGGGCTGCGCCGCACGCCCACCATGGCTCTCGGCTCGTGCCGGTACAAAGCGGCGGGAGACGACTACGACCGAATCCTCGACATTTTCACCGCCCACAACGTGCGCTACTTCTTTTACATCGGCGGCAACGACTCCATGCACACCACTCACGAAATCGGAAGGACGGCCCGCGAGCGGGGATATGAGATGCGTGTGATGGGTGTCCCGAAGACGATAGACAACGACCTGGCATTCACCGACCACAGTCCGGGCTTCGGCAGCGCCGCGAGGTTTGAGGCAATCACCGCCAGAGACATGGTCATGGATACTTTCTCGTTGCGCTACACGGAAGTCATCAAGGTCATTGAGACCATGGGGCGAAACAGCGGATGGGTCACCGCCGCCACAGCTCTAACGGGCGAGTTTGCTCCCGACCTGATTTACCTTCCGGAAAGACCGTTCCTCGTCGAGAGATTTCTGGGCGACGTCGAAGCCGTGTTCAAGGAGAAAGGGTGGGCTGTTATCGCCGCGTGTGAGGGGCTGAAGAATCCCGACGGGACCTATGTGGCGGCCTTTCAAGCGAAGATGAACGTGGACGCTTTTGGCCACACCGAGCTGGGAGGGCTCGGACAGCACCTCGTTGACCTCATCGTGCAAAATCTGAACCTCAAGACGAGGCTCGATAAGCCGGGCACCATGCAGCGGTCGTCCGGACTTTGCATCTCACCGGTGGACGCCGAGGAAGCCCACCTCGTCGGCAAAAGGGCGGTCGAGGTCGCCGTCGGGGGAATCACCGATAAGATGGTGTCGCTTGTCCGGGAACCGGGCAGGGAATATCGCTGCTCGACAGGTCTGGCGGACCTCGAAGAGGTCGCCAATGCGGAGAAGCTTATGCCCGATGAGTTTATCAATGAGACCGGCAATGGCGTGACCGAGGCTTTCCTTGATTACGCCGAGCCGCTCATCGGCGGACCGCTTTCCGAATACGTGAAGCTGGAGAATTTCCCCGTGAACAAGCGACGAAAGCCGCGGTAGCGCCGCTCCCTTCACCGTCCCCGAAGGCAATTATCCTGTCTCGATTTTTCTCTTTGGACAACATTCACAGGATGAACACGATGGGAGATTAACCGCGGATGCACGCAGATACACGCGGATATTCACTTTTCCATCCATCTGCGTTCATCCGCGTCCATCCGCGGTTCCTGATCATCCGGTCAATCCTGTCATCCTGTCAAAACTCTTCTTCTCTGCGATCTCCTCGATGAAACGGGCTGTGTCAGCAACTCCAGGGCTTGTGCGATGCAGCCCGAGCCGCCATCCAGCCGTACAGTTCCGCCACTTTTCTCTGGTACGCCTCGTCAGAAAATTCCTTCTCCACGAAGCGCCCCGCTCGCTCCGCCAGAGATGCTCCCAGCCCGGGGTTTGCGAGAAGCCGGAGAATTCCCTCCGATAATCCCTCCGCCGTCGCCGGGGCAAGGAGGGCAATTTCATGATTTAGTATCTGGCTGTGCACGGGGAGGTCCGTCGCCACCAGAGGTTTCCCGGAAGCGAGATAGCTATAGACCTTCATCGGGAAATTTGTCCCCCGGACTCGCGGAGAAACGACAATGTCGGCAAGGGAGAGATACACTCCCGCTTTCTCGGGCGGCACGAACCCTGTGAATAAGACGTTCCGCTCTATTCCCAGCGAGCGAGCAAGTTTCTTCTTTGTGAGAACCTCTTTTCCCGCCCCTCCGACGAGGATCAGCACGCACTCGGGCTCCCGCCCGACCACGACGGCAAAAGCCTTGAAGAGGAGGTCAATTCCCTGGTACGACTCAAAGTTGCCGATGTAAACGACTGTCCTCCGCCCGTGCAAGGAGAACCTATCTCTCAATTCCTTTTCTCTTGGCGCCGGCAGTTCTTCCCGATGGACAATCGGAACATCCTCGATTTGAAAAATGGGCCTTTTGCCGCTGACTTTCCGGGCGTGCTCGGCGAGTGCGGGGCAAACCGTTACAATGCACGCCGACTTCCTGATAGCCCAGCCCTCCACTGCGCGGAAAACCGGCGCGAACAACCGCCATATCCTTCCTCTTGCCGTGAGCTGTTCCGCCATAGAAGAGTCCATGTCATAGCAGACCATTGCACCCCTTCTCGGCGCCGCAAGAAGCCCCAGGAATATCCCCTCCTCGACGCACTGAATGACATCGTACTGCCGTGCCAAAAGCCTTCTGATCACCGCCGCATAAAGGAGCGGATCGAGGAGGAGCTTCAGCGGAGAAAAGCCAATCGGAATCCGTTTGAACGGCAGCTCCATGCAGCGGAATATCCTGCTCCCCGGAATCGAAACCGATTGCCCCGCGTAGTAAGTTATCAGGTCCGTCTCATGCCCGAGCTTTCCCACCGCCAGAAGCATATTCCTCACGGCGATAGGCGTGCCGCGGTTCTCGAAAAAGGGTTGTGGTGCGATGAACAGGATTTTCATGCGCGGGTGTCTGGTTCGGTTACACATCGGAGTGCGGTACCTCCGATTCTTTCCCCCCGGGATCCTTTTTGTGCCTTGGTGCCTTTGTGGTTCTCCTGATGATCTCACCACCAAGCCGGAAAGGCGCCAGGGGCGGGACTGAAGCAGGCTGCACCACCCCAAGAAGCCACTCGGTAACCGGGTTTTGCAGCCCGTCAATCGAACCTTCCTTTGCCGACGATGGTATGAAAAAGGGGTTGAAAAGGCAACGTGCCTCCTCTAAAATAATAACAAGAGAGGTAGTGCAGTGCCATGAGCTGGCAGGAGTACGATTACACCTTTGAACGTCCGGTCCTTCGGTTCGGTCCGAAGCTTACCCCCACCGTAAGGTTCCTGATCATCCTCAACGTCGTGGTCTTCATCCTTCAGGTCATCCTCGAGCGAACCGGAGCGTTTGCCTACTTCTATCTGGTGCCGCGTTTGCTCCTCCGCAACCTCTTCCTCTGGCAGTTGCTCACCTACATGTTCCTGCACGGACACCTCTTGCACCTCCTCCTGAACATGCTCGTCCTGTGGATGTTCGGCTCGGAGCTTGAAGCTCGTCTCGGAAATAGGCGCTTTTTGCAGCTCTATTTCCTGGCGGGAGCCGGCGCCGGCCTGTGTTACGCCCTGACAAGCTGGGGACCGAGGGCTGCGATTCCGATGCTTGGGGCGTCGGGCGCAGTCTTCGGCATACTCATAGCCTTCGCAATGCTTTTCCCCGAACGATACATCACCCTGATACTCTACTTCTTCCCCGTTACCATGCGGGCGAAACATCTTGTGCTCGGGTTCGCTGGTCATGGAGTTCCTTGCAGTGCTCCAGGCTTCCCGCGACAACATCGCCCACTTCGCTCACTTAGGCGGTCTCGTTTTCGGATACATCTTTATGAAATGGAAGTTCCGTCTTCCTCTCCCGTACGCCCTTGTCGAGCGATTCAGACTCAGTCTTAAGAGGCGTTTGCTCTGGCGGAAAGCGCGCCAACAGAGATACAAGCCCATTGACGCCGAGGAATTCATCAGCCAGGAGGTGGATCCCATCCTCGCGAAGATTTCCCGCTACGGGATTGGGAGCTTGACCAGGCGGGAAAGACGAATTCTCAAGAAAGCCCGAGCGGCGATGAAGTGAGTTTGCGGCAATGGACAGCAGCGCCCCAGTACTGTGCCGCGGAACAGATGGGCAAGCCGGCTGCTGGCTGGAAGGACATAGAACCGCAGAGATTGCGGAGGTCGCAGAGAAGGAGAGATTCGACAGGATAACCCCGCCAAAGGGCAGGGACAGGATTAACCGGATTATCCTCCTGCATCTAATCCTGTCTAAGGAAAATTCGGACAGGATGACCGAGACACAGAGGCGCAGAGGATGATCAGGAACCGCAGATGGACGCAGATGGGACTCACGGTCTGTATCTGCGTGTATCCGCGGTTAATCTGAAATGGTGCGCATCCCGCAATTCCTGTTCGCAGGGAGACGCTCAGACAGGATGACAGGATTCACGGGATTGTTATGCAACATCCAAGCCGATTATGCTGTCTGAATCTTCTCTGCGGTCTCGGCGTTCTCTGCGGTGAGTCCCACGGAGAGTGAGGAGCTGCACATGAACATAGACCTGTTGTCAAAGATACTCGAAGAAGGGTTTGAAGATAGCTTTCTGACCGGGGTCTATGAGCTGCGGGAACTCCCCGCCGTCAAATCCAAACTGGCGTCCCTCGTCAGAGGCTTCAAGACGCAGTTTCCCGACGCCAGAAACGTCTCCATTGTCAGGGCGCCGGGAAGAGTCAATTTGGTCGGCGAGCACACGGATTACTCCGGATTGCCCGTCCTGCCGATGGCGATTCCGCGGGAAATCATCTGCTGCTGCAGCAGGCGGCGGGATAAGAAGGTCAGCGTCCGAAACGCCGACGAGAAATATCCGCCTTTCGAGTTCGCAGCTTCCCGTCGGCTTTCGCTTTTCGAGAGCGGTCATTGGGGGAACTATGTGAAGGCGGCGTTTCTGGGGCTTGCCGACTATTTCGGACCAACCGCGCGCTTGCCGGGCATGGACATGCTCTTTCACGGGGATATTCCCACGGCAGCGGGATTAAGCTCCTCGTCGGCGTTGGTCATCGCTTCCGCTCTGGCTGTGCTCAGCCACACCCGCAAAAAGGTGGATAAAACGGAACTGGCGGAAGCCATGGCTGCCGCGGAGCACTATGTCGGCACGCGAGGAGGCGGAATGGACCAGGCGGCGTCTCTTCTGTCCGAGCCGGGAAAGGCTTTGAAAATAGATTTCTTCCCCTTGCGCGTCCAGCCGGTGGATTTGGCGAGGGGATTCTCGGTCCTCGTGTGCAACTCGCTCATCGCCGCCGAAAAAACCGGCTGCGCTCGTGAAGCCTACAATCGCCGCGCCTTAGAGTGCAAGCTCGCGGCAGCGCTCCTCTCCCATGCCGTCGGCATGGACGGCGCCCAGCGCCTCGGCGACCTCTATAGAGAAATGGGAAGCGCTCCGTTGCTCAGGGTCATCCGGTCGGAACTGACCGACAGGGCTTACAGTTTTGAAGAGGTCGCCCGGTCTCTTGGCGTCAGCGCCGGAGAACTGGCGAGCCGATTTGCGGATGATGCGCTGCCCCCCGAGCAAGATTTCCCGAACGAGATGCTCCAGCTCAAATCGAGGGCGGTTCATGTCGTGAGCGAGGCAGCCCGCGTCGAAGACGGCGCCATCATGCTGAAGAAAGGCGATGGCAATTCATTCGGGGCGGTCATGAACGCCTCTCATGCGAGCTGCCGAAACAACTTCCAGGTCAGTTGTCCCGAACTCGACCTTCTCACCGATGCGGCATGTGAAGCCGGCGCCGTCGGAGCGCGCCTGACGGGAGCCGGCTTCGGCGGCTGCACGGTGAGCCTTGTCCGCCAGCAGGACGTGGAGCTGGTCAGGTCCCGCATCATGGAGAACTATTACGAGACCTTCCTGAAACAGACCCATCCTGAAAAGTACGCCCTGTACAAAGACGGGGCGGAGGTCATTTTCGAGTTCCGACCCGCCGCCGGCGCCCACTGCCTCGTCCCCTGACATCGAGCGGCGAACAAAGCGGAGTAAACCCGGTCCTGGTTGTTTCCCGTCACCTTTTTGGGCCCAGCCGTCGCTGATCGTCGGGCGCCCGCCATGCGACGTAGCCCCCGGGCGAGGTATCTATCCTCCGGTTCCCCCTAATTCTCACCGGAACCTCGGGCTCCGAGGGGATAACACCGGCACTGCCCCGAGCACGCCCACACGGTAGAACCGCTTGCCGAGGCCGTCGGGTATATCATCGAGCCACTGCCAGACGGGCCCCACCTCGACCGACTCCCAGGTCAAAAGGTCGGAAGAATACTGGACGAGGAAACTGAGGGTTGGCGGTCCCTCCTGATATTCGTACGCCCCCATATCCACCGCGCTCCCGGATATGCGCGGATTTCCGCCGAGGTCTTCGCCCGCCGCCCACGAGATCAGAGCGGCCGTGTCCGCATACGACGCGGCAACGTTCAGAGCCGCCGCGGTACTCCCGGCATTTATGCACGGCGAGGGCGGCTTCAGCCGGAAATCCCCGAAGAACTGAGGGTCGAGGTGGACATTTCCCTCCCCGGAAATGTCCTCGTCAATGCAGCAGTACGCCATCTCGTACGTTGAACGGTCCCCGTAGATGGAGTTCTCGTTTCCCCAGATTATGTTGTTAACTAAACGCGGCCTTGACATGTGCCATGCCACAATGGCGCCGCCCTCCCGGGCGGAGTTATAAACGATGACGTTGTTCGCGATGAGGGACGAGACTCCCGCGTCAAATATGGCGCCGCCCCGAACAGTCGCCTCGTTGCCGACCAGGACGTTGTTTGTCATCCGAACCCGAGAGCCGACCCAGTCCGCGCATGCGCCGTACTTGGCTGTGTTCAGAGACCACCAGTTGCCATCCAGAACTGCCTCTTCCACGAACCTGCACTGGAGAGCGGCGCTCAGCTGTGCCACGTTTAACGCTATCTCGGACCGGCGGATCGTAAGGTCACCTCCTTCGCACGCCATCCCTCCGCCGGAATGCGCAGTGTTGAGCCGGATGGAGGTGCCGAGAACGGTGACGCTTGAATCAAGGAAGTGAAGCCCTCCCCCGCAGTTATCACTGTCTCCCGTGTGCAGCGGGGCCGAGTTGTATTCCACGGACGAGTTCTCCATAACGAAAACCGTGAGTGCGCCGAACACTCCCCCTCCGCTCTCCCGTGCGCTGTTGCCCGTGATGAGGCAGTTGACTATCCGCACGCGCGCGCCCGGTTCGCAGCGGACCCCTCCTCCTTGAAAAGCCTTTCCGCCAGTGATTGTGACACCCCTTAGGGTGCAACCGGGTTCCGGAGTCGCTGGTACCGCGACCACCGAATCCAGTTCTCCACCGTCCAGAATCGTCGCCGACACGGTCTCGCCATCGTCGGGGTTAACGGAGGTAACGATTAGGGGCTCGCCTCTCAGACGAACGTTCTCGCGATACCTGCCGCGCGCCAGGACCACGGTGTCACCGGGAGCCGCCGCGTCAACGCCCTCCTGAACCGTCTTGAACGCCGCAGCCCAAGACGTTCCATCGCCCGACTGGGGGAGCGCCGAATCCACGTAGAACACAGCCGCCTGGCAAGCGGGTTGAACGCACGTCAGCGCCACAACGAACTCCCATACCCATAACTTCCTAATTTCCCGACCCCCCTTTCTACCTTTGTTTGGAGCTGAAAGCAAAAAAAGGCCCATGATATGGGCCGGTGTCTCAATAACCCTCGCTGCTTTTCGTTCGTTCTGGGTTCTTCCTCAACGCAGTCATTGTCCTACCCAGTCCTCAGGACCCCAAACTCCCATCTTCCCTCCAAGTGAATAAACCACTCCTGGCGCCATTTGTCAAGGGTGTGGCTGTATTTAAGTGGTGGGAGGCTCGGGGGGATTCGGCAATGGATTTG
>CAZFAP010000183.1:0-9779 GCA_964516325.1 uncultured Verrucomicrobiota bacterium
CTACGACAAACTGGATGAGGGGGAGTGAAGGCCGAAGCGAGGGTAGCGTATTGTAGGGGTTGCCTGGACAAGCAGATCGAGATCCATCGCTTGCGGGAGGAGAACCGGCGGCTGAAGGAGAGGCTTCGGTATGAGCAACGCAAGGCGACGGAGGGACCATTTGGGTCCTCGACTCCTTCGTCGCAGATTCCGGTGAAGCCCAATTCGCTGCAGGAGCGACAGGAGAAGCGCGGAGGGGCAAAGCCAGGGCATGAGGGGCACGGACGTGGCGCTGAGGGACACTCTCTCCTTGGCCAGATTGTACCACTGAAACACAGGAGCACTCTTGCCGCTCTACACCCTTATCGCCTCGTCCTCTTTCGCGGCGGCGATGGATTTCAGAAGGCGACCGATGATGTGGTCGGTGTCTATTCCTTCGGATTCGGCGTTGAAGTTGGTGACGATGCGGTGTCGCATGACGGGATGCGCGACCGCACGAACATCCTCGACGAGCGCGCAATACCTTCCGTACAAGATCGCTCTGGCTTTTGCTCCGAGAATCATGTATTGAGTGGCTCTCGGTCCGGCGCCCCAACTCACCCAGGCGTCTATGTAGTCAGGGACACCGTACGTTCTCGGTCGAGTGCTCCTCGAGAGCTTGAGGGCGTAGTTATAGACATGGTCGGGGACGGGCGTCCGCAGGACGACTTGCTGAAGCTCGATGATTTCCTGTCCGGTGAGGACGCTGCGAAGCTCCGGCTCGAACGAGGTGGTTGTCGTCTTGACGATTTGCAGTTCTTCCTGTTCGCTCGGATAATCCACCTTGATATTGAACATGAACCTATCGAGCTGAGCTTCGGGGAGAGGATAGGTGCCCTCTTGCTCGATGGGGTTTTGCGTCGCCAGCACGAAGAAAGGCTCGTCGAGCTTGTAGAGCCTTCCGGAGGCGGTTACCTGGTGTTCCTGCATGGCTTCGAGGAGAGCGGCTTGAGTCTTCGGGGGCGTTCGGTTGATTTCGTCCGCGAGGAGGATGTTCGAGAATACGGGGCCTTTCAGGAAGACGAACCTGCGTTGACGAGCTTCCGGGTCTTCCTGGATAATATCCGTCCCGGTGATGTCGGCGGGCATGAGGTCGGGCGTGAACTGAATTCTTTTGAAAATGAGGTCCAAGGCTCGGGCAATCGTGCGGACCATGAGGGTCTTAGCAAGCCCCGGCACGCCCACGAGAAGACAATGCCCCCGGCAAAATAATGCGATGAGAAGCTGCTCGATGACCGCCGCCTGGCCAACGATGGCCTTTGCGACTTCGCGGTTGAGGGTGTGGTAAGCTTCCTTGAGCCTGTCAACTGCTTCGACGTCGCCGCGAGTCAGGGGCTCGGTGGAAACCATTTCGTTTCTATTTGTTTCCTGCTGTTGTTCCGGCACTCGTATCCTCCCGCTTATTTTTCAGTCTTTGATGAGTTGGCTGGCTTTTTCGGCATATTCTATGAGGCCGAGCTCCTCGAGCCTCTGGACGTAGGTCTTGGCTTTCATGACCTTGCCTTCGGTGACGTAACTTCTCACCAGCTCGAGGTACCCCTCGCCGATGATTTTGTTTTTCTCCGCCAGCTCGGCTTTGTATCTATCGGTCAGGGCTTCGATCTTGCCTTGCTCCTTGAGAATTCGGATTAAGTTAGCGAGGGCGGTCTTGCGGACATCGTCCGGTTCGTTCGGGCTGACGATGACCCGTCGAAGCTGCTCGGTCGCCTTGTCGAACTGCTTGAGCTTTAGATAGATGTCGCTCAACTCCATTCTGACCTTGGAAGGGGTCAAACCGAAGGCTTCAATGTTAATCGCCGGGTCCGAAAGCAGCCGCTCGTACATCTGGGCGGCTTCGGAATACTTCTCCATTTTGGCATAGACGGCGAAGAGCTTCGCATAGGCATAGTAATAGTTGGGGGCGCTTTCCATCATCTTCTCGAATGCCTGGACGGCGGCGTCGAACATGTTGTTAGCTAAGAATTCCTCGCCGATCCTCTGAAAGACGTACTGGTCGGTGAGGTAGGACGAGATTCGCTGGAAGATGAGGAGCGCTCCGTCTTTGTCGCCGTCTTTCAAGAAGGACTTCACGAGGGCAGGGAAGACGTAATTGAAGCTCGCTCGGATTTCGCCGGACCGTTCGAGGAGGTTCATGAGTGCCTCCGCGACTCCACCGGGGAAAAACTCCTTCGACAATCTGCGGCTGTGAAGGGAACGGAAGGCGGAAACGTCAAATCGGACCTTGTCGGAATAGGGCGGGTCGAGGACGAATTGCCCCGACTCAACCCCCGCGATTTTTCCGGAGATGACATCGCCGTTGGGGAAGATGACGCGAAACTCGCCGGGATCGGCGGCGGGCTCGGGTTTGCTCTGAGAGGCGAAGGCGAGGTAGTCAAGCTGGCTGAGTTCGACTCTGGCGGTTTGATCCCCGGCAAAGGACGTTTTCACGAAAAGAGCGTCGTCCTTCATCCCGACAATTTGCCCGGAGAGACGGTCTCCATTGCGGTTGTACACGAGGTCGCTGTCGCTGGTGAGCTGGAAAATCTTGCTGGCGTTCCGGGTGTCGGGCGAGATGCCCTTGATGGCGGGCCGCTCGACGACGACTTTTCCGCAGTGAGGCGTCACGACGGACAGAGCACGGTCATCGAGGATTAGCTCTTTGCCCGAAATATGGTCTGCATTTCTGAGGTAAACGTGCAGCTCGGTGCAAAGCGCCGCACACGGGAAAAGGAAGAGCGTGAGCAGCACAGCGCTTGCGTACGCGAGGGCACGGCTGGGAAATTGGGTTGACCGCCTCAACCGCGAACGTCCTTGCAGGGCGCTTCGCGGAGAGCGAAAGAGAGCAACTTGTATGTGTCTGACGAAAGTCACAATAAACCTCAACCGTGCGCCATAGTCATCGCGGACCGAAGGACCCGTTGACGTGCTAACGGAACTGCGAATGTCCGGCTGCCCGATCAACCTATTCGACGCAGGCCGCGTCCGTTTGTTCCTCGGAGTGATTTGCTCGCGCGCCTCTCACTACCGATGGATCGCTCTGGCGACGGCAGTATAGAAGCTCAAAACGTCTTGAGTCAACCGCGAAAGGTAGTCTCTGAAGGAGATGCCGTCGGAGACGAAAGCCATGAGGAGTCCGAAAACGAGGAAGTTGAAGAGGAAGATCAGGACGAGGGAGAAGAAACTGCCGGACAATCTCACGTCTTCCTGGCCGCGGTGAAGAACGAAGAGGTTGAGAAGGAGGTGGAATGACCATGTGAATCCGAGGGCGAAGACGACGAAGCGGAAATAATCCCCGAAGTCTATCCATACCGAAGCGACGAGGTAGGCTGCAATGAGAAGGATCGTGTAAAAGGGGAAG
The DNA here is from genome assembly GCA_964516325.1 of uncultured Verrucomicrobiota bacterium. GTDB lineage: Bacteria > Auribacterota > JABMQX01 > JABMQX01 > JABMQX01 > CAZFAP01. The sequence continues at coordinate 3,356 of CAZFAP010000183.1, forward strand.
AAGTATGGCGCGAGGGCGATGAGGGTGTTCCTTTTCGTCGCCTTGATTTGCCCGTGCTGGCTTGAAAGGCGAATCTCATGGACTTTGCCGCGGAAGAGGAAAACCCAGAGGGCGTGAGTCAACTCGTGTCCGAGGAGATAGGGGCGGAGGGGCTTCCGGAAGGCGAGAAAAAAAGTGAGGTAGGAGGCGCAGCCGATGAAGAAAAAGACGATGCTCCGCCGGAAATCGCCCGAGTGAACTATTTGATGGATTGTGGAATACGCGACTCCAAAGCATGCGGGGAGGAGAAGGAGACCGACGAAAAAGTATGCTGGTTTCCTCAGGACAGCCATTTCTCGTTATGATGCGAAACGTTGGGGCACGGTTAGTCTCGCAGGATCATTCCTCCGAAAATGTTACATTGGCGAAGTCAACATAGACGTAAAACCACAATTCGGCTCGGTTGACGCGCTCGGGGAAAGGAGGGAAATGGTCTGCCGCGGCGACGATGCTATCCACAGCGACGCGGTTCACGACATCGTTGGAGGAGCGAATCTGCAGGTCAACAAATATCGGCTGATTGAGCTTTCCGTCGCGCGATAAGTTGAACCACACCTTGACTCTCGCTTCCAATCCCTGCTGCAAGATTTCAGGCGGCGTCTTCTGATAGACGCGGATGAGACGCTGAAGCTCCCTGCGATAGTCTTCCGCTTCGGGGTGAGCGGAGAAATCTATGAGAGAGGAGTCCTCTATTCTGGGCAGCCCTTCCTCGACGCGCGGCGGCGCGGGTTCGGGAACGTTTTGCTCTAACTGCGGAGGGGATTCGGTGTCGGTTTTGGAGTCCTCACGGGGCGCCGCCTCCGGGACGGGCGGCGGCGCCGGCGTTGAAATGCCCGTTCGGTTTGCCGACCGCGGCTCGCTTTCGCCCGCACCCTGGAAAAACGTGAAGGCGACAATCCGCTCCGGTTCTTTTCCCCCTGTCTGCCTACCGCTGACCCTTATGAGAAAGACGCCATGAACGCAGAGCGAAATCAGGAGGGCTATCCGGAAGACCTTTGACCTCGACCAGAAGAGAATCCCCCAGAAAACGAGGAGAACGGGATAAAGCTGTGAAATCGGGAAATGCATTTTCTACCCCTGGCTCTGCGCTAATCTCGATTCCCACTCGACCGGGAGCGTGCGGCGCCCAACCCTGCGCTTCGCTCCCGGCGTGCAGCTCATTCGAAGCCGGCGCGGCGGAGAGATTCTTCCGTGACGCCGGGGAGCTTGCCCTGGCGCGAGAGAAAATCGTGTAAGTATCTGGCAAAAATGTCTATTTCGATGTTCACTTTATCGCCCGGCTTCCTCGCCCTGAGGTTGGTCGCGTTCAGCGTATGCGGAACAATGTGTATCGTGAACCGGCGGTCCGCAATCGAAACCACCGTCAGGCTGATGCCGTCAATGGCGACGGAGCCTTTCGGGGATAGCATGGCAACAATGTCGGCGGCCGCCTCGATTTCGACGACCAAATCTTCCCCGGTTCGCTCGAAGCGTGTGATTGTTCCCGTTCCATCCACGTGCCCGAGGACGAAATGTCCGCCGAGGCGAGATTGAGGCGTCAGGGACCTCTCGAGGTTTACCGACGATCCGGGGCGAAGGCTGCCGAGGCTGGTTTTGGACAATGTTTCAGCAAGGAGGTCCATCGCGATCTGATTCCGCGAGATAGACGACACCGTCAAGCACGCCCCATTGACTAAGATGCTATCGCCCAGTTTCGTGCCCTCCAGCACCTTGCTCGCCTCGAGAACAATCCGCGCACCGTGGGCGCCGGTTTCGAGCGACACGACTTTCCCGACTTCTTCAACGATTCCAGTGAACATTTTCAGTGCCTCAGCCCGTTTTCTCCCCTTTGACGATATAACCTTCAATCAGAGTGTCGCTTCCAAACCTCCTGACGGCGACCTTCGTAAGTCGAATTGCCTTTTCCAGGTCGCTGGCGCCTTTGCCGACAACGACGGAAGGGGCTTTCACGCCGCCAATGATCTTCGGCGCATAGAAGAAGGCTACCTTATCTACAATGCTCGCTTCAAGGGCGGAGGTGATGAGTCTGCTGCCCCCTTCGAGGAGGACGTAGAGAATTCCCCGCGTCGCGAGCTTCCTCATGAGGCCACGGAGATCAACTTTTCCTTCTTTTTCGCGGCAGAGAAGGACCTCCGCGCCGGACGAGCGAATCGCTTCGAGCTTGGCTTGCGGAGCACGGCGGGTTGTGGCGATGATGGTGGTCCGGGCTGATTCGCCCGAAAGGAGTTTGCAGTTCAGGCCTATCGAAGCCTTGGAGTCAACGACTATCTTCCACGGGCTGTGAATTCGGGCGAATTTCCCGCGGACCGTAAGCGATGGATCATCGCACTTCACTGTGCCTATGCCGACCATTATAGCGTCGGTCTTGTCTCGCATTCGGTGGGCGTGCCGGCGGGAAAGCTCGTTGGAAATCCACTTTGATTCGCCCGCCGAGGTTGCGATTTTGCCGTCGAGGCTCAGGGCGGCTTTGACGGTGACGAACGGAAGGCCCGTAGCGACGAATTTGTTAAATCCTTCGTTGAGCTTTTCGGCCTCTGCTTGAAGGACACCGCAAGCGACCTCGATGCCTTTTCTTCTCAAGATGCGAAATCCGCGGCCGCGGTGGGCGGGCCACGGATCGGTTGCCGCCGCCACGACCCGCTTGACGCCAGAAGCAATTATTTTCTCCGTGCAGGGAGGTGTGCGGCCCCACGTCGAGCAAGGCTCCAGGGTGACGTAGAGCGTTGCGCCTGTTGCGGCTTTGCTCGCCTGGTCGAGAGCGATGACTTCCGCGTGTGGTTCGCCGGCTCGCCTGTGCCATCCCCTCCCGACGACGCGGCCGTTCCTCACGACCAAGGCGCCCACTCGGGGGTTGGGGCTTGTCGTACCCTTGCCTTTAGCGGCGAGCCGCAACGCCAACTGCATAAATTTTTCGTCAAGATTGCTCATGGTTTCCGAAGACTCAACCGCCGAGATCGCAGAGACCGCAGAGGCGGAGCAGAAGTATTCTTCTCTGCGTTCTCAGCGCTGTCCGCGGTGAAAATCTCCCTGGGAACTGCACAACGTGTCATTCAAAAAGAGCGGCTGCAAAATCGGCCGGGGCGAACCGCTCGAGGTCGTCGAGCTTCTCCCCAATGCCGACGAGTTTAATCGGGATATTCAGTTCCTGTTTGACGGCGAGAAGGATTCCCCCCTTCGCGGTGCCGTCCAATTTCGCCATGACAATTCCTGTTAAGCCGAGCGCTTCGTGAAACATGCGCGCCTGCTGGAGGGCGTTCTGTCCGGTTGTCGCGTCGAGCACAAGGAGAACCTCGTGGGGGGCGCCGGGCATTTTGCGAGCGATGACCCGCTGGACTTTTTTGATCTCTTCCATGAGGTTGATTTTCGTGTGGAGTCTTCCGGCGGTGTCTATGACCAGGTAATCCATGCCCCTGGCAAGGGCGGCTTCGGCGGCGTCGAAAGCGACGGCCGCGGCGTCGGCGCCGTGCTTGTGTTTGACGATGGAAACGCCGGCTCGCTCGGCGAGAATCGCGAGTTGGTCAATGGCTGCCGGTCGAAAAGTATCGCAAGCGGCGAGAAGAACCTTCTTGCCGTTATCGGCGAACCCCTTTGCCAACTTGGCGATGGTCGTGGTCTTGCCGGTGCCGTTCACGCCGACGATGAGGATGACCGTCGGAGGGCTGGCGGAGACGTGGAGCGGGGCGGATTCGGAACCTAAGGCCGAAGCCACTTCCTCCCGAAGCCTCCGCAGAAGGGTGTCTTTGTCGAGTCCTTTCTCGCTCCTGTAAAGCTCGCGAACGGACTCGATGAGGCGGTCGGTCATTCTCACGCCCATGTCGGCCTGAAGAAAGGTAGCCTCAAGCTCCTCCAGGAACTCCTCGTCAATCTTTGCCCTGCCGGTGAAGATTCTTACGATGCCAGAGGTCAGCCGCTCTCGGGTTTTCTTCAATCCGTTTCTGAGTTTTCCGAACAGGGCTTTGCCCAAAGCTTTTTTTCTCCATTTCGGGGAAGCGTGCTCCCCCAACATGATCGGCCAGGTCTGTCAGCGCAGCATTATACCAAAACGGGCCACTGGCGAGACGGATGACCGGGGCTTAGAGTGCTGGGCCGGGAACCGTGGCCGTTACACCCGGCGACGCGAACTCGAGTTTTCTGGCTCGAGCAGCCCAAGGCAGTTACCGACACGGCGGCGACTTTTCCAAAGAATGGGGGCCCCTGGTCGGTTATCCGCTCCTCAGAAAGGCCAGAAGACGTAGCAGCCCATGTGCTCCATGAGGAGGATTTTGCATTTCACGCCGCCGTCCTTTGCCGCCATGACGAAAACCTGCGGGTCAACGGTGTTCTGGGCGAACATCCCCCAATGCATGGGAGCGACGACTTTCGGCTGGATTTGGGTTGTCAAGCGGACGGCTTCGCTGACATTCATGTTGCCCCATTTGCCGTTGATGCAGGGCATGAGAATATCGGGCTTGAGGCTGGCGACTTCCGCGAGCTTCGGGTCGTAAAGCGTATCTCCGGTAACATAGACCTTGACCCCGCCGAAATCGAGGACATAGCCGACGCTGTCCTCACTGTGCTTCGCATATACGGCGGTAACCTTGACGCTTCCCAGGCTCTTCGTGTCGCCGCGGGACATCTCCATGATGCGATTGTCAGGGACGCCCTTCTCCCGGAAGACCTTGCAGCTCAGTGGCGGCCCGACGAAGATTGCCTGGCTCGTCTCGGCGAGTTCGGGGAGCGCGTCGGGATCGGTGTGGTCGAGGTGGTCGTGAGTGCAGAGGATGTAATTGGGCATCAGGGTCTTCTGGCATTGCTCGCGGTCGCCGCGAACGTTTCGCGGAACAAGCGCTGGCGGAACGAGCCGCGGTGTCTTGCATGCGTCGGAAATGTAGGGGTCAACGACGAGGACTTCATCTTTGTCCGTCTTGAAAGCGAAGCCGCCTTGACCGAGCCAGAAGAATGTTACGCCGCGCTCGGGCACATGGGCGCGGGAGATTTCACCCTCGATGCCCGGTCCCCAGGGTCCGGCGAAACGGCGCCTCAGCTTGCCGATGGCGACCCCGCGAACCTCGATCTTACTCAGATCGGCCGTCCCGAGCCCGAGTTTCTCGCAATGGACCAGGTGCCTAACCTCGTAGGGGTTGAGACCGATGATTTCCGCCCCGACGGCATCCACAGCAACTGCGTCGCGCCCGGCGAGGACTGCTTTCAAGTCCACCGGCGTGCCGCTAACGGGGCCGTAGCCCTCCATTCCGGGGCATGCCTGGACGATGGCGAAATCGAGTTTGTGGAGCTTATTGAGGTCTGCAATGGCGGTATCCACTTTGAGGGCTTTATGGATGGCCATCTTGTAGCCGGGCACGATGCCGAACATGTTTTTCAACGCCGCGGTGAGAATGGCGGTGTTGTGGGTCTTGAGGACGGCGACGCTGATGAGCACGTCGCAGTCGAGGATTGCCGGGCAGACCGTATATTCGTCCATTCCGAGGGGGTTCTCCGGGCGAACCATCCGAGTAGGAGAGGCGTTTATTGAAAGCCACTCGACGCCGGTCTCCCTAATGACTTTGTCCCAACCAGCGGTTTGGAGGAGGGGCGAGCCATCGGGGTTTCGAGTGCCGCCGCTCTCGGCGACGGTGATTCGTCCGGCGCCGGCTTCTTTGACACTCTCGATGACCGCGCGGAGAACTTCCGGGCGTGTAACGACACCCGCCTCAGGCGGTCTGGGGACGGTGCCGTTCGGCTTGATGACGACCCAGCTTCCGGGCTTGACGACGTCTTTCAGCCCTCCCGCCAGACTGATCGCCTCCCGAGTGGCTGCCGCCGGGTCGTCATTTTTCGCAATGCCGACGATGGACTTCTCGGTCGTCTCGGAAGCGGCAAACGGGAGACGAAGTAAAACGGGCAACACGAGGCAGAAAAGGATGCCGCTCCGAGCTGAACGGAGTAGTCTCTTTAGCCCTGGGATTCTCCTTTCAATCATCATCATTCCTCTCCTATGGGCAGAGTTGGTTGCACGCTGCTGGAAAAACCATGCGATTGGTGCTTCGCCAATGAGGGGCGCCGCGCCGGGCATGGTTTTCGCCCGCCGCCAGCGACGAAGAGTATAGTGAAACATGCCTTCGGTCGCAACCCGTTTTGAGCAGGGCGCAAAATTGGCATGAACTCCCCAGCGAGGTGCATGGGTTCCAACCCGCGCCTGCATGCCAGCGCTCCAAAAGCAACATGGCGGAACTCATGGGCGCAGCATCGGGGCAACCTATGCCCGAGAGTCTGCGGACTCTCTGCTCGCATCGTGTGTCGGCGGAAGCCAGGAAAGAACTGGCCTCGCCGGATGACGGTTCGAAGAAACAGACCAGCCCCCGATGAAGGGGGCTGGTTTGCTCGTTTCGCCGTGTCGCTTGTTACT
>CAZFAP010000184.1:0-9691 GCA_964516325.1 uncultured Verrucomicrobiota bacterium
CGAACCCTCTCGAACTCACGCTCCGCAGCGTTCAAGCCGCTGAGACACTCTTCCACATTGGCCGTCGCCACTTCCAATTCCGCCCGAGCCTGCTCGACCTGCTGAAAGTGCTCGTCGTCGTCGAGGAGAGCGATTAAGTCGCCGCGTTTGACCCGGTCTCCGATATTGACTAAGAGCTTCTCCAGGCGTCCAGCGATCTTGGGCGCGACCGTGAACTGTGATTTGGGGAGCAATGTGCCGGCAAAAAGCCCAACATCCCGTATCGCAGTCTTTTGCACGGGCGTGATCTCCACAGCTACGGGAACCGCTCGTCGCTGGTGATCGAAACCCTGGGGCAGCGCCGTGAGTTTTTTATGAATTCGCCAGCCGAGGAGGCCCGCCACGCCCAACGCGATGAGGATTGCCACGACTTTCTTCATTGGATGACCTCTCCATCGTCTCCGAATTCTGCCCGCCGCCATTCGCTTCCTTTCTTTTACAATAGCATGTTGATTGCGAATCCCAAAGAGCCGTTTTGCCATATCCCCTCGGTTGCGGGCGGGGAACCACACAGAAGTCCGAGCCACCCGGGCGACTCAGACCCCGCCCCGGTTCTTGTCTGCGTCCATCTGCGGTCATCTGCCTTGAAGATTCGCGCCAGGGGGCCAGCATGTTCATGGTGTTCGGGTCAGCAAAGTTGGTGACACGCTGTGGGGAGAACATTCAGGGGCTTTGGGGGCATCGGTCCAGGACTGCGGAAGCTGCGCTTCCGCGTTCGTGGCCCGACGCCATCTCTGCGATCTCTGCGTGCTCTGCGGTTCCATCTCCATGCAGGTGACCCCGGGGCTCCGCGTGCGGCTCGCTACCCACAAATGAGAGATTATCCAGAAAGAACGATAATCTTTTTGGAGGCAAAGAGCGATAATGTAGTTGGAGGCAATGCCGCATGATCAGAAGAATTGTGCTGATTCCGTTGTTGTTCTCGGCGGCCGCTTCCCCGGCAGTCGCACAAGACCCGTCGGAGCGAGCTTACCACGTTCCTGCGCTCAATCCGAAGCACATGGACAAACCCAAAGTGAAAGGCTGGGCGGAACAGCGCATCGAGGAAAAGCTCAATCGCGGAATGTTGGCGATGCCCATCAAGGATGGCAAAGTCTATCTCGGCTGGCGGCTGCTCAAGAGCGACGCCAGGGGAACGGCTTTCAACGTCTATCGCTCGGTCGAGGGCGGCGATCCGGTGAGGCTGAACAAGGAGCCCCTGGCCGCCGCCACCGACTTCCTTGACGAGCAGTCGTCGCTGAGGCGCGAGTCCGCCTACTGGGTCAGGCCAGTCCTCGAGGGCAAAGAGCGCGAACCCTCGGAGAAGGTCCGCCTCGGCGGACTGAAGGCGGATGCCGAGAACAAGCCGTATTACTCATCCATCAAGTTTCAGGGTTCTTACGGGATTCAGAAGATAGCTATCGCGGACCTCAACGGCGACGGCGCGTATGATTTCGTCATCAAGCAGCCGAGCCAGGGAATTGATCCAGCCGGCAGACCCAATACGAGCGGCCTCACCTACAAACTGGAGGCCTATCTCAGCGATGGCGCGTTCCTCTGGCGCAGGGACCTGGGGCTCGGCATCGAGCCGGGCGTCTGGTATTCGCCGTACGTGGCTTACGATTTCGACGGCGACGGCAAGACGGAAGTGGCCGTCAAGGCCGGCCCGGAGGACGCACGCGAACCCGACGGGCGCGTCCGCAAGGGACCAGAGTGGTGTTCGATCCTGGACGGGATGACCGGGCGGGAGGTCACGCGGGCGGACTGGCCACCGCGCGACCCCCGTCTGGGCGATTACAATCGGATCAACCGCAACCAGATGGGCATCGCCTACCTCGACGGCAAGACGCCGTGCCTGTTGGTAGCCCGCGGCACATATAAACTGATGGTGGTGGACGCCTACCAATATCACGACGGGAAACTGGAGCCGCTGTGGCACTGGGAAGGCGATGATGAGAGCCCGATCATCCGCAGCCAGGGCGCGCACTTCCTGCACTCCGCTGACGTGGACGAGGACGGCCGCGACGAAATCATCCTGGGTTCCTGCGTGCTCGATGACAACGGCACGTGCTTGTGGTCCGCCGGACTGGGACACCCCGACAAATGCTATGTGACTGACGTGGACCCAACCCGCGCGGGCCTGGAGATATTCTACGCCATCGAACCGGGCCGGGCGGAGAGCGGCGTCTGCCTGGCGGATGCCCACACGGGAAAAGAGATATGGGGCATCAAGCAGCGAACCTATCACGTGGGCGACGGCATGGTCGCCGACATTGATCCCTTGGTTCCCGGGCTGGAATGCTGGGCGACCGAAGACCCAAGGGGCGGCTCCACATCGCGCTATATGTTCTCCGCCGACGGCAGGCGGCTGGGCGAGCGGGAAGACGTCCCCGACTGCGAGAACTGGATTTTCTGGGATGCCGACCTTCTGCGGGAGACCATCGCAGGCGGTGGCGTGCGCCGCGGCGGACCCAGAGGCGCCTCGGTCGTCAAGTACAAAGGCCCAACCCTCATGACTGGCATCCAGGGCAGGATCGCGATGATCGCCGACATCCTCGGCGACTGGCGAGAGGAAATCATCACCGCCCTGCCGGGCGAGCTGCGCATCTACACGACCACAGTCCCGGCGAGCGACCGCCGCGTCTGCTTGATGCAGGACCCGGTCTATCGCGCGACCGTGGCGCACCTCTCCATGGGTTACCCGCAATCGCCAGTGACGGGTTACTACCTCGGCGTCAGTCGGGCCAACTCCGCCAACGCCGCGCCTATTATTCAGAATAGCCCGGAGGCCGAGAAATCTGACGTAAAGGAATAAAAAGATGGAGAAGGGACGGACCGAGTTTCTGGAAATCGCGTCCCCCGTCGGTGGCGAGTGGCGCGTGCGCAACCGGAGGCGGGACCCATTGTTGACACTCTATCCCAACGGGAAGAAAGCGGAGAACCTCTCCGGCTCGCTATTGAAGTTCCCGGCGGCGCGGGTCGAATTTGTCGCTCTGGTTCCCCAGGGTTCAACGCCGCCCTGAAGGAGGGTGTCGTGAAAATCGTAGGCCGCGAGAAGGGTGAAGCACGAATCAAACAACGAGAATCGTTGTGACATTGACCGGTGAAACGAAAGACCTGTCGAACATCTTCACAGCGAGGGAGGATAAAGAATGATTGCCAGGAACATCCTGAGGTGTTGCTGGGTCCTGATGACATTGGCGTTGCCCGTCGGCGCGACAGACGCGGCTGCTTTGACCATCTATGTGGACAGTAGACGCGGCGATGACGCCAATGAAGGCACTCGAGAGAACCCACTGAAAACAATTGGCCGGGCGGCTGAATTGATCAGAAGAAAAACCGAAGCCGGACCGGTAACGGTCAAGATCGCACCGGGTCTGTATAGTCTTGCTCAATCCGTGGACCTCGAGGCTGGGTGTCCATTTACCGAAGAGGACCGTCTGGTGATCGAGGCGCTTGTCTTACCTGGTGACCCGAAATGGACGCCGACGCTGATGCCCGTCATCCTGTCTGTCGAGGACCCGCGAAAATCCGGCGAACTGAACAGGCTCACGGAGACGTACGGCTTTCGCATTAAGACCAGCCACGTCACAATCCGTGGACTCCGGTTCTTGGGCAACCCCTTGCTCTGTAATTGGCATTGTCCTGTATCTCGTGTCGAGAAGAACCTGGAGGATTTGGCTGTGACGCAATGTATGTTTGTCGGCGACCCGAACGGCTTTGACATTTACTGTGCGGTTCTGGCCACGGGCGATGCGTTTGTCGTTGATCACTGTATCTTCTACAACTGTCATGCATCGCCGGTGTTCTGGGATGGTCCCGATGGCACTCCGGGTAAGAGGAATGCAATGCGGTACTGCATCGTGGACGGCGCCTCGATCTCGGGGGTCTGGACCTGTCAGACCGCGGAGGACTTTGAGTTTCACCACAATATCGTGACCCGCAGCGAGTATTTCTGGATGCGGGGACAAGGAAAACCGATCAAGTATCGGCTCCACGATTGCATTGTAGCGAGCAACAAGCACTACTCAGGATACGGTGTTCCTGGCGGCCCAACCGGCGAGACCGGAGCGGAAATCGCCTACGAGGAGAAAAACGTCATCAAAGAGGGGAAAGTAGTGCTGGAAAGAGATAAGCGCGCAAAGAACTATCTTTACGTTGTGCCCGGCACGCTCGGGAGTGACCTTGGCGCCGGTCTATTCAAGAAGTAGATGGGACGAATACGCGGACAGGAAGGACCCTGGGAGTACACTCAGCCTTTGTGAGAATTGATGGAAATACGCATGCAGGCGTCGAGAGGAAATGGCCCAAGGGCGCGTGTCACTCTGACCGACTTTCCCTATAGAGCAAACGAAAGAGGGAATAAGCTATCCCCGAATTGAAGCCGTATTCGTTGGCGCTGCTTCGCATCACAGCAAGGGAGCCTTCGCGGACAAAATGAAATCCCGATTTACTTCTATCATTCGGTCGGTGGCACGGCTGTCCACCGGACTGGGGGGCCTCCTGTTGCTCTTCGCTGTCTCCATGCCTCCGGCGGCGACATTCTTCGTGTCGCTCGCCAGGCCCTTGTTCTCCGGCCTGCCCATCGCCTGTCGCCAGAGCCGGAATACCTCGACACGGCCCCGTACGCCTTGAGCCATTTGTACGGCCGCAACTGCTATGGCCGCTCGTTTGTGTCCGGATTGGGGTATAATCCGCCCGTGCAGCCGGACTATCGCCGCTCTGGTGGAGACAAGATAGATGGTCCCTGGCCCGGCTGCCTTGTCCGCGGCCCCCGGGGCAATGACGCTTTTCAATGCCAAAATGGTCAGGAGGAATCGCGGAAAAGGTTGACAAAAAACTCTTGCACAAAAGGGCAGCGGTAGTTTATTGCAGGGTGAGCGAAGCATAACTCCGGGCAACCGTGGAATCGCCGAAAGGAAAAAGATTATGAAAACAGCTCGTGTCAACATGCACTGGGCAGCCGCGTTAGTAGCGACCCTCCTTCTCACTGCGGCCTCGGCAAACGCCACCGACAGCAGTGGGGCGAAGACCGCCGAGGGGCCATTCCAGCCCTCGTGGGAATCGTTGCAGCAACAGTACCAATGCCCCGACTGGTTTCGCGATGCCAAGTTGGGCATCAGGGGCCACTGGGGTCCGCAATCTCAACCCGAACAGGGGGATTCCTATGCGCGCAACCTCTATGTACAGGGAAGTCGCCAGAACCGATTCCACGTCCAGAACTACGGGCATCCTTCCAGGGTCGGTTTCAAAGACCTCTGCAACCTGTGGAAGGCGGAGAAGTTTGAGCCGGAGAAGCTTATGGCCCTCTACAAGGGCGCCGGCGCGAAATACTTCGTCGCCATGGCCAGCGACCACTCCAACTTCGACAACTTCGACTCGGAGTACCAGCCGTGGAACTCCGTGAGCATCGGCCCCAAGAAAGACCTCGTTGGGCTGTGGGCGCAGGCCGCCCGCAAAGAGGGTCTTCGCTTCGGTGTGACCGTTCATTCCGGTCGCGTCTGGAGTTGGTATGAAGTCGCTCAGGGCAGCGACAAGGACGGTCCCAGAGAGGGTGTGCCCTATGACGGCAATCTCACCAGGGCCGACGGCAAAGGCGCCTGGTGGGAAGGCTACGATCCGCAGGGCCTTTACGCGCAGAACCACCCGCCCGGCGCCGAACCCGACCAAGCTTATGTTGACAAGTTTGTCCTCCGCCTGAAGGACCTTTTGGGCAGGTACAAACCCGACCTCCTTTACTTCGACGACCCCGTACTGCCGCTGCGCAGCGTCAGCGAAGACCTCCGCCTGAGCCTCGCCGCCCATTACTACAACTCCAGCATAACGTGGCACGGCGGAAAAAATGAAGCGGTCATGCCCACCAAGGACCTCGATAACGACCAGCGCAAGGCGCTCGTCTGGGACATCGAACGCGGCAAGGCCGACCACCTGGCGCCCCAACCGTGGCAGACCGATACGTGCATCGGCGAATGGGTTTACCGAGGGAGCCTCTTTGAGAGTCACCGCTATCGAGGCGCCGCCTGGGTGATTCCCATGCTGGTGGACATCGTGAGCAAGAACGGCAACCTGCTGCTGAACATTCCGGTCCGGGGGGACGGCACGATTGACGCCGACGAGGTCAAAGTCCTCGAAGACATGGCCGCGTGGATGGACGTGAACAGCGAGGCCATTTTCGGCACGCGCCCATGGAAAATGTTTGGCGAAGGCCCGGTTTCGGAAGCCGGAAGAGGCACGGAGGAATATGCGCGAGCCTACTCGGCCACGGATATTCGCTTCACCGCCAAGGGGGATACGCTGTACGCCTTTTGCCTGGCCCTCCCCACAGCGGATGTCAAAATCGCGTCGCTGGGCAAGGAATCCGACATCTCCCCGAACCCGGTGGCGGCCGTGGAGTTGTTGGGCAGCACCGAAGAACTCGACTGGAAACAAGAGGCCGGCGCGCTGGTCATCAAGTGCCCAACGAAGATGCCGTGCCGACACGCCATCGCGTTCAAAATCTCTTTGGCGTCCGCTGCCGAGAGCAAGCCAGCTCCGCCGCGAAAGCCCGACGTGATTTATGTTCCGACGCCCCAGAAGGTCGTGGAGAAGATGCTGGAGATGGTGGAAGTCAAGAAGGGAGACGTGGTCTATGACCTGGGCTGTGGCGATGGCCGCATCGTCGTTACCGCGGCCAAGAAATACGGGGTGAAGGCGGTTGGCTTTGATATTGACCCGCAGCGCATCAAAGAATCCCTCGCCAATGTCAAGGCGAACAAGGTCGAGCATCTCGTTACCATCAAGCAGGAGGATATTTTCACCCTCGACCTCCGGGAAGCCAATGTGGTGACCCTTTACCTTCTGCCGAGCCTGAACGTCCGGCTCATGCCCCAACTTGAGAAACTCAAGCCCGGCTCACGCATTGTGTCTCACGATTTCGACATGCGCGGCGCCAAGCCCCTCCAGGTGTACAAGATGACCGTGAAGCAGGACGACTACGAAGCAACCGAGCACACCATCTACAAATGGATTGTCCCCTGGGAAAAGGAAACGGTCCCGCCCGAAGAAGAAGAGGAGTCCTCTCCGGTCGAGAGTCAAGCAGTTCCGGTTGTTTATGAGCCAGTTCTTCTTCCACTGTGAGTGGTTTCGTGGAAGTGCCAGCAACATGGGGCTATCCTGAAAAGCGCTCTGCTCAGAATCTCGGGAATAGGGTAGGGCTATGATCGAGGTTCCGCCGCCTTTTCACGATGGTTGTGCCCCGAAGTGTCCCCCGCTGTCCGACTTCCTGAGCGACTACCGTGGCAACCGGGGGGCGTTTTATGAGACGCGCGGGCGCGGCGAGTTGACATTGACATCTGACGGAGTCCTTTGAAAGCGAACCGATGACATAGGACTAATCCTTGTGAGGAAAGGAGATGGTATGAAAACACATGATTTGATCTTTGCGATGTTCGTCGTCATTTTCCTGATGGGCTCCCTCGGATGCAGACACGCGACCGAGGTGGCAAGAACGTCGGAGACCATCCGCTGGAAGGCGCACGATATGAGCCGCCCCAAGCCCCTGGTGATCACACCCGTCCGAGAGTCTTATACAGTGCCGCCGCCGGAGAAGGCCATCGTGCTCTTCGACGGCACAGACCTCTCGCAATGGACGGGAGAGAGTGGTGGCGAGGCGAAGTGGAAGGTGCAGGACGGCTGTATGGAAATCGTCCCGGGCGCCGGGGGAATCCGAACCAAACCGGGATTTGGCGATGTCCTATTGCACATCGAGTGGAGAACGCCTGATCCTCCGACCGGAAAAGGGCAGGGTCGGGCGAATAGCGGCATTTTCCTCATGGGCCTCTACGAGGTGCAAGTGCTCGATTCCTACCAGGCCGACACCTATGCCGATGGACTGGCGGGGGCCCTCTACGGCCAGTATCCACCGCGATTTAACGCCTGTCGTGCCCCCGGCGAATGGCAGACGTACGACATTTCCTTCCGCCGCCCCCGCTTTGGAGCGGAAGGAAAACTCCGGGAGGCGGCTCGGGTGACCGTCGTGCACAACGGGATTCTCATTCAAGATAACGAGGAGCTGCTGGGGCCGACGTCGTGGCTGAAGTACCTCCCCTACAAGGCGCACGACGACATGCTTCCGATTGGGCTGCAGGACCACGGCACTCCCGTCCGCTTCCGCAACATTTGGGCGCTGCCGCTGCCGGAGCTTCCTGCGCCGGACGCCTCGTACGCCAGCGCACACCCGCCCATCAGGATGTCCTCTCAAGAACTCGACCGCTACACCGGCCTTTACGACCGTCCGAATACGACCGCTCCGATTACCATCACCCGGGAGAATAACCGACTCTTCGCCGACTTCTATTGGCGGCAGGGCGGTCTTGAACTTCTACCCCTCTCGCGTACGGAGTTTGTTCTCAAGGACACCGACGGGCGAATCGTATTCGATTTGAACGACCAGGGGGCGCCGATCGGTCTGACATTCCATCTGGGGGGCAGTGAGATGCCCGCCGAGAAGAGGGGGAAGTAGCACCTTGTGCCTGGAGTCTGCGTTGACGGCCCTCGCCTCGAGTTTCCGGAGGGTGTGAAAACAACGTGTGAGAGGCTGTCCGACGTGCACTGGTGCAAGGTGCACCGGTTCAGTTAGAAGCCGAAGACGCGGTAACCTTGTTGCGGGCACGGACTCGCAAGCAAGGCATGAACACGTAACAATATGAGGGCCATGACATTGACGGCAAACAAGTGCTTTTGTTTCGTCTTTGCAGTAAGCAGCCTGGCCGTGGCGGTCGGGCCGCAATGCCAGTCCGCGGAGCAAGAGACGCGTACCTTCAAGCTGTCGGACGTTCGCATACGCGACCCGTTCGTCCTGCCCGTCGAGGCCACGAGGACTTACTACCTGATTACATCCATAGGCCGGCCAAGTGGTTCCGGCCGCGGGGTATCGGTCCTCACCAGCAAAGACCTGGAGACCTGGCAGGGTCCCATCTCGGTCTTTGATGTTCCTCCGGACTTCTGGGGGCAGGAGGGGGTGTGGGCGCCCGAGATGCATACCTACAAAGGCATGTACTACCTCTTCACAACCTTCTGCACTGATGACAGAATCTTCGACCAGTGGCCCGACTGGCCGCCCCGGGTGAAGCGCGGCTCGCAGCTACTGGTCGCGGACTCGCCTGTGGGGCCGTTCCGGCCGTTCCATAACCGCTCTCATACTCCCACGAATCACATGGCATTGGATGGGACACTGTGGGTGGAAGACGGTATCGCCTACATGGTGTATTGCCATGAGTGGGTGCAGATCAAAGACGGCGCGATCGCTGTGATCCGCTTGAAGGATGATCTGTCCGATGTCGTGGGTGAACCGGTCACTCTGTTCAAGGCAAGTGAGGCGCCATGGACTCCTCCTGATAGGGACAGGTATGTCACCGACGGGCCTTTCCTGTATCGGACGAGAACCGGAAAGCTCCTCATGATCTGGTCGAGTTTTACTGCGACGGGCTACACGACCGGGATCGCCGTCTCGCAATCAGGCAAGCTCAATGGACCTTGGACCCATCAGCCTGAACCATTATTCAGGGAGGATGGCGGCCACGGTATGATCTTCAGGAGGTTCGACGGGACGCTGATGCTGGTGCTGCATCAGCCCAATCGCGGCCCAGAGGAAAGGGCACGCCTGTTCGAGCTCGAAGACACGGGGGATTCGATT
>CAZFAP010000185.1:0-9611 GCA_964516325.1 uncultured Verrucomicrobiota bacterium
GGCTCGTACCGGCCGTGCGGGGAACGGGAAACCCCTGAAATACAGCCACACCCCTTCGATTCTGGTGCAATCCCTCACTTATGGTTGATGAGGCGCATGGGCAATCCTGGCACCCCTCGCATGGGGACGTAACCGCAGGGCGCGCAGAGACAGTACGGCGCGTGGGAAAAGGGTGGCGTGGGGGGCCTGCCTATCGCAAGCATTCATGGGCGAGACGCCCGTGCCAGTTTCCTTTTGACCCGGCTGCCGCCCCGACGGTTCGTTGTCCGCCCGTAACTGAGGGATGACGCTTGAGCGAGTTTTGCTCTTGACACGGCGACACAGGAGGGCTAATGTAGTGCGCGAGAATTGTTGGCGAGGCCCCACCCGGGCGGTTAGCTCAGTTGGGAGAGCGCATGCCTTACAAGCATGAGGTCGTGGGTTCAAACCCCGCATCGCCCATGAAAAGGCGGCTATGCTTCCCGTGCCGGGAAACATGCACCAGGTCCCTCGCCCGCGCGATTGTTGTCCGCTCTTGCGGGAATGCGGGGGCGTAGCTCAATTGGTTAGAGTACCAGACTGTCGATCTGGGTGTTGCGGGTTCGAGTCCCGTCGCTCCCGTCATGTGTAAGTGCCGATTCTCCGCAGACCCACCTCAAAAGGTTCTGCACCGTTTCTGTGGCGCCCTTCCTCTCTGTCGAGTCTTGACGCCAGCCAGAAATCCGTCAGTAAAGGCCCTTGTGCATACCGTTGTCCTGTCTCGCCGCGACGCGCGTCATCGCCTTTTCCAATTTCCATCCTAAGCAGCCGTGAAAAAGAGTGGCCCCCAAAAAACGGGGTTTCCTGACCGGTTTTCGGACACAATTCGCTGATTCTGGGAGGGCAACCGCCACCGGAATCTGAAGGGAGACCTCTCGATTTGTGTGCGCAACTGCCTCTCGCCCAAGCAAATGCGGGATAAGTTGGGCGTTGAAGGCTGATGCCTGCGAGGACTTGGGATTGCCCGAGAAGGCGGCATTGCGCGTCCTGATTTGACAAATTTGTGCGCCGAGGTGCACGCCAAGACCTCTGGGCCACCGCACGGCGGGTGAGTCCGGGGTGAACAACGAGAAGAGATGCAGAAGCGGTCGCCTGCACGTCGGTTGTTCCTGAAAGTCAACGACCGTCATCGCGGCCACCTCTACCTGTGTTAGCCAGCCAGGGATGCGCACCTCACATGGCGATCTTGCCCGACTGGGCGCCGGTGTCTTCGGTGATTGGCGGCGTCAGGCGGTCTGCTGGCCTGAAAATCGGCGCCGTGAAGCGCCTCGTCATGACCGGCCCCGACGAGAATTCCTTCAACGAGCCGGGCAAGCCCCCCGCCGTCACCATTCGCGAAGAGGCGGTTCCCGAATGGAAGGGAAGCCTGACGCTCGACAAGCTGAGCCTGACCATTCTGCTCCTGACTCAGGAGTGAATGTAATGCCTCAGTTATGGGCGGGGGATCCCCGTGCGGTGGGGGACCGTCCGTACGAAGAGTGGAACCGCAGATGAACGCAGATGGACGCAGATAAGAAACAGGCGAGCGCTGACTCGCCCCGGGGGTCGGACTCTTGTGGGGTTGTCCCCCCTGAGACTGAGGCGTTGCCGAACGCGTTTTCTTTTTGTTGACACGTGGCACCATTCCTGCTATACAGACACAGGATGGTGAATCACCTCCTATTTCAGCTCGATGCCTCGACGGGGCTGGTGGAGATGTACACTTTGGGGACTGCCCATGGAACTCAGGCTCGATCTGCTTCAATCCCAGGTTCAGAAGCCCATCATAACGATTATGATGTCGCCGCAGATGCAGCAGGCCATCCGGTTGCTGCAACTGCCGATCCTTGAGCTGAGCCAGAAAATCGAGGAGGAGCTCGCTCAGAACCCCGTTCTCGAGGAGGCCCCGTCAGAAGAGGCCCCCGCACCCAGCGCACAAGAGCCTTCCGATCCGGCCGAACCGCCCGAGCCGTCCGGGGAGTCTGCCGCCAAAGAAGTGGGATTTGACGAGGAGTTCGGCGCCCTCGCGAAGATCGACGACGAGTGGCGGGATTTTTTCCGTCAGACGGCGCCCTATAATAAGCGCTCGGAGGAAGAAGAGGAGAAAAGAGCCTTCGTCGAAAGCTCCATCACTCGCGACGATACCCTCGAGGAAGGACTGGTGCGTCAAATGGTCCTCTCCGGCGCCGATGAGGAACAGAAAAAGCTCGGTCTGTTCATTATTGGCCACATTGACGACAGCGGGTATCTGGCTACTGACATCGAAGACCTCAGTCGTCTCTCCGGAAAACCCGCTGAGCAGATTGAAGAAGTGCTCAAGATTATCCAGAGGTTTGAGCCCAGCGGTGTGGGAGCGCGAACCCTCCAGGAGTCGCTTCTGCTCCAATTGAGGAGTCTCGGTCGGCAGGATAGCCTTGCTTATCGAATCATCGAGAAGCACATTTCCGAACTCGGGAAGAAGAAGTTTCCCAAGATCGCTCGAGACCTCAATGTCAGCATGGAGGAAGTTCAGGACGCCGTCGAAGAGATTGCCAAACTCGTTCGGCGTCCGGGGCGCCTTGTTGGGCCGGAAAACACGCAGTACATCGTCCCCGACATCGTGCTCCGCCACGATGGTGGGGACTTTGAGATCGTGGTAAACGACGAACGCATTCCGCACCTTCGCATAAGCGACTTCTATCGGCGAATGATGTCGGACGACAATCTGACGCGGGAAGTGCGGGAATACATCAAAGAGAAGATTCACGCGGGGAAGTGGTTAATCAAGAATATCCACCAGCGCCAGCAGACCCTCTACAAGATCGCGCAGGAGATTATTACCGTCCAGAAGAAGTTCCTGGGTTCGTCCGGAGGCGGGGGGCTAAAGCCCTTAACGATGCATCAAGTTGCGCAGGTGGTAGGTCTCCACGAGTCCACAGTCAGCCGCGCCCTATCCAATAAATATATTGAGACGCCGAGAGGTCTTTTCCCTCTGAAGTATTTCTTCACGACGGCCATCGAAACCACGGATGGCGGAGAGGTCTCCTCTCGCCAGGTCAAGCACGTCCTCAAGGAATTGGTGGACAAAGACGACCCGAGGAGGCCGTTGAGTGATGAAGCGCTGGTGAAGCTCATCAGCGACCGCGGAATGAAAATCGCCCGCCGCACCGTAGCTAAATACCGCAAAGAACTCGGGATTCTCCCCTCCCACCTCCGAAAGCAGTTCTGACCTCCCTGCAGAGCCAAGTTTCATTGAGGTTCCTCTCGAATAGACGAATCTGTCGTGCCTCAGCGGGCGTGTAATCCTGGGGTCAGGCAGTGTCCACCGGGAGATGTGCGATACAAAACACCGGCGCCATTGCCGAGAGTGGCCGCATGGATCTCACGGGGAGCTCAGATGTTTCCGATGTCCCGACCGGTGTTGCGCGATGTCCTGGCGAGGTGGCTGACCCCGGTCTGCCACGCGTGTCTGAGCACGCGCGAGGGCTTGTGCGCATGGTCGTAGTCATCGCGCGGGTTGTCAAGAGGCCCACAAGGCGTGCAATACTTGAGCTTCGAGCGGGTTAGGGGAGCTTCTGTCGGCGGGAGCGGAGTTCCCGTGCCCGAGAATCCGATGGATGTTCTCGAAATCTTCCGCGCGACTTCTGCCATGAAAATGAGCGACACGCAGCCAAGATTTTCATCGTGTCCGGGCCAACGATGTTCATGAGCCACTGCGGTTGTTCTCTCTTGTCGTGTGTCAGCCACGCCCGCACCCCCCCCCCATGACTGAGGGGTTAATCCAAAACGCTCTGCATCAGCGTGGAGGTTGAATCTCTTCCACACGATTTCGTTTCTGAAGTTGACGGGGCCGAATATCGCGTCCATCAGAATCTTGAGATAATGGCTCGCCGTTTCGTCGCAGTGCAGGTAAATGCTGCGCGTGGATTTCGGTACGCGTCGCAGTTCGATCAAGCGGGGAGCCATCATGGACAGATAGGCGAGCATATCGTTTTCGCCGAGAAACTTGCGGAACCCCTACATCGCCTGCGAAGCCGTCCCGCCTTGCTCGACGGTTGTCTGATAGGATGCGGCGGCGGCCTATTCCCAACGCCATGTGTCTTCGAGGGCCTTGATCTGTGCCGCGGCCTGCGACCCGTTGTGCTCGGCGAAAAGGGTGTTATAGTCCTGGTTGCTTTTAAGGGAGGGTCCAGATAGATGAGGTCCACGGACTCGTCTTCGATATACCGTCGGAGGATTTCGAGCAGGTTGCGCCGGGTGTGTTTGGGCTGCCCACTCTATTTCTCAGGTTGCGCTGAAAGCTGCGGTGTCAGCTCTTGACTTCAAGAAGCTCGATCTGCGTCGGGTTGGCGGCACCCAGGCCCATTTGAGCCGCGAGGTCAATGTGTTTTGTCGAGGGGCGGATGGGGCCCTGCATTCCCCTCTTATGCCGCATGGCGAGAATTTCGTTTGCGGCGACGGTGTCTATGGCGATGGTATCGGCGCTCATCATCATGCCGGAGTAGTCCCAGCGGTGAGTCGGGCTGAAGGATGGACCGTTGTCGTACTGCCCCTGAGCACCATCGAGAATGATGAGGCGGGTTTTCTTGCGAATTGGGTCGAGGGCGTTCAGCTCCGCCAGCCGGGAACAATTCTCGGGATGGAGGTCTCCGGGATTCGGAACGGCGCCGAGGTGGTTTTTCAACGAGGCGGTGATTCCAGAGATGACGTGGTGCTTGAGGACCGGAACGTTGATCAGGGCATCCACATCGTCCACCAATACCTTGCTCAGCTTCGTCTCTACGCCGCGAAGCTTTGCGGGATAGACGTACTCCTTCGTGGCGTAGCACTTGGCGCCCTTCGAGGAATCGTTCAGGGTGAAGCGGCACTTCTTCAGGTCATCGTCGGAACGATCGAAGATGACCATGCGGGCCGGGTCTAACCCCGCGCTCGCCATGCTCTCTACGATGACCTGGACCGTTTCAGGATTTGTCGTTACGGGCGGGTAGAGGCAGTTGACCTTGATCGCAATCTTTTCCGTTGCCGAGAAGAGGGACTTCCACGCGTCGGAAACTGAGCTTTTTCCGGTCAGCTCGCAAATCAGGCGATCAATCATCTTCCTGGCGACAGCCGGATCAAGTTTTCTTTCTTTGAAATAGGCCGGGTCGCGCATCAAGACGACGCGGCTCTTTTTGGCTTCGGCGGTTGCTTTGCCAATCAAGCTCCTACCGACAGAAACGCCGACGGCGGCACCGAACGCTCCTTTGAGGAATGTCCTCCGCGAAACAGGCTCAAAAGTCTGGGGGTTCATCAGGTCTCCTTTCACCTGCTGTTGTGTTCGTCCTTTGGCTGCACATTCAGTTCAGCTTTTGCGGCCCCCTTCCTTGCGCCGCGGTTAGAATTGCAGCCAGTATCACCCCTGTCAAGCTGATTTTTAGTCGGTGCGTGCCCCCCCCAGTCTCCGGTGGCGAGCTATACGCGGCTTGATCAGCAGAGGGTCGAGAGTCCTTTTGTGGCATGGGCATCTTGCCCATGATTCCCACGGGCGAGACGCCCGTGCCACCACTAAGAAAGGAAGGGCCCGTCCGACACTCTCGGCCGGACGGGCCTTCCCAAGTCCTGGCGACTACACTCACCTGTCAATAGATCCTAAGCCGGAAGAACTTCTTGCGGAACCCGCCCATCAATTCGTCGTAGGACATGGGTCCGCCGATGCCAGACTTGTAGAGCATGGGCGAGCTCTTGTCCCAGGGGCTGGGTCCACCGAGGTCGTCCAACGCCTCAAGCTCATACATCTTCCCGACTTCCCCGTACCACTCCATATGGAATCGCTGCTGATCGCCGGCGCCCGTTGAGAAAACCTTGTGCACCCTCGATCCGAACGCCTCCTCGAGCGTGTAGTCGCCGAAGAACAGCGACACCTCCTCCATGTGCACGTATCGCCACTCCGGCGGCGGCGGAGTGAATCCAGCAACGGCTCCCCAGGTTATCGTCCAGGTTCCAGGTTTGACCTCTTCGCTCTCATAGAGCCGGTCTTCGCCCGTATTTTCTACGATGCTCGGCGAGCCGGGCGAGGTGAGCGAGAACGGTGCGAACTGCACGTCGGAGACGACCTGGATGAACCCCACGGGGCTTAGGGTGAAGTTCACGCCCAGAACGGGCGCCATGGGAGCGGGCGAGACCACCTGGGCCTCCTCGATCTCCTTCCTTTCCAGGTAATACTCCCCGGCGTAACCTGCCGCTTCCGCGCCGACGTAGTAGTCGCCGCGTTCCAGGAAAATCCGGTATTTGCCATCGGCGCCCGTCGTGGCCGAGCCAGCCACAGAGTCGGAGGCGCTCTTGTCGAATGCCTTCACAATCGCATTGGGGATTGGGTTCGGCGGCAGCCCATCGTCGGCAACGGCGCCGGAAATTGAGGTCAGCTTTGTCAACATGAAATTAACGACCGGTGGGAGGGCCCACTCCGTTACCAGGACAAGCGTTGCACCCGCCTTGCCAGCCTCCGTCATGGGCTGATTGTTGTGGTACTCCGCCGCGTAGCCGACCGAGCGTCCATCCGCCGACACGTAATATCTGCCGAAAGGCAGATTCCCGACAGTGTAAATGCCGCTGGCATCGGTTACCGTTTGACCGACGACGGCGCCCCAGTCCTCCTCATACACGGTTACCACAGCACCCTCGACCGGAATCACGACGGGGAGCATGGTGTCCTCGACAACAACTCCCTCGATGGTTCCGCCCTTGAGCAGCGTGAAATCCTTGCCGGTTTGTGTACCGTTGAGCGCAAGGACGATCGGAGTCGCAGACGACCGGTTCACCAACAGCGCAGGGATATTATCGTAGTACTCACCCGCGTATCCGCCCGGCTGGTGATTCGCTTCGAGGTAGTACGTCGCGGGCGGCAGTCCGGGGAACTCGTACCCGCCGTTCGCGGCGCTGAAGGTGGAGTCCACGCTCTGCCACTCGCCACCCTCCGAGACATACAGGGTCACCGTGGCGCCCTCGAGAGGAGTGTCGCTCGCATCGTCGGTCACGGTTCCCGAAATGCTGCCGCCGCGCTCCAGGAAGAAATTCTTGCCCTCGATGTTCTGGCTGGCATCCACAACGACGGGCGTCGCTTTGCTCTGGTTGCTCGGTATAGCGGGCACATCGTCGTAATACTCGCCCATGTACTCCCGGGTTGGAGGTGTCGCCTCCAGGTAATAGGTTCCTGCGGCGAGCCCTTCCAGGTTGTACCGGCCGTCGGCGCCAGTTTCTGCTTGACCTACCGGCGCCCACGAGCCTCCTTCGACATAGGCGGTTACAACCGCTCCCGGAATCGGGAAAGCAGGTGGCAGGCCGCTGGCAGCGACAAGGCCTGAGATCGTGCCTCCGACCGGGAGATCGAAATCTATACCGGGGGTCTGAATAGCGGGGTAAACGTTGACGGGCGTCGCCAAGCCTCTCTGGCTCGGGAGGGCCGGAACGTCGTCGTAATATTCCGGGGCGAGGTTCGTCTCAGCGGATGCCTCGACGAAGTAGGCGCCGGGCTGCAAGCCCTCAATCAGATAGTGGCCGGAGGGGTCCGTGTTCGCGGAAAGCACAGGCGTCCAAGTCTCGGAATAGGCCGTTACCCAGGCGTCTTCCACGGGGCCTCCCCCGGAGGAAACGTTTCCACTGATGGAGCCGACAAAGGTCTCGTGAGGCTCAGGGGGAGAGCTGCTGC
The DNA here is from genome assembly GCA_964516325.1 of uncultured Verrucomicrobiota bacterium. Lineage (GTDB taxonomy): Bacteria > Auribacterota > JABMQX01 > JABMQX01 > JABMQX01 > CAZFAP01. Next base: position 7,661 of record CAZFAP010000185.1, read on the forward strand.
CATCCTGGGCCGGAACCTCGCCGCCCTCGGGCGAAGCGGGCAGGAGCGACTTCGCGCGAGGATAGGAGAGCCCCTGTGCCCAAGCGTAGGCTGGCCAGGGTATCTGATACCAGCCGCGGCTCGCAACTCCGGAAGGCCAATCGTCGGCAATCCACATCCTGCCACGACCGCCGGAACCGAGGCCGACTACCAGCTCCGCCAAGGCGTCTCTATCCAGGTTGGCCGTGGCGGGGTGAGTCTCGCCGTTGAACCTGTTATAGCCCATCCACGGGAGTCGTACCCATCCCAGGAAGCGTGCGGCTATCGGATCGTCGAAGAACGCAATCAAGCCACCGTTCCTGGGATAGGCGCCAAGCCCGAGGACCGTTTCCTCTCTGACATCGCCATCAATGTCGCCGGTAACGGGCCATGTTTCTCCGTTGGCGGCATTGTACGCCGCATCGGGGACTCGACGCCATCCTCTGAACGGGAAGCCGAACAGCCCGTCGTCGAACATGCAGAACCATCCGCCCGATGGCGGGAATTTTCCCAGGCCGATGACGAGTTCGTCCTTGCCATCGCCATCTATGTCTCCGACGGCTGGGCGGGTCTCGCCATTGACGGCGCAGTACCACGGCCAGGGAACTCGCCGCCATCCCATGCTCATGTACCCGGTGCTGGCGTCATTGAAGATATGGAACCAGCCACCGCCTCCGGTTGCGAGGCCGACGACAATCTCGTCCTTGCCGTCGCCGTCAACGTCTCCGCAGGCAGGCCACGTCTCGCCATTGCGGGCATTGTACGCTCTCCAGGGAATGCGCAGCCAGCGCAGGAAGGCGTAGCCGGTGGTTCTGTCATCGAACAGCGCCAGGCGACCTCCCCCTCCTCCGCCCAAGCCCACGACGACTTCTCTATACCCATCGCCGTCGAAGTCGCCAAGAGCCGGGCGAGTTTCCCCCAGCCATGCGGGGACTTGTCTCCAGACGTTGTGAGTCAAAATGAAGTTGCTGGCGTCCACCATCTCGAACCAGCCGCGGCCGGCGGCGCCAAGACCGACGGCGATTTCCTCGGGGGGAACGGCTGGCAGAATTTTGACGACCATGGAATGCGACGCTGTCTTGGCAGGAACGTTGTTGTCGGTCACTGTCAGCGTTACATTGTAAGTTCCCGCCGCAAGGTACGCATGCCCGACGATCTTTTTCGTTGCATCAATAAACAGGTCTCCATCGAGGTCCCATTCGTAACTCACGATGCTGCGATCGGGGCGTCCATGGGAGGAACCCGAAGCATCGAACGTCACTTCCTGGCCCACCTGCGCAGGGTTCGGAATGGCGGTGAAGGACGCGATCGGGCGATTGTCGTAAAGGGTCAGGGATACCATCTCGGTGTCTATGACGCCGAGCGTGTCCTTGACCCTCAGCGCGATCGTGTTCGTCTCGGGATAAATCTTCAGGTTCAGGCTTTCGATGACCGGCCACGGAACGACCGGCATGTCCCCGAAAGCGTCGTCAAAGGCGCCATCATTGTTGAGGTCCCATTCATAACTCACAATGCTGTCGCCACAGGCAGCGTTCGGGTCGGAAGAGCCCGAGCCATCCAGTTGCAGATTCTGCCCTATATCAATCACGTAGGGGCCGCCGGGGTCCGCTATCGGAGCATCGTTCCCGATGGTAACAAAGATATCGAAGAAGGAATCCGCCGGGAAGCCAACGGGTGTGTCGTCATCGGTAACACGAAGGTTTCCGTGGTAGATGCCGAACTTCGGATACGCGTAGCTGACCACGGGCCCCGTTGCGTCATAGACGCCGTCGCCGTCGAAATCCCATTCGTACTGGACGATGGAGCGAGCCGGGTTGGTGTGGTAGGACGCCGAGCCGTCGAAGGTAACCGTCTGGTTGCAGCTGACCTGCTGCGGAGTGACTCTCGGCACTGCCACCGGCTTGCCGACCGGGGAGACGTGAATCATGAATTC
>CAZFAP010000186.1:0-9563 GCA_964516325.1 uncultured Verrucomicrobiota bacterium
ACTGGTTCGGCGGCAACCTCATGTCGGATCCAGAGACGATCTCCGTGGATTCCCCCGCAAACATCCGGGCTGCCGAATGGGTAGCTTCTTATCCGAAGAAGTATGGAGCTGGGGCAATCGAGCGGTTTCGGACGAGCCTCTACCAGGGGGCGGAACGGGTTTTCTCGTCGCCACTGGACCCGTTCCTCGCGGGAAAGGTGGCAATGCAAGCCCAGGGCGTCTGGGGCTACAATTTCATCGAGAAATTCTCTCCCGGAATGGAATGGGGCGCGGCTCCCTTTCCTTCGGCTGTCCCCGGGCTTGAGAACGTCGCCATGGCCGAATGCGATATCCTCATCCTCCCCCGCGGCTCGCCGCACCCCGAGGAAGCGTGGGAGTTCATGAAATTCGCCAACTCTCAGAAAGCTTTGGAGATGCTCTGCCTGGGTCACCGAAAGTTCTCCCCGCTCGCTGAAACAAGCGATTTGTTTTGGGAAAAGAACCCGAATCGCTATATCAAGGTCTTTTCCGATCTCGCGGAAAGCCCAAACGTCTTTGCCTTCCCGATAACGCCGATCCGGACGGAATTCTACAGAGAAATTGACGCTGCAATGGATACCATCCAGAATCTGTCCAGGAGCCCAGCAGAAGCCATGCGCAGCGCTCAGGCGCGAATGCAAAAGCGCCTTGATTACGAAGTCCGCCGCCTGAAGAAAAGAGGCGCCTGGCACCCGGAGAGCTCGGAAGTCAGCTCGGCTCTCAACCCCGGTCGGGAGCCGGCGCGTTCCATGGAGTCTTCCACCAGGATGGAAGGAAGGAAAACCCATTTCGTACTTTTCGAGGAGGCCACATGAAAATCTGTCAAATGGACAAGGACTTTATATTGTTCCGGTGCGCTCATTTCGGGCCGTTGAGCCCTTCAAACATCGAGGAAATCCCTGCAGACATATCGGGTGTGCCGAAGGAGCAATTTGAGAGGAACAAGAAGCTTTTTGCCCGGATGATTGACGCTTACGGCTCGTGTGCCATGCTCGCCGTTGACGGTGACCGCGTTGTGGCTCATGCCAGATTTTACCCTCAGATAATCTACGATTGGCAATTCTTCTGTTGCCAGGACCCGCAGCATGCCGCGACTCAGCAAATGGTTGAGATGGACCTTCCGACGGTCGAGAGTCCTGCGGACCGGATTGTCCGGATTGCCTGTTTTCTCGTGCATAAGGACTATCGGGGGCAGGGGCTCGGGCATGCGCTTCTCGATGGCGTCCTTGATTGGGCGCGAGCACACGACTGGAAGGCCGTGAGAGCGTGGGCAAGCCCGGACAACTACTGGTTGGCTTCTCAAACATGCGCGCCGATGCTCCGCACATATAGCAAGCACGGGTTTCAGAAGGTTAAGACTTGTCCTCCATCGGAGTTTCCTTCATCATTAGTAAGACAGTTGTTAATGGAAATCCGAGAGGGAAAATTCGGCGCCGAGAGAAAAAAGGAATTTGAGGAATTCTGCGGCGGACAGGATTTGTCTGAGCTTGCAGTCCTCCACGAGGTCGAGTGTGAGTTGTAGAGATTGCGGCTGTCATTACTGCGCGCAGGGTGCTTGCGGGGGTCCACCTTGTGCCCCTTTGGGGCTGCCAAACGCACGTAATATCGCAGTTGATGCCGGCAAGAACATCGCGAGAACTGCGCCGAAGGGCTTGAACCTCGTGAAGGCTCGAATGCACAGGCTACCGGGGTATGAATTGTGTCGGTTGAGGAGAGGGGGCCCTGAGGTGCGGATGAGGAAAGTGGCGGCGCGATCCCCGAAATTGGCGGGTGTCGCATTTGTGCACGGGAGGAGGTTGCCATGAAACGCTACCAAGCCTACAATTTTGACTCGGAGACCTGGATAGTCAGCGACAACGTTGAAAACCGCGAGGTGTGCATCTGCGGGCACTATGAAGGCGGAAGGGATGCTAAGCGGAGAGCAGGGCTGATAGCGGCACTGCTGAATCTGGCAGAGGCTATGGCCCGCGGTACGCGGAGGCGCCCTCTGAGCAAACGGACCGTCAGAGGGCTCTGAACCCGGCTGGCCGCAAGGCTGGGGCTGAGAGTCGGCGGGCGCCCGGCTGCGGTCGGGAGGGCAGTCGAACGATGATTCGGTTTGTTGACAACGTGAACGTGAAGATGGCGGACATCCTATGCGAGCTCTTGCCGTCTTCGCGGCGGGTCGAGGTCGCTGTGGCCCTTGCACGGTACTCCGGGCTGCGGTTAATCCAGGCAGCCATGGACAGGTGCCTTCGCGGGGGCGTCGAAATCGAATTCGTCGTGGGGCTGGATTTCCGGACGACGGACGCCGAACCCTGTGCGCCCTGCGAGCCAAGGAACAGGCTGGGCTGCCGTTACGCCTCTACTGCTACAGCGAACCCGCCGAGGGCGGGGCAACTTACCACCCAAAGCTCTATCTCTTCGAGAAGCAGAAGGCGATGACGGGAATCATAGGCTCCTCAAATCTGACGGAGGGTGGACTCAGGTCCAATGTCGAGGTCAACGTCGCCTTGGACTTCGACGTGGAGGCCCAGGAAGCACGGGCACTGCGCGAGATTTATACCCGCCTGAAGTTCCAGCCCACTCGGTTCGCGCCAGACGATGATTACATCAGCGCCTACGAAGAGGCTGTTGAACGAGCCAAGGCGGAGGGCCAGAGACCGAAGCCGGAGGATCCACTGCGACGAGCCGTCCTTTCGGTTCGCGAGAAAGAGCGCGTCCTCCCCATGCCCGTCCGCCCCGGGTGTATTCTGGCGGGGTGGCAAAAGCTGGTGTACGCGAAACTGCCCCCGGGGGAGTTCAGAAGTAGCGACCTTTACCGGTACGCGGCCGAGTTCTGCGAGTTCTACCCGGATAACAAAAACATAGAGGCAAAAATCCGGCAGGTCTTGCAGCGGCTGCGCGACGTCGGGCTTGTCCATTACCTGGGCGGAGCGCGGTGGGAGAACCCGCTCGCTGCTCTGCCTGGGACCGGGGGTGCCGCAGATTCACCGGGAGTCACGTAAGCCGTCAAACCGACCGCAATCGGCAGCAATGCCTGCAATTCCGAGCGGACATGACCAAACAGGAGAGAAGAAATCTTCGGAATGGGTTGATGTTTGTGTCCCCGTGGATAATGGGGCTGGGGATTTTTATTCTCTATCCGATTCTCTCGTCTTTGTATCACAGCTTTTGCGATTATTCCGTGTTGGAGCCGCCGGTGTTCATTGGCTTGACGAACTACGCGGACCTGGTGAGGGACGAGGTTTTCTGGAAATCGCTGTGGAATACCTTCTTCTACGCCGCTTTCGCGATTCCGGTCGGTCAACTGATCGCGCTGACTCTCGCCCTTCTTCTGAACACAAGAATCCGCGGGCTGGCACTCTATCGGACAATCTTCTTCCTTCCTTCTCTCGTCCCGATTGTCGCTATGGCGATGCTCTGGATGTGGATTTTCAACGGGCAATATGGCGTCCTGAACTACTTGCTTTCCCTCGTCGGCATCCAGGCGCCGGCGTGGCTCATGAACGTCCACTGGAGCAAGCCCGCGCTCATCATCATGAGCTTCTGGTCTATCGGTTACTCGATGGTCATATTTCTCGCCGGATTGCAGGACGTGCCTGTCTCGCTCTATGAATCCGCCGAGATAGACGGCGCCAATTTCCTCCAGAAAATCCGGCACGTAACGCTGCCCATGATTTCGCCGGTGATTCTGTTCAATCTCATCATGGGGATCATCATCGCCTTTCAGATATTCGCGGGTCCGTACATCATGACGCCGGGGCCGGGCGGTCCAGCGAGGTCAACGACCTTCTACACGCTTTACCTTTTCCAGACGGCTTTCGAGGACCTACGCATGGGCTATGCCAGCGCCATGGCGTGGATTCTGTTTCTCATCATCCTGAGCTTGACGCTTCTGGCAATTCGACTTTCGAAGAACAGAGTCTATTACGCGGGAGTCAGATGAAGCAGAGGAAGACGCTCACAAAACTGATCATTCACGTCGTGCTCGTTTGCGGGAGCGTTACGTTCCTCTTTCCGCTTCTCTGGATGATTTCGACATCCCTCAAGCCCATCGAGCAAACGATGGTCATGCCGCCGCAGTGGGTTCCGAGAGCCTTCTCCGCCGTCATTGACGGGCAGAGGATTTCGGTCAAAAAGCTTTTCCAGCTCGACCAGCCGTACGTCGTCGTGAGAGCCACCGCCGGCGAGCGAAAAGGGGACAAACTCCTCGTCCCCGCGAAAGATTATTCGGACGGGAACGCGGCCGTCGAGGTTTGCGTCTCGGACAGGGTCGAGCGAATCAGGGTTCCCGCAGAAATCGTCAAGGAAGTGCCCATCGGATGGTGGTACGTCATCCAGAAATTCAAGACGCAATACGCCGCCGAAAAGCCGAAATGGGACTGCAAGCCGGAGGAGGAGATTGAGACAAAAGTCCATCTCTACTTCAACAACTACAAGGACGCTCTCCGGTACATCCCGTTCTTCAGCTACGCGAAGAACACGCTCATCATTTGCATTCTGGGGGTCATCGGAGCGGTCGCCGCGAACTCGATTGTGGCTTACGGCTTCTCGCGCATCGAATGGAGAGGCCGCGATCTCTTTTTCGTTCTCACTCTCGCCACGATGATGATCCCCTTCCCCGTGACCATGATTCCCCTGTTCGCGACGTTCCGGCGCCTCCACTGGATCGGAACGCTCAAGCCGCTATGGGCGCCGGCGTTCTTCGGGCACGCCTTCAACATCTTCCTTTTGCGGCAGTTCTACCTGACCATCCCGCGGGACCTCTCCGACGCTGCCCGCATTGACGGCTGCTCCGAACTCGGCATATTCCGACGAGTCGTCCTTCCGCTTTCCGTGAAGGCGCTCGCAGTCGTCGCCCTTTTCCATTTCATCTACGCCTGGAACGACTTCATGGGGCCGCTGCTCTATTTGACGAAGCAAAAGACGTTCACGCTTTCGCTCGGTCTCCAGTTCTATCAAAGCCAGCAGGGCGGTTCGGAATGGCACTATCTGATGGCGGCATCCACCGTCGTGGTCATCCCCATCGTCATCCTATTCTTCTTCACGCAGAAGACGTTCATCCAGGGCATCGCCACGACGGGGACCAAAGAGTGATTCTGGCTGGGCGCGCAGAAGCGCACTACACGCCTGCTTGTGAGCGGGGAGAAAAACGGTTACCTGGTCGGGGCAGTGCATCGTGGCATGGGCATCTTGCCCATGGGGAACCACGGGCGGGACGCCCGTGCTACCTCGCTGGCGACGCGCCCGGTGAGCTACTTCTTCTGCCGACGGAGTTCCCTCGCCATCTCCTTGATCTCGACGAGGTCGGTCTTCATGGCGCTCCAGCCGTACCAGAGAGCATAATCGGGGTTGTTGTGGAATGATCCCTGGAACGTCCGCATGCGATGCTCCATGAACATCACGAACAGCTTTTGCTCGATGGCGGTGGGTGCGTCGTGGAAGGTCAATAGGTCGGGGAATGCGCTGGCATATCCTTCGGATTTCTTGAGGATTCCGTCCTTATATAAGCCTGCGACAATGCGAATACCTTTTGCAAGGAGGTGGTCTGCTCGCTTGATCATTCCGTCGGCTTCGTTCAGTTCGTCCTTGACGAATTTCTCCGCGTGGCACTGCGAGCAGGTTTTGATCATCTTATCTCGTTCCTTCTGCCACTCTTCCTGAGTCAGCCGCGCCACCTTGCCCGCTTTCACGACCTCGAGCCTCGCAGTTGGCTTTCCTTCGGGGTCGAGGACCCCGAGAGCCTGCAAGATTGTTGCTCGGTCTTCAGCCCATTCCTTGTCCTCCGGCATTGGCAGCCTGACGGCAAGGAAACCCCACGCGGTCATGTTCGAGTGATCGCCTTTCGGCATGTGACACGTCTGGCAGGTCGGGGCAGCCGCGGTCTCCGGAAGGACGCCCTTGGCTTTCAGAGCGTAGCGGACGCCGTGCTTCGACGAGGAATACATCTCATATTGCGGGTGATCGAATCCCATGTGGCAGGTCTGGCAGGCTTCGGGCTGCTGAGCCTCTTTCTTCGAGAAGAGGTGCCGCGTGTGGCAGGAATCACAGGAGACGACTCCATAGACCTCGCCTTGCTTCTTGAGCCTCTCGAGCTCAGCGTCATCTTTCAGCCCGATCTTGTGGCAGCCGCCGCATCCCTTCTTCCCATCAATTAGCTCCATCGGCTGGAAGTGCACGGTCGGCATCGCCTTCATGGCGATCCACGCGACGGCGTGCTTTCCCTTCCTGAACTGCCCGAACTGGTCGAAGTGACACGACCCGCAGAAATCGGCCGTCGGGATCGTCGCTTTTTGCACGTCGTCCGCCGACTTGTGCTCCTCGCCGTGGCAGATGTCGCATGTCATCCCCAATTCGGTGTGCTTGCCCTTCTGCCAGTCCTCGACGATGTTGGGCTGAATCTTTTTGTGGCACTCGACGCAGGCGGACTCCGGTTTGGACTCCGAGTCTGCATCCCATACACACAAGAAGACCACGAAAGCAATGAGTGCAAAAAGGGGAACAAGCCGCAGCATCCTTCGTCCCTCCACATATCCGATATGCTGTTTCGACGAGAACGACCTTTTGCTTTGCGGAAACTACCAAACCAGCCCTGCCCGTGTCAAGCGGTGGCCTGAAATACAGCCGCGCCCCCACTGCACGGTGTAGCTCCATTTCGGTGGCAGACCGGGGGGCCGCTTATGCGGCTTGGCCGGCGCCGGCAATCTCCTACTGGCCTTTCCGGGTCCGGCGCCGCATGCGCTCGGCATCTCTCCGCCGCTATAAGCCCTTTCGTCCTTCGGGGATGGTGGGCATCGCGGGCTTTTCGCCGTGAAGAGGATGGACGATCCGGAAGCCCACGAAGCTCGACTGGCAGTGCCACCACTTGCTCTTCGGGTCGTTGGGGTCAGCCAGGAGCCAGACATCGTGGGAGGAGTCGCGGCTCGCAGAGCGAATTTTGGACGGAGCGGTCTCAAAAGTCCCGCCGCGGACGATATGGTTGACGCCAGTGGCTGGGCCCATAGGGTCTTTCGGCCATTCTCCGGACAGGACAGATTTGTAATAGTCGGCGCCATACCAGTCGAGACACCACTCGTTTGCATTGCCGTGCATGTCGTAAATGCCCCTGGCGTTCGGTTTCTTCGTGGCGACGGGGTGCGTCTCGTAGGCGCTGTTGGCTCTGTGCCATGCATAATCGCCCAGTTTCGATGCATCATCTCCGAAGGAATACGCGGCTTGTGAACCCGCGCGACACGCATATTCCCACTCGGCCTCCGTCGGAAGGCGGTACAGCTTGCCGGTTGCCTTCGTGAGCCATTTGCAGTAGACCATCGCACCATACCAGCCGATGCAGAAGGCAGGTCTTTGCTCTCCACCGAATCCGCGATACGGGTCAAGGTACGGGGTCGTGGGGCCGGTGATGGCGTCCACTTCGTAGGGCGCGCCGCGGTCTCCTTTTGGCGTCATAGGCACTGCGGCTCGGAATGCTTCGTACTCAGTCCAGGTAACCTCGGTCTTCCCGATCCAGAAGGGGCCGACGGTTACGCGGTGCTGCGGCCCCTCGTCTGCTTTGCGACCCTCCTCCGAATCCGGGCTTCCCATGAGAAAAGCCCCACCGGGAACCGCGATCATGTCAAACGTGACAGGTGTCCCCTCGGGTCCCGGGACGGTTTCGGTGTAGTTGGCGAGTTTTTCGGGCGGTGTCTCTGCGGGGGAAGCGGCTGGCTTTTCGGGGGCCGAAGCTGGCGGATCGCCACTCGAGTCACCGCTGTATCCGCAGAGCAAGCCCAGCGTCACGGCCAAGCCCACAAGGATGCACGCGATTCGGAGTGCTTTCGGGCGCGCAGCGTGCCTGAAAACCACAGGCCGGTTTCGCCGATTGTTTCCTCGCTGAATGCTATCAAGCGTGTTCGGTGTTGCGCTGTCTATCAAGAGCGCGGTCGGCATATTCAGTACCCCTTCCTGATTTGATGTTGTGCATGCGGCGCCGGCGACACGTCTGCCGGAGACGCGCCGGGCAAGTTGTCCTCTGTGAGCAGCGGTCATCCGCTTGAGGTCCCAGCAAGCCTATGATAAGGGTGCGCTCAGTGCGCCGCAATTGAAAACCGCCGGGGAACGGCCAACTGGATTTTCCCCGGGCTTCGGACCTCTGTTCTCAGACGACTTGTGGCCGCGATTCGCGAAGGTCTGGCTATCCGTCAGGCGGGCGATTTGGCTTATGGCCGCAGACTTTTATGCTTCTGACGGAGGCGGCGATGTCTCCCAACGCTTCACGTGGTATTTTTGAACTCTCCACGAGCGCCTGGGCGGTTGGGTCGTTCGCCATGCACTCGATCGGAAAGGAAGTCTCTTCTATGATTTCTACCGACCGAAATCCAGCTTCTCTTATCGCTTGTAGGTAGTCGTCCTTCAGCATGGCGCCGGAAAGACAGCCGATGTAAGCCTCAACGGAATTCTTGATGATGGGCGGGAGTTCCTTCAAGAGGACTACGTCTGAAACCATGAGCCTGCCGCCGGGCTTGAGCACCCGGAAAGCTTCGGCGAATGCCTTCCGTTTGTCGGGGACGAGGTTAATCACGCAGTTGGAAATGACGACGTCAACGGCGCCGTCTTCGACCGGCAGATTTTCAATCTCACCGAGTCGGAACTCGACGGTCGCGTAGCCGCCGTTCCTGGCATTCTCTCTCGCCTTTTCAACCATCTCCGGCGTCATATCAACTCCGATGACTCTTCCCTTCCGCCCGACTTTGTCAGCGGCGAGGAAGCAGTCGAACCCGGCGCCTGAGCCGAGGTCGAGAACAACTTCGCCCTCTTTCAAGGAGGCAAGGGCGACGGGGTTTCCGCAGCCGAGGCCGAGGTTCGATCCTTCGGGGACAGCGTTGAGTTCCTCATCGGTATAGCCTATTTGCTTGCCGATGGATTCCGCGAGACCGGCGCCTCCGCAGCAGGTATTCGCGGGGGCGCAGCAAGAGTCGCCCCGCTTGGCGATTCGTCCATATCCTTTTCGGACCATTTTCTTGATGTCTTTGTGCTTCACTTTGCGAGCCTCCAAAACCGTGTTCAGTCGCACCTCGCGGCGACGCTGATCAGCATGTGAGCGAGACGACGAGGTTATCGCACGGTCGCCGGCGGAGATGTGCTGACCCGAATCACCGTGTCGTATGGGTCCGCCTTGTCCATCGGGATTCTGAACCGGATTTCGCCATCTTTCTGATTGAAGGAAACGTCCTCCCCTGTTCCGAGGTTCCTCACGGAAGAGACATTTCCGCGAATTCCCTTGATGACGATTTCGCCCTCTGGCACGTCGAGAATATGCAGGTACAGGACGTTGCCCTTTGGGGTCACGGGTCCGAAAGGATTCAGACCGGGCGGACCCGCTTCGGTCCCATAAATGCTCTCGCCATTTTTCTTCATCCATTGCCCGATTGCCTGAAGTCGCTCGACGTATTCGGGCTGGACCTCGCCCGTCGGCATGGGACCGATGTTCAGCAGGAAATTCCCGCCTTTCCCGGCGATGTCGGCGAGGGTCCGCACGAGCTGCTTTGCGGATTTCCATTGCGTCGCATCATGCTTGTAAGCCCACT
>CAZFAP010000187.1:0-9562 GCA_964516325.1 uncultured Verrucomicrobiota bacterium
ACCGATGGTGTTTTACAAGCCAGCGTGGGTGAGGCTTACAGTGAACCCCTCACGGCTACCGGAGGGAAGCTGCCCTATAGCTGGGCTTTGACCGCAGGGACACTCCCCTTAGGCCTCACACTGTCAGCTGAAGGCATACTGAGTGGTACCCCTCGGGAACATGGTGATTTTAGTTTTACGGTTCAGGTGACGGACGGCCCGGCCGCCGACACCAAGAGGTTCAGTCTCCACGTGGAACCTCAGCTTCCGGACGCCGTGGGAAATGACATGCCGGACTCGGGTGCAAGCCAAGACGGTTTTGATTCGATGCCCGAAAACGGCGAGCAGGACTGCGACGCTGACGGTCAGACCAACTGCGCGGAGTACATCGCGGGAACGGACCCACACGATCCAAACTCAGCATTCAGGCTTATCACGCCGGTGCTTGAAGGCGACGAATGTCTCCTCACTTGGACTTCGGTTCCCGGCAAAGTCTACTGGATCTGGAGCAGTGATGACATGGAGACGTGGTCCCCAATTGCGGGACCAATAGGGGCTGATGGCGACGTCACATCCTGGAGCGGCACCATTACGTCGAGCAAGTCAAAATGCTACTACAAAATCGAGGTGCTGCAGTGAGGTCCGTCCCTTTTTCAGCGGAATCGGGCAACCCCAACATGCGGTAGCGTGGATAAACGACTCGATCCCGGTTGTTGATCAGATCGGTGATGAGTTCGTGCTTGGCTTGTCGTCTGCTACTTGACCGACCTGGCAAACGCTCAACTTCTTTCAGAGCCTCGTCCACCTTGCCCTCCTTCATGATGGAACGCATCCCCGCCGCCCACTGCTGGCTTTCTTCGGTCCCTTCGCCAAACACTCCATTGCCGTCCCGCCCAAGGCGGGACTGAGGCGCTCTGCCCGGCGATACCAGTCCAGGATGGGGACGGCCTCCGGAAAGTGCAACTCCGCGATGCCCCTTATCCAATGGTTCCCGTCGCTGATGAAAGCCCTCAAGGAGGCTTGTTGCTACCCGCGCTGGCACGCTTTTCGCCACGGATGCGCTCCGAATCGCTCCACGTCCGCAAACCGGGCAATGCTGCTCTTCCGGGTCGCCTCCCCTAAGCCGAGGTCAAAGTGATTGGCCCGCAGAGCGGTCAGTTCGTCTCCGGGGAGACCGAAGAGGTATTACCGCGTTGAAGCCGCATACCTGTCGAGAACCAACAGGGGCCAGGTAAATCGTGGTGGTTTGCCCTCGACAATGGGGCCTCAGGCAACGGGCAGTGATTCCTTTGATGAAAGGTTCGTGCCGAACGTTTCCTTTTCGCCCTTTAACGTGCCCACACTCAACGATCCCCTGAATACGCGATTATGCTCGACCAAGGTCAACAATGTTCTGGAAACGCCCTCATGCGGGGCTACCGAGTTCGACTCATCCGATTGTTTCGGGCGGGGGATCGGGGACCAATCCTGAGACCTCCTTATGGGGATGACCTTCGCCGTGGCCTCCTAAGTATCCAACAGCACTCGCCGACGTTAAGCCTCATCGTAGAAAAGCCGCCGGTATCGTCATCCCACCATTTTCCGTCGTAAGGTTGACCCTTCCCAGCGACGAGGTAGGCTTTGGCATAGCTCTGGGTGGTTGCGTCCCACTTCCAGATTATGTCGGCATCCTCGGCGCTGGGGCCGCCGGTCAGCGCCTCCGCGATCATGTCGCCGATGCAGCCGCGGTTTCCGTTGAGGCGCCTGTCCGCCGCGATGAACGGCACAGAGACCATTGTAAACCCCTCGTCGACGGGAAAAACTTTGACGAACCCAACCGGGTCGCTGTAAACGCCTGCGCACTCCAGACGGTAGAATCGCTGGAGGACCTCTCCCCCGATGATGTCCAACCACATGAGGTCGCTAAGAGGCCATGTCCCGGGTGCGTTTTGCCACATGCCCTGCACGAGGTCGTCCCTCCATTGAACAGTGTAGCGGCCGTCGGCAAACTCTCCCCACCGCAATGTCACGACGTCTTCTTCCTGGGTGATAGTTACCCATGGCGCCCGCAAAAACTCATAGGCCCCGATGTCCACGGTGCCGTTTGTTATGCGCGGGTTCCCGGCCAGGTCAACCGCACTCCACATCCAGTCCTGGTTGAGTCCCGCGTCAATGCAGGGCGAGCCAGCCTGCAGGCGATAGTCGTTGTCGTTGTACGTTTCAGGCTTGTTGTCCGGCCCATCGGGGTCAGCGAACAACGGATTCGCAGAGATGTTCCCCTGGCCAACCACACCGCCCTGAACGCAGCAGTAGGTTGCGTCGCACCGGTACCCCAACTGAGGCGTCGAGTTACCCCAGACAATGGAGTTGCGGATTGTGCCCTCGCACCAGTTGAGGCCGCCGCCCTGATGCCCTTTGTTCCCGCAGACAGTGTTGTTCTCGATTGTCCCACTGCACTCATAAAGCCCGCCGCCGTAACCTCCTGCTGAGTTCCCAACAATCAGGTTATTCCTGATTACTCCGTGACATCGAGCGAGGCCGCCCCCCGTGTCCCAAGCCCAGTTTTGCGAGACGATATTTCCCTGGATGGTCCCGCAGCAATCAGACAGTCCCCCGTGCCTTTCGGCTCGGTTCTCGGTGATTGTGTTATTCCTGACCGAACCGTCGCAAAAGACCAAACCCCCGCCGTAGCCGTAGGTCGCAGGCGCTGAGTTCTTCGTGACGACATTGCCTCTGATCGTCGCCCGAGTGTGATAGGCGGGCGTTCCGCCGCGAATCCCACCGCCACCAGCACTCCTCCCGTTACGAATCGTGAATCCTGCCAGTACGCACGCTTCGTTCTCCCAACCGACAAAAGACACCGTTGGACCCCTGCACCCTTCCGCCAGAGGCAGAACATCCTGTCCCACCCCATTCCCGTCGAGAATTGTCGCGGCTACCACGTCCGCTCTCTGCGGCTCGGAGCTCCGCAGTATGACATCAGGGCCACAGAATTGAAGGTTCTCGCGATAGAGACCGGTCGCCACCACGATCTCGTCTCCGCTCCGCCCCAAGCAGAGGCATTGCTGTATGGTCGGCACATCGGAAGGCACATGAACAATCCTCGGCGGCGTGGCGGCGAGGGGATCGGTTCCACGCAGCACTTCCAGACCGTCGCGCAGACTGTCGCCATCGGTGTCGTCGCCGTGAGGGTCTGTCCCCACTTGCCCCTCGTGCGCATCGGATAGCAGGTCCCCATCCCAGTCCCGAGAAGCGCCGTATTCGAAACACCCCATGTCCACCCCTTGCCCTGCGAGACGACAATTTCCGTCGGCATCTCGCTCTGGAAAGGAAAACCAGTAATAGTTCAGACCAGCACCTATGCAGGGGGAATCCTCTCGAAGACGGAAGTCTCCGCCGGGTGCATCAGCGAATCCCGGATCCTCGCCGATGTTGCCTTGCCCGAAGTCATCCCAGTCCTGAATGCACGAGTAGGTGGGAATGCTCGACCAGAGAATTTGCGGGTGCTCTGGCCCAGGGATCGGCGGCCAGGGGTCCCCCGAGGGGTTATTCCAGATGATGCAGTTGCGGATGGTTCCCAGGCATTCTGACAGACCGCTGCCCGTACCGTTTACCGAGTTGCGTACAATTGTGTTGTTCTGGATCGTGCCATTGCACCAAACGAGGCCGCCGCCAGTCGCCGCGGAGTTTCCGCAGATGAGATTGTTCTTGATGGTGGCATCACAAAAGCAAAGACCGCCCCCCTCCAGCCTGGCTCTGTTCCCGATGATGATGTTGCTTTGGACCACGCCATGGCATTCACACAACCCTCCACCGATGCTCTCGCATGAGTTTCCACGAATTATGTTCCCCTGGATCCTCCCGTTGCAGTAGTAGAGTCCGCCGCCGCGTCCGCCGACGGAATCGGGGACGACGTTGCCTTCAATGATGTTGTTGAGAATGCTGGCCCGGGTGGGATTGCCCCACGTTCCTCCCCAGACACCTGCCCCCCTCTCGGCGCTTCCATTCCTGATGGTAAACCCAGCAAGCTCGCAGGTCTCATCCTCTTTGCCGGAAAAGCTAACGACCGAACCGAGCCCTCGTCCGTCTATGATCGTGTTCTCCACAACGGAAAGATCAAGAGGGTTCGTGCTCCGCAGGACGATGTTGTCGCCTCGGAAACTGACGTTCTCCCTATACGGTCCCCGGGCGACTGTGACCGTGTCGCCCTCGGAAGCGGCATCTATGCCTTCCTGGATCGTTTTGAACGCGGCGGGCCAGGATTTTCCATCACTGGACTGGGCGACTGAGCCCTTAACATACCAGTCGGCGGCCATACATCGCGAAACATTGGTCCCACACATAAAGGCAAAGACACAGAATAGCGTAGTCTTCACGAGCGGCTTCAGGCTTGGCAGGACGAAAACGGGCAAGGCAGCATCTCGGATGTGAAAAACGCGACGTGTGGTGACTTTCATGGTTGACTCCTTTTCCGGTCAGGGGTCACCGCGCCCTTCCGTCCCGAGATGATCCCGTGAAAGGAAAAGTCAAACCCGCATACGAACCTTATACTATGCCCCGCGGCACTCCGCAACGGCCTTTTCGGAACCCAGAACGTAGGTCACCACGCACAGACAACGACACCTTTGGGGCACGTGGAAAGCCGCTAACCGGAGGCACGGATCCGATAGCTAAGAAAGCCTACTTCATCCTCCACTATTTCGCCATTGTAGGTGCACACTCTCTCAAAAAGACGAAAAACGCAATTAAGCTCGACCTGTCTGGAGTGACATCTTCCACTCCGTCGCCCCGTTCAGTGCTTTGTGGCCGCAAGCGCCGTTGCCCGGAAGAATCGCGCGATATCCCACTATCGTAGATTCTCTCCGCAAGGCGCCTGGGAAGGTAAATAGCAGCGGGGGCTCCGCGAACTCAAAGGCGGTAGTTTCGGGAGGACACTCCCTTTACACCGAACCGTCTCGGATTCCTCAAAAAGCTTGGTTGGGTATCAAGTTGTTCTCGTCAGCGGTTCGGAGGCTGATTGTCCGCATCCTCTGGGGAGGCGAGGAACTCGGCAAGGTGGCTCTTCACCGCTGATACAAAAAGTTTGGCATGGTGGAGAATCTCCTCAGCGTGCTCCTGCGTGGGCCGGAAGAGTGGCACATAGTCGGATGAAAGCCTCAAGTTCAACGCTTCGTGCAGCCATTTCGAAAGGTCTTTCGTGAAGATTCCTGCCTTCACGAACTCCCTGTCAAATATGGCGATTGCCGCTTGGTGCTTTGAGGTCTCCCTTTTTTCGGTCCCAAGGAGCGCCAATACGCCGTAGAACATCGCGTAAGCAAGACCTGTTCACGATTTCTCGTGGCGCGTTCGCTTCTCGCAGCAACCCGGCAACGCGGAGGGATTCCTCCGCCTGCTCTAAGCGGAACCGAACAAGTGCCTTCAGATTTGCCTTATTCATGCTGGAACGCCTTCGCGGAGAACGTTTGCCACGAGAGTGCTCTCAGACATCGGTCCTCGTTCGAACGCTTCTGTGGAGAGAATCACGGTGTTCAGTACGGTTTCGTTCTCAAAGGCCACCTCCCAAGCGATCTCACGAATCCTCTTCTCATCTTCCTGTGAGACGTTTTCAAGCACGACACAAACGTCAAAGTCCGATGCCCACGTTGCGTCCCCGCGAGCACGGGAGCCGAATGCCCAGACTCTGGTTTCAGGGTATTCCTCCCGCAGTTTTTTCGCGAAGGTTTGAACGATGACTCGGTCGCATCTTCTCATCTTACTCACCCCAACGATTGATTCCGTTTGGGAACCATGACAACACGTTCATCAAAACTATAACGCCGGATGCCAACAAAGTAAAGGGATGTCCTGGCTGTGTTCGCCTGCGGTCTGTTCATCAAGAACTGCTCCCCACGAGGCGCTGTCGTAATGGCTCAGTTATGGGTGGGGAAGCTCATGGGCGACCCCGGGATGCCTCGCACCGGGATGGAACGGCGGAGCACGCGGAAATCGCGGAGAGAGAGCGGCCCCTCGGGAAAGGGTGGCATGGGCATGCTCCCCATGGACAGCCAGGGGCGAGACGCTCGTGCCACGGAGAGGCATGCTCTGCGCTCTCTGCCCTTGAAATTAGGGTCACGCGGGGAGCCTTTTCGTGGACCAGCAAGGCACGAAAACACGAAAACGCTTTCGCCCGAGGGTCATCTCCCCTTTGTGTCCTGGTGTCTTGGTGGCGCCCGACGTGAGAGTTGCCATCAGGGGGGCGGACATTTTCATCCTCTCCGGGGGAACGAAGTTCATGGGGGACTGCGGTGAGTTGCTCCCAAAGGTAAAGGGGTATGCAAGAGACGAGGAGGAGTTTGACCGACGAGATTAAGCCTCGAGGATGCTCTCAACCTCCTGTTGGTCGAGGTCCATGATATACTGAATTCCGCTGACCTCTGCGGCCTGTCGTGTCAACGCGGCTATGTCACCCCGAGATATGTACTCGAGGGTGAACTTTCGGCTGCCAGCCATGAGTTGGCGCAAGCCCTGAGCGAGTCGCTCATAATAGGTGTAAAGGCCCAGGGCGCCCGCCGGGAGGTCCTCAAATTCGTCGTCCCCCAACTCCTTTCGCAGCACGCTGGACGTGACAAAGATTTCGTCCTTGGAGTTTCCAAATCGTCCGATGTAAACGGGAATCTCCCCATTCGTGATGGCGCGGCCGATGGTTTTGCCCACCATCGCCGCCGCGAGCGGAGCCCGGGCCATTCCGACGAGCCTCACGAATGGGGCGCCGAGGGCAAGCCCCTTAAATACTTGATCTTCGAGGGCGAACCCGCCAGCGACGGCAAGAGCGGGGAGGTATCGGCCCCTGTCGGCGAGCCGCTTGGCATACCGATAGAGGAGCGAATGGAGTTCCAGAGGGGGGACACCCCATTCATTCATCATCCGCCACGGACTCATGCCGGTGCCGCCGCCTGCTCCGTCAACGGTCAGCAGGTCAAGCTTGTACCGGGAGGCAAACACGACTGCCCGCGCGAGGTCCGCGGGACGATAGGCGCCGGTCTTCAGGAAGATGTACTTGGCGCCGGCTTTGCGCAGTTCCTCGACCCGCCTGGCAAATGCTTCTTCCGTGACCATCCCGACCCGGGAATGCCGCTCGAACTCCTTGAACACTCCTCGTTGGAAGTCCCGGATGATGTCCGGGTCCCTCGGGTCGGGAAGGACGACGTACCCGCGTTCGTAGAGCATTTGAGCCTTTTTGAGGTCGCTGATTTTCACTTCGCCGCCGATGTCCTTAGCACCCTGTCCCCACTTCAGTTCGACACATTCGACCCCGAGTTTCTCGATGGCATACTCGTGGACACCGAGCCGCGTGTCCTCAATATTGGCCTGCACGATGATGGCGCCGTAGCCGTCTCGCTTAAAGTCTTTGAAGAGTCTCACGCGGGACTTCAGGTCAGCGGTGTCCACGACGCGGCCGTTCCTGACGACGGCTTGAGGGTCCATCCCGACGACGTTCTCGCCGATGGTCAGGCCGGTCCCCGCCAGCGCCGACCCTATGGCCAGACCCTCCCAGTTATTCTTGGCGATGTTTGTCGAGCCGATGCCGGGGATAATCCATGGATACCGGAACCGTATTCCCTTGTCGTGGCCAAACGCGACTTCGAGATTAACGGCGGGGAAGATGGCTTTGTCGCTGTCCGCCTCGATGCCGTGGGCGCCAACCGCGGTTCCCATAATGCTGAGATGCGAATAGTCCACGGGATAGGTCTTTTCGGCTGCCGCGGTTATCATGCCGAACGGCTGCGGATAAATCACCTCGTGTCCCCGGTAGGCGGATTTACCGATCTCGCACATGCCGATGCAGCCGTCCACGCAGGTAACGCACATGCCGGAGGCAGGGACGACGGAACCTTCCGTCCGGTTCTTCGTGAGGGTCGCCGCCGAGGCGTTGATTCTTGAGAGAGTGATTGTCATTCGGGTCTGCTCCTTTCCTCGCATCACTTCTTTTCAATTTCGCAAGCGACACAAGGGTCCATGTAGCACATCATGTCGTCGAACCGCCCCTTATCAACGCAGGGCGGAGTTAGATTTTCGCAGCCGCCGCAGACGGCTTTCTCCGGTTGGGAATAGGTGCAGCGGAGCTGGCAGGCGGGGCACACGTACATACAGCCTCCGCACAGGCGGCACTCCTCGGATTTGATGTCGAAGGGCGTGCCAATGCTCCTTTTTTCTCCCCGATAGCGGAAGCCAATCGCCTTGGCCATCATCTGCTCCTCGCACATTCGGACGCATCGGCCGCAGAGGATGCATTCCTCGTATTCCTGCCTGAAGCGCTGCTGGCGGACACCATGAGCGGAGGCGAGGTCCTGAATGGTCTTGGACTGGGGGCACGAAGCTAACAGGAGCTCAAGGACCATCTTGCGCGCCCGGACGACCCGCGACGAGGATGTCCGCACTTTAAGACCTTCCATCGCAGGGTAGGTGCACGAAGAGACCAATTTTGACTGCGGGCCTTCCCCGATCTCGACGACACAAAGGCGGCATGCCCCGTACGGCGACAGCCCGTCCATGTGGCACAATGTCGGGATCGGAAAGCCCATGAACCGCGCGGCTTCCAGAAGGGTGCTGCCCTCTTCGGCCGACACGTTCAATCCATTGATCGTCAATGTAATCATGCCGAACTGCCCTTTACCGCTGCGCGGTTGCCTTCATGATTTTGACGCTGCGTGAACTCCAGGTCACACCTCAGGCACCTTCTGGCCTCGCGGGTTGCTTCTTCAATAGACAAGGTCATCTCCACCTCGGCAAAATTCCTTTTCCGCGATTCGGCTGGGAGTGTGGCGGGCTCTATCCTCGCCGCCTCCTGGATTTCTTCATCGCTGACTGCAGCCGGCTCTATGACAACCTCCGGCACCGTTACTTTAGGCACTTCCCTCAACTCTCTGCCGCGAATGTAGCGGTCCATAACCATTGCTGCCTTCCGCCCGGCGGCAATGGCATCAACGACCGTATTAGGGCCGGTAACCAAGTCCCCCCCTGCGAACACACCTTGCCGATCGGTGCAGAGAGTTTCGGCATCAACATGCGGCTTCCCAGCCTTATCGAGACCCACCCCCATCGAGGCGAGGCAATCGCTATCCGGGCGTTCGCCGATGGCTACAATCAGGGTATTGAGGGATATACTGAACTCCGTGCCGGGCACGGGAACCGGTCTTCGCCGGCCGCTTGAATCCACGTCGCCGAGCTTGTTCCTGATGCACTCGATGCCAACCAAACGTCCGTCCCTGGCATATATTCTCACCGGGGAGACCAACGTTTCAACTTTTACCCCCTCCTTCACAGCCGCTTCGATGTAGCGTATCTTCACCGGGGAGACCAACGTCTCAAGTTTTATCCCCTCCTCCAGAGCCGCTTCGACTTCTTCCGCATAAGCAGGCATCTCCTCGCAAGTGCGGCGGTAGAGGAGGGTTACACTTTCGACGCCTTTCTGGCGAAGGGCAACTCTGGCGGCATCCACTGCGGAGTTGCCGCCCCCGATGATACCGACGTGCCCTCCTGCCAACTCCTGTCCCTTCAGATGGAAGGCCTTCAGGAACTCCATGGACGAATAGACCCCCTGGAGGTTTTCTCCCTCGAGCCCCAG
>CAZFAP010000188.1:0-9538 GCA_964516325.1 uncultured Verrucomicrobiota bacterium
ACCCCTTCTCCCCTCCTACACCCCCCTGCCAACACCCACCTTTCGGAATCGCTGATTTCAAGTTAATCCTATTGGCAGGAGGGAGGGTTTGTGGTATAATAATAGAGTTGGGTCACGGTTTTTCACAGCCAAAGCTGCACGATGTGGGAGGGGCGTCAAATGAAATGGCTCAGTGAGAAAGCATCTGCGGTAGTTCTTTCCCTTCTGGTCGTTGGTCTTGCTGCAGCAGGATGCGCTGCCGAGGCAATTCCCCCGCAGGGCTGCAACGCGGGCGGCATTCAGAGGCTGAAACTATCCTCTTATTACGAACCGCAACCGGTCTCCGTGACCCCCAAGGGCGCGTCCTACACATTGCCGATCCGGCTCAACGAAGTCGCCAACGCCGAGGACGTCCGCCTCTTCCTGGGACTAGACGAGAACGGCAGAGAGTCCATCGAGCGCAACGGCTTCGTGGTTGTGAACGCCAAGAACCCCATGGGCGGGAGGTACGACGAGGTAATCAGCCCCTATCTCGTCCTGAAGGACGCGATCATACCGATTTTTGTGACCTCGGATTCGCTCCTTCACCTCTATCACGTCCTGTTCGATGAGATTCTGAGGTGCGTCGAGGAGAAGGAGTTCTTCCCCATTTTGATGACGATGACCGACGCACTGCTCCAGGAGTCACTCGAGCAGTACGACTCCTTCTCCGGGGAACTCAAAGAAGCCGCCAGAAGGAACGTGGCTTATCTGACCGTCGCCATGAAACTCCTCGGCCAAGAAGTCAACGTACCGGATTCCGTTGCCGGTGAGGTGAGCACGGAACTGGCGGCAATCGAGGCGCATGGCGGATTCGGCTACAGCGCCATCTTCATTTACAAGGAGGATTATTCCCAGTACGTTCCGAGAGGGCACTACACCCGCAGCGAGACGCTGAAGAAGTATTTCAAGGCGATGATGTGGTGCGGGAGGATGGCGTTCCTCCTGAAGGGGTGCGACTCTCCGGGGCCGGATGCGGAGGCGCTTATTTCGACGGAGGACGCAAGGATTCAGACCATCCAGGGTTCTCTCATCGCTCTCGCCCTGGACAGTCTTCTGGCGGAGGGAAAGCCAATTGCCGACATTTGGAATCGCATTTACGCGGTAACCGCATTTTTCGTCGGGCTTGCGGACGACCTGACGCCCTATGAGTACAAGGAGTCCATCCTGAAGGTGTTTGGGTCGCCCGCAAATGTGGAGGAGTTCAACAATCAGGAGAAGATGTTCGATTTGAAAGTGGAGCTGGCGTTGCTCCGAAGCCCGCAAATCTACGGCGGGACGGGGAACTGCGTGGTTATCCCGCCGATAACTCCAGAGAAACTCGATGAGGTTCTGGAGAAGACCAAAGGGCTGCGGTTCATGGGACAGAGGTTTGTCCCCGACTCGTACATGTTCCAGAATCTGGTGGCGCCGGTGGTATTCCCTTATATCGGGTCCGGGGACCCGTTTACGATGGAATGGACCATGGCGGGACCCGCGAGGTGTTTTCCGAGAGGGCTGGACCTCATGGCAGTCCTTGGGTCTGACGAGGCACTGGCAATTCTGGACCGGGAGGGGGATACGGACTACGACAACTACGACAAGTCCTTGAATGACCTCATCGCGATATTCGAGGCGCTCACGGAACAGGATTGGAATAAGAACCTGTACTGGAGTTGGCTCTACACATTGAAATCGCTATTGGGAAGCTACGGGCAGGGGTATCCTGCATTCATGCAAGGGGCAGCCTGGAAGCACAAGGAGCTCAACACGGCGCTGGCGTCCTGGGCGGAGCTGCGCCATGACACGATTCTCTACGCGAAGCAGAGTTACACGCCAGTTTGTGTAGGTTTTCCGCCGGAGCCCGACCGAGGATGTGTGGAACCGGTACCCGAGTTTTACAGCCGGCTCCTTTCCCTGACCAGGATGACGAGAACGGGCCTGGAGGACATGGGCGTGCTGGACGCCACGCAAAAGGGCAGGCTTGAAGAGCTGGAAAGAATCCTGAGCCGCTTGATGGGTATTTCGATAGCGGAACTGGAGGGACGGGAGCTGAGTCAGGAAGATTGCGAGTACATCAAGGACTTTGGCGACGCCCTGATCCCGCTCGTGGAGGGTCTTTCCGACGAGAAAGGCGCCAAGACGACGCTGATCGCTGACGTTCATACCGATTGCAATACCGGGAAAGTCCTGGAGGAGGGGGTCGGCTACGTGAAGTTCATGGCCGTGGCATACACGATCCCGGATGGGAGAACAGTCCTGGGCGTGGGGCCGGTGCTGTCGTATTACGAGTTCAAGTGGCCCATGGACGACCGGCTGACGGATGAGAACTGGACTGCCATGTTGGAGAACGGAGAGAATCCGCCGGAACCGACATGGGTACGGAGCTTCCTTCATCCCGTAACGTTCTTCCCTGAGAAAGAGGACGACACCGACGCCGACCAACTTCCCGATTCGTGGGAGAGGTCCGTCTGGCACAGCATTGAAATGGTCAACGACCCGAGGGGTGACCAGGACGGCGACGGCTCTACGAACGAGCAGGAGTACTTCGCCGGGACCGACCCTGCCGACTCGGAATCATGCCTGCGGATTCTTGGCGTCTCCCCCTCGCCATCAGGGACAATCCTTCGCTGGAAGAGCGCTCTCGGAAAGCGCTACCGCGTGTCTTATTCAGACGATCTCCGAACGTGGTTTCTGCTGGGCCCGCCGACCGTTGGCGACGGCGAAGCCGCCGAATTCTCTGATTCGGATGCGGCTTCTGCAACGCGGCGTTTCTATCGTGTGACGCTGATTCCTTGATGTCGTGAGTCGCAGTCTCGGCGTGGTGCTCTCTGCAACCGGGATGACGCTGGTGAAGGGCGAGGGGGCGTACCTTGCTCGCTCGTTCCGGACGTGGGCCCCCGAGGTTTGGCCGCTTCTCCTGAACAGCCAGCTCATGCCGTGGTCGTGGTGCGGCTACGTTTCAGTGGCGAACCTGCTCGGCCAGGGAGCTATCGCGGCACGGCCATGGAGGTGTGAGGGTAAGTCGCTGTACCGCCAGCATCCTGCCGCTGCCTTGAGTCCTCCACCGTGAAACTGGTCGCTGCGGCGACCGCCTCCTGAGGGGGGGACGTCCTCAGGACTGCCGCGCCTCTGGCGGGGTGGCGTTACGTTTCCCAGCCGTGGCCGGAGAAATGGCGGCAGAGCGAGAAAGTCCGCCACTCACTCCCGCCGAAGGCGGGGCTGGGGAAGGGGGTCGCTCTTCAGCTTACCACCATCTGAAGCAGGTGGCTAATGGCGCCTGCGGCGCCACTGAAGCTCGGCGGGAGATATCCCTGCCCAGAAGGCGGCGTTTCACGCGACCGAAATAGAGGCACACCCTTCTTTCCTCTCGCCAAGACGCTAAGACGGCAAGGGCGTTTCCTGTCCGCTTTCCAGTCGTCTTCGCCTCTTGGCGCCTCTGCGAGAAGCCCGCTCTCTCGCATTTGCGTGTTGACCTAAATTATTGATGACCATCAGCCGGCAAAGCCGCTCCGGCGTTCCACGCGGCTGTCGCAGCTACGAGAGTCCTGGGTGAGGGGGAAAGAGGCCCAACACCCGGAGGCAGGACCCGATGACCCCCTGAAATACAGCCAGGCCCATACCAACAGCACCCCCCAGAATCCACCACTGAAACGTAGCCACGGCACACCCAATGAGGCGGTTGACACGGCACGCCGTAGGTGCTATATTGAAAGTGGTGCATGTGAAGTCGCTTGGTTCTCCACAGTGTCGGCCCGGCAAGCAGGAACGGACGCTCACAGAAAACCCTCTATCTATGAAAACGGCGTTTCGCCCCGCCCAAAGGCGGGCTAGGTCAGGGCCTCGCGGTCTATTACGGGTTGCAGTCTTTTTCGCGGCGGTTGCGTTCTTTTTCTCCGTTTTTTCCACCGCTTTCCCGTCCGGGAAAGCCAACCCCAAGACTCCCCGCATTCGCCTTAAGGTCCGCACCATCCACACCGCCAAAAGCCCGGCCACCCCTTCCGGTCAATCGGCGAAAGCTTTCCCCATGTGGGGTCCGGCCGGCTATCACATCGTCCAAAGCTCGCAGCGAATCACCAAGAAATGGCGGGAGGAGGTCGCCGCTCTCTCCCAGAAGGTCGTCGCGTACCTCCCTGACGACGCCCTTGTCATTAGGGCTTCCCCTCCACAAATGTCGCGGATTTCGCGCGTGAAGGGCATGCATTGGATCGGACGGTACTTGCCCGAGTACAAGGTCTCGCCTTCTCTTGGAAGCCTTGATGAACTCAGTCGCCTGGAACTTTTTTCTCCGGGGGAGACTTGCCGCCTGCTTGTGAGCGTGTTCCCCGGATGCGACCTGAGCCAAATCGTCTCGGCAATCGAGTCCTTCGGCTGTGAGGCGGAATTGGCATATCCGGGTCGAATGCGGAGCTATCTCAGAGTTCATGCGACGAAGAACCGGATTCCCTCCATTGCCCAACTTGAAGACGTGGAATGGATTGAGCCGTTTCAGCCACTCGTTCTCACGGGCCGGACCAGCGTCGAGCCGCTTGCCGCCGAGCCGGACGTCCAGGTGCAAATTATCAACGCTCCCTCGGCTTGGGAAAGGGGCCTCACGGGGGCGGGACAGGTTGTCGCCGTCTGCGACACGGGCCTCGACGTGGGCATCAACGGAACCC
Source organism: uncultured Verrucomicrobiota bacterium (assembly GCA_964516325.1). GTDB lineage: Bacteria > Auribacterota > JABMQX01 > JABMQX01 > JABMQX01 > CAZFAP01. The sequence continues at coordinate 4,656 of CAZFAP010000188.1, forward strand.
CGATGCACGACGACCTGGAAGGGCGTATTGGCTCCGCTTATGCCCTGGGCCGCCCCGGGCTCTGGAATGACCCGCACGGACACGGGACGCACGTCGCAGGGACTGCCGTCGGAAGCGGCTTGCTCTCGGACGGGGAATTCAAAGCCCCGGCGTATGAATCTCGTCTGGTCTTTCAGTCGGGATACGTATCGGATGATGACCCGCTGGGAGGAATTCCGGTCAACCTCTACGAGCTCTATGCTCAAGTCCATTCGGAGACTGCCGCGAGAATTCACAACAATAGCTGGGGTTCGCCGGATAGAGGGGCTTACAGCCTATTTTCGGTTCAGACGGACGAGTTCGTGTGGGACCACAAGGATTTCCTCATCGTATTCGCGGCCGGAAACGACGGGGTGGATGTTGACGGAGATGGGGTTATAGACGAGGGGTCGCTCTATTCTCCTGCAACTTCAAAGAACTGCCTCGCGGTCGGCGCCTCCGAGAATGTCCGTGAGACCGGCGGCTTGTCAGGTTACACGTGGGGCCTTCTCGGTTTTCTCGAAGGAAATTGGACGGCCTCGCCGATTACCGACGATTACGTCTCCGACAACGAAAATGGCATGGCAGCGTTCAGCAGCCGCGGCCCGTGCGTTGATGGCAGGATAAAGCCCGACCTGGTCGCCCCGGGCACCGACCTCATCTCCTGCCGCAGCCAGGACCCCCAGGGCAAACAGTCCACTGAGCTGATGTCCTGGGGAGTCTATGACGATTATTACGTCTATATGGGCGGGACGAGCATGGCTGCCCCGGCAGTCGCAGGTTGTGCGGCGCTCGTTCGCCAGTTCTATGCCGACGCTGAGGGCGTCGAGAATCCAAGCGCCGCTCTCATCAAAGCGACCCTCGTAAACGGAGCCGCCGAGATGAGTCCGGGTCAGTACGGGACCGGCTACGAGCAGGAAATGCCACTTGCTCCGAACAGCGCCGAAGGGTGGGGGCGGGTTGACCTCAAAGAATCGCTGTTTCCCAACGAGCCAGCGGAACTGCGGTTCGTGGAGGAAGTCGCTGGCTTGGAAACGGGTCAATCGAAGACCTACCAGTTCGTCGTCGGGACTCCCGATGTGCCTTTCAGGGCGACGATGGTGTATTCCGATTATCCCGCCTCACCCGCCGCCGCCGTTACGCTTGTCAACGACCTGGACATGACTGTATCGCTCGCGGGGCAGACTTTCTACCCGAACGGGAAGTATGCCCCCGACGACATCAATAACGTCGAATCAGTCAACATTCCCGGTCCGCAGCCCGGCATCTACGAAGTAACCATCTCCGGAAGGAACGTCCCCCACGGACCTCAGCCATTTGCGTTGGTCGTCAGTTGCGGGCGAGCGACGGGTCAAGCTGTCGTTTCCCTCGACAAATCAGCCTATGGCCAGGCGGATTCAACGATGACCGTGACCCTCATAGACGCCGACCTGACGGGTTCGACCAGCCTTTCCCTGACGGTGAGTTCCGATTCCAATCCAATCGGCGTTACAGTCGCTCTTTCTCCCTCGGCAGTCTCCCCCAGCGTTTTTCGAGGCTTGGTTGTCCTGACAACTTCACCCCCGTCGGGCCCCGAGCCGAAGCTCTGGGTTTCCCACGATGACACGGTTCTGGCGAGCTATCTCGATCCTGACTATGGCGGAACCGGCGGCAGAGAGGTCTCCGCGGCGGCAACAGTGGACCTGGTTTCCCCGCAAATCTTCGACGTATCGGCAAGCGACGCAACGGACGATTCCGCCACAGTCAACTGGACGTGCTCCGAGCCGACCACCGGGGTCGTCAGCTACGGCGGCGCCCCTCCCCTTGATTCCGTCGCTGTTGATCGAACGCTCGCGGATGCTCACTCGGTAGCGCTCGGCGGCCTCTCGGAGAATCAGACCTATCGCTTCGCAATTCAAGCACGGGACGCCGCTGGAAATCAAGTTACCGACGATAACGGCGGAAACCTGTACATGTTCCACACTCGATACACCGTCTTTCGCTTCCGCGACGACATGGAAATCGGCGAGGGAGGCTGGACGCACTACGGCGACCTTGACCAATGGGAATATGGAACGCCAACCTATGAGAATGGTCCTTCCCTTGCACACTCGGGCAACTTTTGCTGGGGAACACGCCTCGACGGATACCTTGAGCATGATGATTTCATGATTGGCGGCATTCGCCACGAGTACCTGGTCTCACCGGAGATAGACGTAGGCTCGTCCTCGAAACTCACTTTCTGGCACTGGCACGACCTTCTCGCCGATTCGCTCTTCGGCATCTACGATTACGCTTACGTCGAAGTCTCGGCGGACGGCGGCGAGTGGGAGAACGTCACCCCGAATTGGGACGGCGCTTTCACGGGCGCTTCTCCGGGCTGGATTGAGGAAGAAGTTGACGTATCAGCTTTTGCGGGGCAGAGGGTGCAGATCAGGTTCCACATCGAGGTGGAGTCGTGGTTCGACTATCTCGGTCCGGATTACCAGTATGCCGGATGGTACGTGGATGACATGGCGGTCTCCTCCACGAAATCATTCGGCGAACCGACCCTGACCCTGAGCAAGTCCTATTGCACGACCGCCGTGCCCCTCGGCGTAACCTTGATTGACGGCGACCTGAACCTCGATCCCGACCGCGTTGATGTCGCCGAGGTTAAGGGGCACAGCACGACCGAAGCAGTGACCGAAACGCTCCTCCTGACCGAGACGGCACCGAACACCGGAGTCTTTTCCGGGAATGCTTATCTCGGGACTGGGTCGCCGACGCCGGGCGACGGTATCCTGCAGGTCAGAGACGGTGATGTCGTAGTTGTGTCCTATCAGGAGGTTGGGAACTCGCCCTTGTCTCCCGCCGCCGTCGAAGCGACCGCCGTTGTTGACCTCACCGCCCCGACGATTGCAGACCTGTCGGTCTCGGCTCCTTCCACCAATCAGGCTACTGTCGCGTTCACCACCGAGCCTACCGCCAATGCCAAAATCTCTTATTGGGGCCCCGACGGGAAGGAGTTGTCGCAGACTTCCTATCGCCGCACCGCCGATCGTTCCTTCGTCCTGGAAACCCTCGCCGAGAACGCGCTGTATCATTTCCGGCTGACGGTTACCGACGAGGCGAGCAACACCGCCAGCTATTCTTCTCCTCCTGACGACTTCTCCTTCGGCACAAAAGCCGAAGTGATCAAAGCCAGCAACGCTTTTGACGGCACTCCTTCGACGTGGGATTTCTCCGCCGACGAGGTCTGGGAAGTCGGGATTCCCACTTTCGGTCCGCCCGCCGCCCACTCGCCTCCCAACTGCTGGGGAACGGACCTGGACGGATTCTATCCGATCAATTGCGACGCGAGCCTGACGAGCGGCTGGCTGACACTTCCTCAGAACCCTCAGATGCATTTCTGGCACTGGTACAGCATTGACGAGCTTGGCTGGGAGGGCGCCTACGGAACCGTCGAGGTGAGTGACGATGGCAATTCCTGGGTCGCGGCTTCCGACGGAGCCTTCTACGCCGGGGCGAGCGGCGATTGGATTCCCGAGACCATTGACCTCTCGCCGTGGGCTGCTCAGAGAATCAAGATACGATTTCGCCTCTGGTCGCAGGAAGCCGAGATTGTCCTGTACTACTACGCGGGATGGTATATTGACGACGTCAGTATCTCGAATGTTGTGCCCTACGGCCGCGGCACGCTGGTTTTCAACCGCGCCGTGTACAGCCTCAATACTCCCGTCGTGATTACCCTCATAGACGCTCACTTGAACGCCGATCCCTCGTCCAGAGACGATTGCCTGATCACGCTTTCCAGTTCGCTGGAGTCCGTGACGATTCGACTTACCGAGACCGACGTCTGGTCGGGGAAGTTCACGGGCCAAATTCTCTTGAAGCAGGGTCCTCCCGCCGTCCCGGATGAATTCCTTCAGGTCTCCACGACCGATTCCATTACCGCCCGGTATCACGACGCGGACGACAGCACCGGCTACGCCCGCGATGAAACCGCAACGGCTGCTCTGGATACCATGCCCCCAAAAATCACTCAGATCGTAGTCTCGGAGGTTACCGACACCTCCGCCTTGGTTACGTGGACTACGGATGTGGATGCCATCGGCTCGGTAAGCCACGCAGAATCCCCCTCCGGACCCTTCGACCGGACCTTGACCGAGACCTCCTACTCTCGCCAGCACTCCGTTCGGATGACCGACCTATCGGAAAACCTTGCTTACTACTTCAAGGTCCTTTCCGCCGACCCCGCCGAGAACGTCCGCGTGGATGACAATGGAGGTTCGCTCTACGAGATTCGCACAATGGTCCGGTGGGAATTTTGCCGCGATAGCTTTGACAGAGAGGATGCCGGTTGGGCACATGAGGGCCTGGGAGATGTCTGGGAGTGGGGCGTGCCGCGCTATGGCGTTGCGTCGGCGCATTCCGACCCGGATTGCTGGGCGACAAATCTTACCGGGACTTACCCGGGGCAAATTGATGCGAGCTTGGTCAGCCCACCACTCCAACTGAAGGCGGGATCGCAGCTTTCCTTCTATCACTGGTACAGCATTAACGAATATCTCCTCGACGACGGAAAAGGAGCCGTCGAGGTAAAGGTGGGGCAAGGGGACTGGCAGCCCCTCGACGGCGCGGAGTTCACCGGAGCAACTCAGTCCTGGGAAGAGCAGCGGCTCGACCTATCTTCGTATGCCGAGCAGGCCGTCAACGTTCGCTTCCGACTCCAGGCGAACCAGTCCATAGATTTCTTCTACCCCGGTTGGTATATAGACGATGTCGCGTTGTCGTGCTTGCGCCCGTTTGGATTCGGCGTCGTCCAGTTCGATCGGCAGGTTTATTCTGTCCCGGGCACGCTGATTGTCGCCGTTAAGGACGGACATCTCAACCTCGACCTCTCC
>CAZFAP010000189.1:0-9419 GCA_964516325.1 uncultured Verrucomicrobiota bacterium
GACATCAAGATGGCCGTTCCGTTCTGCCCGATCGCAGCGATCCTGTTTGCGGCCACGCTTCCCGGCGTCCTCGTACGCCTAAGATACGCTAGGAAAATGTATCGCTGGCAGCACGAACGGACGCCAGCAGAGCGGCGGGCCTGGTACTTCCACTGGATGCTCACGGGGGATACACACGCAAAGGAAATCCGCTTGTTTGATTTGGGATCTGTTTTCACGGGGCGTTTTCGTGATCAGCGGGCGAAACTCCGTAAGGAGCGCCTCGAGATCGCGACGAGGCGTTCAGTCGCAGAGCTGGTGACCCAGGCCGGCACGGTGCTGGCAGTATTTGGCTCCTATGCCTTTATTGCTTATCGGACGGTACAGGGCGTGATCACTTTGGGGGCTCTGGTCATGTATTATGAGGCGTTTCGTCGGGGACAAGGCTATCTGCAAGAGACGCTGAATGGCGTCGCGGGTCTCTACGAAGACAACCTGTTCCTTTCCAACCTTTACGAGTTTCTTGACCTGAAACCAAAGGTGATTGAGCCGTTACAGCCAAGGCGTGTTCCCCGCCCAATGCGCGGAGGGATCTCATTTGACCGCGTCAGTTTTCGATACCCAAGCAGTGCCAGAAACGCGCTCGAGGACATCACCCTGACCGTTCGCCCCGGAGAGCATGTGGCTTTGGTGGGTGAAAACGGCTCGGGCAAAACCACTTTGATCAAACTGTTGTGCCGGTTATACGACCCAACGCATGGACTCATCACCCTGGATGGCATTGACCTACGGCAGTTCGAGACCACAGCGCTAAGGCAAGAAATCAGCGTTGTTTTCCAGGACTATGCAAAATATCATCTGACAGCCCGTGAAAACATCTGGTTTGGCAACGTCAACGCTCCGGCCGATAATGAGCGGATCGTCGCTGCGGCTCGGAATGCAGGCGCTGATGATGTCATAACTCGGCTACCCAGGGGCTACGAGACTACTCTCGGTAAATGGTTTGAGGATGGGGAGGAACTTAGCATTGGCGAATGGCAGAAAGTCGCGCTGGCACGGTCGTTTCTGCGCGACGCGCAGATAATTGTGCTTGACGAACCGACGAGCGCACTGGACGCACAGGCCGAATACAAGGTTTTCGAGAGATTCCGACAGCTGGCCCAAGGCCGCGCTGCGATCCTGATCAGTCACCGGTTCTCCACGGTCAGAATGGCCGACCGAATCTATGTGCTTGAGCACGGAAGGATCGTGGAGAGCGGAAGCCACGATGAGCTGCTTCAGCGTGGCGAGAAGTACGCGCGCCTGTTCGAAACACAAGCCCATTATTACAGGTAACAATCCTACTCTATCGGATACCAATGAACCGAAAGACAGAAGCGTTGCTTTGTTGTCTGAGGACAGAACGCGATGGAGCAACCGCGGCCAGACTTCAGCGTCTTTCATACTCGGATTGGGATAGCGTAATTGCCCAGTCGGCCAAGCACGATGTCACTCCATTGGTCTACCACCGGATAAAAACGCTCAGTCCACGCCCGAATATCCCAGAGGCCATAGTTCAGCGGTTACGAGATGCATACCTTTCCAATTGTGCAAGGAACCTCCGCATCTACCACGAGCTTTCAAAGGTGTTGACCGTATTGCGCTCCAGCGGCATTCGAGTGATCGTTATGAAAGGGGCACATCTGGCAGAGCTGATCTACGGCGATATAGCTGTGAGACCGATGGCAGATGTGGATCTTCTGGTCAGAGAAGAAGACCTATCAGGAGCTGCGGCCGCATTGGATGGTCTTGAGTACACTATCCCGCAACCGCAGGCTAAGAAAAAGAGGTTTTACTTGGAGAAGCTTCATCATTTAGCTCCATACAGTGATGAACGGGGGTACCTCAAAATCGAGGTTCATCGAAGCATTACTCCGCCATCATGTGAGTTTCAAATTGACCTCGAGGGAATCTGGAGAAGGTCTCGCCCGGCTAGGGTAGCGAACGTCGAAGTCCTCGTCTTGTCACCCGAGGATTTGATATTGCATCTGTCCTTCCATGCCTCCTTCTGGCACGAGTTTGGGATGGGCCTAAGGCCACTTTGCGACATTTCCGAGGCCGTGCATCGTTACCAGAATGAGATCGATTGGAACGGATTTCTGAGAACTGTCAATAAGTGTGGAATAGGGAGGTTTCTTCACTGCGCCCTTCTCCTTACTCGGAGAATGCTTGGAGCGCCGATACCTAATGAGCTACTCCGAGACCTCGAGCCCGCCAATTTCGACTCCCGGATCGTAGGCGTAGTCCAGGATTATCTCCTAGCGATGCCCGCGTTGGATCTTCCTCTGGCGCTTCAGAACGCACGAAGAACGGAAAGAACGCGAGACAGAATATTGACCTTGCTGAGGAGCGTTTTCCCGTCGCCCGAAAAGATCAGAGAAATCTACTACTTACCGAAGGCATCGACAAAAGCCTATCTCTATTACTTGATTCGGCCGCTTGATATTATGCAAAGAAAAGGCAAGACCATACTTCATTTAGCGTTGCGCACAAAACAGGCAACACAATCATTGAGAAGGGATAGCAACAAGGCTGCAATCGAGAGGTGGGTCAGGGCTAGATAAAGAGATTCTGCCAAAGTCGCGGGGCAGCATCGTCAGGCACCTTGCGCCTACATCAATGGGACTCGAGTCCACTGCCTCATGGACCATCACTTCGGGACCATGAGATCCCCTAAATTGAGGGCAGAGAAGTGAGGGATGAGATACCATATGAACTGAGCCCGGAGCGGCTTGCGCGCCAGCGTATCGCCTCAGTTATGCGCGGCAGACTCCCACCCGGCCACGGCTGTCACGCAGACGGGCGTAACCGCAGATGCACGCAGATAGACGCAGATGAGACCGGGGGGCAGGGTTTGAATGGTCCTGGGGAGCTCGGCGTCTTGTGGCGTTGTCCACTCGAGAGGGAGGGATTACACGCCAGCAAAGGCCAGACTTGACCTCGGAGGAAAGAGCGGTAATATGGGGAAGAGTTCTCGGTCGCACGGTGGGGGTGGGTCAAACAGGAAAGGTAGAAAGGTATCCCTCGATGTCGAATTTGGTGGAAGTGGGTGAGGAGAATTTTGAGGCGCAGGTGCTGAAATCGGTCCTTCCGGTTGTGGCGGACTTCTCTGCGGAATGGTGCATGCCGTGCCAAAAGTTGGCGCCGATTCTGGAGGAGCTCGCTCGGGACTATGCGGGGAGAGCCGTTGTAGCCCACATTGACGTGGATAAAGCGTACAATCTGGCGAGGCAGTATCAGGTCATGAGCGTGCCGACGCTCCTTTTCTTCAAAAATGGGAAGGTGATGAAGAGCTCCATCGGGCTTATCCCGAAGAAGAGTCTCGCGGCGACGCTGGATGAGCTCATCGGCTGATGAGGAAGGAGAACCGGGTTCCTCGTCCGTTTCACGAGTGTGAGGCGAGCCATCTCTCGGCGTCGAGAGCGGCCATGCAGCCGGTGGCCGCCGCGGTAACAGCCTGGCGATAGACTTTGTCCACGGCATCCCCCGCCGCAAAGACGCCGTCAACGCTTGTTCGTGTTACGTTCTTGGTCACGATGTAACCGTCGGAGTCCAGCTTTATCTGCCCGGCGAAGATTCTCGTGTTGGGGATGTGGCCGATTGCCAGAAAAACCCCGTGGCAGTTGTGCTGGGAAATCTCTCCGGTCTTCAGATTCCTGAGCTTGATGCCTTCGAGAACATTCTCGCCGATGAACTCTTCGACGACGGAATTCCAGGTGAAATCAATCTTGGGATGGGCGAGGACATGCTGTTGAAGGACCTTCGAGGCTCGCAGTGCGTCCCGTCGGTGGACGATCGTAACCTTCTCCGCGAAGCGGGTGAGGAAGAGGGAATCGTCCATGGCGGTGTCGCCGCCGCCGATGACGAAGACTCTTTTCCCGCGGAAGAAGAATCCGTCGCAGGTGGCGCAGGTGGAGATGCCTCGTCCGATCAACCTCCTCTCGTTAGGCAATCCGAGGAATCTGGGGTCGGCGCCGCTGGCGATAATCAGAGACTTGCAGGAAAGTGTCTGTTCCTCGGTACTGACGGAAAAGGGCCAGCTCCGGAGGTCAACACTCGTGGCGTCGCCGGAGACGATGGCGGCCCCGAACCGTTCGGCTTGGTCTCGCATGCTTTTCATCAATGTGGGGCCGTCTATTCCCCTGGGGAAGCCGGGGAAATTCTCGATGACGGGAGCAAGGGTCAGCCGACCGCCGGAGCGAAGCCCTGCGATGACCACTGGCGAGAGGTTTGCTCTGGCGGCGTAGGTGGCGGCGGTCAGCCCCGCCGGTCCGGAACCGATGATGATCAGGTCATGTGCTGACTCTCTCACGGGAAGTGCCTCTCCTGAGTGGTGCTGGACGAACTGCGCAGTGCACGACCGCGCCTTTGCTTGAAGACGCTGCTATTCTTTCATAGTATATCACAGGCGAGGCGGAAAGGACCGCGGGTTGGACACAGTTCGGACGGGAATTGGGGAAGACGCCCGGGAAAGCCGTCCTGGCGGCGGCAGTTGGAACCAACATTCCACGTAGGGGCACATACGGCATCTTCGTTGAGGACCACGCGATGGGTATTTGGGACAATGCGAGAATCGCAATCCGGGCGATGTTGAACCGCCCGGTTCGCACTTTTCTGGTTTTACAGGGTGTTATCTGGGGGGCTGCAATCATTGTCTTCCCGGCCGCGACGGAGAAAGGGAGTATTCACAACGCCCTTCGGAACGCTTCTCGATTCAAGACGGACGAAATCACCGTTCGGGCACAGGAAAGACCGGGGCTGGAGAATCTGAAGCTGTCAGACGTGGAGGCGATTGACGCGGCTCTGGCGGGGAGAAAGTGTGGCGTGGCGCCCTTCCGTACAAGCAGTGGCGAGGTGTTTGTGGCTTCCCGGATCGTGAAAACCACGGTTGTGGGGACGAACGAGACTTCTCCCAGAACGCGGTCCTTTTACCCAAGACGGGGAAGATATATCACCGCTGAGGATGTGAAACAGGGACGCCGCGTCTGTGTGCTGGAGGCTCTGGCGGCTGAGGAGTTGTTCCCAAAGCGTTCGCCGCTGGGTAAGAAGGTCGCTGTCCGTTGCGGGGACAGGCTGCTTTCGCTCGAGGTCGTCGGCGTGATGGAGAACCGAAGCGAGGACGAACTGGCAACCGACGAGTACGGTTTCCGCAAAGAGGGTGGTTTGACAGGTATCCGGAACAGGTTTCGGGCGAAATGGCTGAGGGAAATGATCCGGAAACTGAAATACATGGTCGGGATATCCCTGGAAGATACGGGCTGGAAGCGAACCGAGAAGTGCGTCCATGTCCCCTTGAGTCTCCTCTCGCGGAAAGATGACTCGGTTGATTGGCTCATCGTCAGGACCGACCCGCTGCGAGTAGTGGAAACTGCCCACCGCATCCAGAATCTCCTGATCACGCGAAACAAGGAGCCTGTCCTCCTGTACAACATTTTCCTTCCTATCTTGCTCAGTGACCAGTTGAAGCTGAAAGACGACCTGACCGTCGCCCTGTTTATTCTCAGTCTGATCATGGGAGGGGCCGTCATCACGAACATCATGCTGATGGCCGTCATGGAGAGGCACAGAGAAATCGCCATCCGCCGCGTCGAAGGCGCCAGCAAGAACGATATTGTTCGCCAATTTCTGACCGAGGGGATGGTGCTGTGCGCAACCGGGGGGCTGCTTGGCATGCCGCTGGGACTGGGCCTGGCATGCATCGCTTCGTTTTTCAGGCCCTACGCCATCTCCGGAGTGGGCATCCCTCTCAGGGATATGATTGTGGCGGTACTGTCGGCGACGCTTTTGGGCGCCCTCGCTGCGATCCTCCCTGCCAAACGAGCGGCCAAGCTGGATCCTGTCATCGTGCTCCAAAATGAATGAGGGGCCGAGCCCGGAGTCCGAGGCGAGGCGTGGCCGAGGGGGAAGTGCTCTGATTCACAAATTCGGTGACGTATTTTTCGACAGCATTTACAGGATTGCGCGGGTTTGTCTGATGCTGCTCTGCGCCGCCTCTGACGGGGATATGCTGTAGAAAAGAGCATCCCATACTGTTCGATACGCCACCGTGTTTACGAATTGGTGTACTGAGGTACGAGGCCCCGTTGAGGCTTTTGAAGAGTCTCCGAGGGCGATGTCCTCAGAAGAGACCACGCTTCTCAGCCTGAGCACCATCATCCGCTGCGCCTTCCGGGGCCCTGGGGTGCGATCGCCCGTGTCCCTCCGCCAGCCCCGGATGGCAGAAGTGGAGGTTTTGTTGTGGCATGGGCATCTTGCCCATGATTTTCCACGGGCCACGCCTATGGCGGGATGCCACTTTCTTTCTGACCCGGCTCCCGCCCTGACGCTTCGTTGTCCGTCCGGGACTGAGGGGCTACCCACCACGGAGATTTTCGCTTGACCCGAAGGAACGTAAGCCTTACTTTTCGGTTAGCCCGGCGACGGGCGTAGCGCATTAGGTGTGTTGAAAGCCAATCCGGGTCATGAAGGTCGCTGTCGAAGTGAAACGTCTGTCCGTTGTCATACCGGTCTTCAATGAGGCGTCGAACATCCGGCCACTCGTCGAGGAACTGCTGCCGGCCCTGAACGGCCTGTCCGTGCCGTTTGAAATCATTTTCGTGGACGATGGAAGCACGGACGGCTCCGGCGATATTCTCCGACAAATGGCGTCCGAGATGCCGAGCGTTAAGGTCGTGACCCTTTCCCGCAACTGCGGCCAGACAGCGGCGTTTGACGCGGGCTTCAAGGCGGCGAAAGGCGATGTCGTCGTGACGATGGACGGGGACATGCAGAACGACCCGCGCGACATTCCGCTTTTGCTGGAGAAGATTGGGGAGTACGACCTCGTCTGCGGATGGCGATGGAAAAGGAAAGACAAATTCCCGAAACGAATATCCTCGACGATTGCGAACTACACCCGCCGAAGAGCGTGCGGAGACCGATTCCGGGACATCGGATGTTCGCTGAAAGCTTATAAGAAGGAGTGCCTGGAGAAAATCAAGCTATATAACGGGATGCATCGGTTCTTCCCGATCCTTTTCGAGATGGAGGGGTTCAAGGTTGCGGAGGTGAAGGTGAATCATCGCCCGCGCCGCCGCGGAAAGTCCAAATACAACATGCGAAATCGGCTCGTGAAGGCGTACCGGGCGATGAAATGCGTCGCGTGGCTGAAGCAGAATCGGTTGAACTACGAGATTAGAGAAGACCAGCGATAATGTCATTGACGGTCTGGGCGGTGGTCGGGTTCACCGGACAAGCCCTTTTCTTCTCACGGTTTTTTCTCCAGTGGATTGTTTCGGAGAAGAGGAAAGAGAGCGTCGTTCCGGTCTATTTCTGGTATTTGAGCGTCGGCGGGGCGGTCCTTGTCTTATGCTACTCTCTGCACATCAGAGACCCGGTGTTCATCGTCGGGCAGGTGATCGGGCTGTTAATCTACCTCCGTAACCTTTCTCTCATCCAGCCTGAGAAGTTTTACAAAAAATGGTGGTTCGTCGCGTCATGCGGCGTCCTGCTGACGTGCTTTGTATTGATTCTCTACTATGGAAAGAAGGCGGCGAAAGGAATGCTTCCCCTCGGATTCGCCGGACAGGTAATCTTCACCGCGAGATTCGTCATCCAATGGTACGCATCGGAGCGGAAAAGGGAAAGTTTCGTTCCCCCATTTTTCTGGTACACGAGCCTGGTCGGTGGGCTTCTTCTTCTGTGGTATGCCATTCAGATCAAGAGCGCGGTTTTCATCCTCGGACAGTCTATGGGAGCGCTCGTCTATACGAGGAATCTTCTTCTCATCAGGCGAAAGGCTGCGCGACAAATGGCGCAGGCGAAGAGTGAACCCACAACGGAATTCCGCGCGAACAATGAACCGCAGGCATAGATCGTCCCTCGTTGCCTCCTCGGAGGATCAATGGACGTGAGCGTCGGATTATCCCATCATCAAGAGAACCGGCGGCGATACTTCGCCTTTTTCTTGACCTTGATTCTCGCCAACACGCTTTTCCACTTGTGGTTCATCTGGAAGGGACCTCTCGACCTTTTCCCCGACGAGGCTCACTACTGGGATTGGTCGCGCCATCCCGACATCAGCTACTACAGCAAGGGGCCCATAGTCGCGTACGTCATTCTTCTTTTCACGAGCCTTTTTGGCACGTCCGCGTTCGCCGTCCGCTCAGGGGCAGTTGTGCTGAGCGTCCTGAGCGGTCTCTTGATTTATCATCTTGCGAAGACAATGTTCCGCAGCGAACGGGTCGGCTTTTACGCCGCCGCCATGATTTTTCTGACGCCTCTGCTCAATGCAGGCACTTTTATCATGACGATAGACGCCCCCTTCGTCTTTTTCTGGACGGTGGCGATTCTTGCGGGCTACAAGGCGCTTCGGGACAGAAAGGAATGGTGGTATCTGGTCGGAGTCGCCGCAGGCTTGGGCGCCCTCAGCAAATACACGATGTTCTTCATCTGGCCTTCCATTCTCCTCCACCTCGCCCTCTCGCGGAACGACCGCCATTGGCTCAAGCGAAAAGAACTCTACCTTTCGTTTCTGCTGTGCTTGGTGTTCTTCTCGCCGGTTCTCATCTGGAACGCGATGCATGGCTGGGTTTCCTTCCGGCATCTCGCGGGACAGGCGAAGGTGCACGAGGGCTTTCGCGTGTCGCTGAAGTGGTTTTTTGAATTCCTCGGTTCTCAGGTGGGCGTCGTTACCCCTCTCTTCTTCTTTGCCGTCGCTTACGGTCTCTGGAAGGGTGCCCGCGACGGAATCCGCGAAAGGCGACGGGAATATCTCTATCTCTTCTCATGCGGGGTTGTGATGCTCATCTCCTATCTGCTGAAAAGCTTTCAGGCGAAGGCTCAGGCAAATTGGGCGGGCGCCGCTTATGTGCCGGCGGCCATTTTGTCCGTGGCGGTGTTGGACGAGAAAATCTCAACGGCTGCGTCGCAAAGGGTAAAAAGCGTTCTGCGGCGGCTCAGCATCGTCGCTTACGCGTTCGCTCTCGTGGCAGTCCTTGTCAGCCACAGCTTTGAGCTTCTGCGATGGGCAGGAACAAGGATTTCCTACAAGAGAGACCCCACAACCCGAGCGATCGGCTGGAAGGAGCTGGGGGATAAGGTCGGCGACATTCATCGGGAAATGAAGAGCAAGAAAGAAACGTTCATCTTCAGCGACCGCTATCAGGTTACCAGCGAGTTGGCTTTTTACGTTGCGGGCCGCCCGCAGACGTATAACGTCAATCTCGGAAGGCGCCTCAATCAATATGACTTCTGGGAAGGATTCGAGAATTTGGCCGGACAGGACGCCATTTACGTTTATGAAGGCGACGCTCCCCTTCCCCGCACTATCCGACGAGCCTTTGAGCGACGGGAGAAGGAGCGTCCCGTGCGCATCGAACGATTTGGGCTGCTGGTCAAGACGTTCTCAATTTTCCGCTGTT
>CAZFAP010000190.1:0-9151 GCA_964516325.1 uncultured Verrucomicrobiota bacterium
CACCGGCGAGATTCACAATTGCGAGCTTGATAATCCTCGTGAGCGCATTGTCCTTTGCGTATTCACTCAGGTATATAGCCGCGAATAACCCTATGGGTAGGGCGAACACAATGGCCCCTAACACCAGATACAGCGTTCCGACAATTGCGGGCAATATCCCGCCGCCTCGCATACCTTCCCGCGGGATGTCCGTAAGGAACTGCCAGCTTATGGCGGGGAGCCCTTTTCGCACAATGCTCACGACAATCAGGCCCACGGGCAGAACAATCAAAGCCGTAGCTAAGAACAGAAAGAAAAAAGCGATTTTCTCTGTGCGCCGTGGATTTCTCATGACCTTCTCTTATGTAACAGTAGGTCCGCAGTTACGTTAATGCCAAAACTGATGATAAACAAAAGCGTCCCTATGGCAAACAACGCGTAATAATGCTCGCTTCCTACTGCCGCATCGCCCATTTCGCCAGCGATTGTAGCCGTGAGAGTGCGCACCGGTTGCAGGATACCGTGTGGGATGACCGCGGCATTCCCTGTAATCATCATGACCGCCATAGTCTCGCCAATGACCCTGCCGATACCTAACATCACCGCCGCAGCAATGCCTGGAGACGCCGCGCGCAGTATCACGCGATGGATCGTCTGCCAGCGCGTGGCCCCCAAAGCGTAAGCGCCTTCCTTATAGGACCTCGGGACGGCATGAAGCGCGTCCTCCGCAATCGAGACAATTGTCGGCATAGCCATAAACGCGAGCATGATCGAGCCGGAAAGGGCGGTCAAACCCGTAGGGAGATGGAAAATCTTCTTCACCCAGGGCACGAGTGTAACCATACCGATAAAGCCCAAAACGATGCTCGGTATAGCCGCCAATAGCTCGATGCCAACTTTTAGTGTCTCTCTGACCGATGGGCGCGCTACCTCCGCAATATACACTGCGCAGGCGACGCCGATCGGAACGGAGATGACTGTGGCGCCGGCTGTAACAAGAAGAGAACCCAATATTAAGGGAAGTATCCCGAACTGGGCAGGCTCCGAAATCGGATACCAACTTCTGCCGAGAAGAAAGTGAGAGGGTGGGACTGCCTTGAATACGTTCAATCCCTCTTTGACCAGAAAGAGGAAAATTAACGCCACGAAGAGTATGGACGCAACGCCACAGACCAGAACGATCTTCTGAAGAACAAATTCTTTAAGCCTACGCATCCGTTCTCAGTTCTTGATCGGGACGAAATCGGTCTTCAAAACAATCTCCTGTCCCTCTTCGGAAAGACAAAAGTCAAGGAACTTCTTGACCGACCCTCTCGGCTCCCCATCGGTGCAGAAAAACAAGGGCCGGGATATGGGGTACCTGCCATTCACTACGTTCTCCGCCGTTGGGGCGATGTATTCGTCAGTCACCGTTTTCGCGACCCAAATGGGTTTCTGGCGACGTGAAAGATAGCCCATGCCATAATAGCCTATCGCATCACGGTTCTGCGCCACTTCGTCGGCTATCGCCTGCGAAGAGGGAAGCATCAGGGCGCCGGGAGCGAACTCCGCTTTGTTCTCCGGATCGCCCTTCCTCAATACGTGTTCTTTCAAATAGACATGCGTCCCTGAATTCACCTCGCGCGAGAGAACGACGATCTCTGCGTCCGCCCCGCCAACATCCTTCCAACTTTTAATCCTTCCTGTGAAAATCCGGGCGAGTTGGTCAATGGTCAGCTTACTAACCGGATTCTTCGGGTGCACAACGATTGCCAATCCATCCATCGCGACCTGCGTCTCGTGGGGGTCAACCCCCTTCTCTTTCGCCCGAGAGATTTCTTGGTCCGTTATATTTCTTGAGCTGACGGCTATATCGCAGGTGCCGCTCAGGAGAGCGGCGATGCCCGTTCCGGATCCCCCGCCCGTCACGGCAACAAAATCCTCCGGATTCCTTTCCATGTATCTCTCCGCCCACGCCTGTCCCAAATTGACCATCGTATCCGAACCTTTAATCTGAATCGGCTTTTTCCGAGGCCCGCCACAGCCAAGACCAAAGCACACACAAACAACCAGAATAGTGGACAGCTTTTTCATATTCTCTGATTTGCCTCCTACTAAGGGCATCCTGACTTTGTTTCCGTGCTCTCCAATCGGACGGATACCGCTGGATGTAATCTCCCGAAAATTCAGTTTCCGTTTGCGAAGCAGCACGCCAAACCTGCGGCGCCTTGGCTTCCTGAGCGTGGGCATGCTTACGCCGGGCTGGCCATGACCTCGCTATGATACTCCTGAATGGATTTGACGCTCAGGCCTTGCTTGATGAGCGCTTCGATGCCCTGGACGGCGGCGGCGAGGCCCTGAAGTGTCGTAATCAGCGAAACGTGATACGCGACGGCAGTCGTGCGGATGACAATCTCGTCCTGCCGACACCGCTTTCCGGAAGGCGTGTTGACCAGCAACTGGATTTCGTGGTTCTTCAGCAAATCTACCACGTTCGGGCGCCCCTCGCCGACCTTGAATATCGTCGCGGCGTTGACTCCCTGTCTCCGCAGGAACGAGGCTGTCCCCTCCGTCGCCACGATTTTGAAGCCGAGGTCCTGGAGCTTCTTCACCATGAAAAGCGCCGGGCGCTTGTCCTTGTTCTTCAGCGAAACCAGCACGGTTCCCGAAGTCGGAAGGGGCATCGAAGCCGCCGCCTGGCTCTTCGCAAAAGCCATCCCGAACGTCGAGTCAATTCCCATCACCTCCCCGGTTGATTTCATTTCCGGCCCGAGGATGGCGTCCACGCCGGGGAATCTCGAGAACGGGAACACAGCCTCCTTCACCGCGAAATGATTGATCGTTACTTCCTTCGTGAAACCGACCTCCTCCAGTGTCATTCCGCACATGACTTTCGTCGCAATTTTCGCCAGGGGAACGCCTGTGGCCTTCGACACATAGGGGACGGTTCGGCTCGCTCGTGGGTTCACCTCCAGCACATAGACGACTCCTTCCCGTATGGCATACTGAACGTTCATTAACCCAACCACGCCGAGCTCCTTCGCCAGCGCAACCGTCTGCCGCGTGATCTCCTTCGTCTCCTCCTCCGTCAGCGAAAATGGCGGAAGCGAGCACGCGGAATCCCCGGAATGCACCCCCGCCATCTCGATGTGCTCCATAATGCCCCCGATGACAGCCCGTTCGCCGTCCGCGACGCAATCCACATCAATCTCAATCGCGTCCTCTAAGAACTTGTCCACCAGCACCGGCCGCTCCGGCGAGGCTTCCACAGCCCTTTCCATGTACTTCCTCAGCTCTTCCTCGTCGTAAACAATCTCCATCGCCCGCCCGCCGAGGACATAGCTGGGCCGGACGATGACCGGATAGCCGACCTCTTTTGCGATCTTCCTCGCCTGCTCGACAGAGAACGCGGTGGCGTTCGGCGCTTGCTTCAAGCCCAAGTCTGTGAGCAACTGCCGAAACCGCTCCCTGTCCTCCGCTCGGTCAATCGCATCCGGCGAAGTCCCCAGAATCCTCACCCCCGCTTTCTCCAGCGGGACCGCCAGATTCAACGGCGTCTGCCCGCCGAGCTGCACGATGACCCCCTCCGGCCTCTCCTGCAGCACAATCTCCAGAACGTCCTCCCGCGTCAGCGGCTCGAAGTACAGCCTATCGCTCGTGTCGTAATCCGTCGAGACCGTCTCCGGATTCGAATTGATGAGAATCGCCTCATACCCCATCTCCCTTAGCGCGAACACAGCATGGCAGCAGCAGTAATCGAACTCGATTCCCTGCCCGATTCGGTTCGGCCCTCCGGATAGCACAATCACTTTTTTCCGATTCGCCATGACTCAAGCGTCCTTGCGCCGGGCGTGTGCCCCGCGTGCACGACGAGCGCCTTCACCTTCCATTCGCGGGTCTCCCCGTGAGGCTGCCGAGCCAACCTCCGGGAGACACGTCCCACTTCACGCAGCGCCTTGCCATCACCCGCGCAGCCGCATAGAGTTTAGGTTCGCGACCCGCCCATGTCCAGAAAAAACACGGCGGCGACGTTATCCCTCAGTTGCGCCGGGAGAACCCCGCGAAAGTGCGAGCCACCGGGGCGAGTCAAGCCGTTCCCCGTTTCTTATCTGCGTCCATCTGCGTTCATCCGCGGTTCCATCCCTCGGTGATAAAGCACAGCGCATTCATTTCAACAACACGCAGCGTCATGGGCAAGAATTACACCCTACACATTGAGTGCCGTGAGCAAATCCTGCACACGCCGGTTTGCGCAATCTCCTGAATCGCAGGGCGTTAGACTCTTGGCGCGCAGATTGCTCCTCCTTGCCCCGACAGGCCAATCAATCCAAGCCTGGCAACCAGCAGCAAAGAATGCAGCAAGTGCCAACAGGAGGCGAGAGGACGATGCTTGGGTCAATATACAAAGAGGCGACAAACACGGTTTCTTGGAGAAGACCCCCAGGCAATTGGGCGAAACCTATGAACGTCAAAGACTGGATGCGAAAATGGCACCATTCCTTTGCCCGCCTTGGCGTGGAGGTCACGGTAGCCGACGTGGCACAGTCTTGTGTTGTCGTGGATGTCGCCGCCAGAAGGATCATCCTCGCCCCCTCGCTCAAACTGACGGCCGCGGAGAAGATACTCCAAAGGGTTTACCAGTGGTGGCGGGATCAATCCGACAAAGTGCAGGCTCGATGGTGCTCTCTGCTGAGCTGCTGAGAGCGCCAACTCCAGCCAGTTCCCATTCTTTCTTCATGGCCGAGCAGTCAAACAAACCGGTGGTTTCTCCCCTGGAGTGGCGCCCATCCCCCCCGCATGCGCTGACGCCATGGATCGTTCGGGCATTGTTTTACCCGCCGCGGCCCGTAACTCGGCCATACAGAGCCGGGGCTTCCGCCCTTGACAATCTATCGCACTTCGCCGCATTTGTAGTAAAACCCGATCGCAACGACGCGCTTCAATACATGTAATGACAGAGAGATGAATACGAAGAAACTGACGATCACAACCCACGCAGAGCAGCGGCAGACCCCCGAAGCCCGCTTGGATGCCGTTGAACGACTGCGCCTGGAAGCGGGAAAGTTCCTCTATGAACACCCAGCCCGATTTCGAAGAGTTTTTGAAGTTACTCGATACGTGAGCCAACTTATGAAATGCAGGACTAAGCAGCCGACCCGCCCTGGCGATTGAAGGCCCTTTGCGGGCGCGCAAGGATTGCACTCTGGGAACCAAGAGGCGCGCGCAAATCTTGCATCCCACCTATCTATAACCGCCTGCAAACACGTGCATTAGCTCTTTGGCGCAAACGTTGCATCTCCCTCTTCCGAAAAGAGCCACCAATTCGGCCTTGGAAACCAGAAACAAACGGAGTAAAAAGCAAAGGAGGAAAGAACATGAACGCAAAACTAACCTTCACGGCGTTGGTGCTCGTTATTCTCGGGATCGTCGCTGTGGCATTTGCTCAGCCCACCGATCAACCGCCGCAAGCCGCGCCGCAATCTGCCGAAGAGCAGAAAGAAGAGCTGGCGAGAGTCGAGCAACTTCGTCAGCAGTTCGTCAAGGAGCAGGTGGAACTCCGCGCGCAGATTTTCAAGAAACGCGCCGACCTCGCCCGGCTCGCTGGACAGCCGGACGCCGATGTGAAAGAAATCCAGAAGGTCATGGAGGAGATCGCTGAGCTTCGGGCAAATCTCCAGGAGAAAT
This sequence comes from uncultured Verrucomicrobiota bacterium, assembly GCA_964516325.1. GTDB lineage: Bacteria > Auribacterota > JABMQX01 > JABMQX01 > JABMQX01 > CAZFAP01. Next base: position 5,644 of record CAZFAP010000190.1, read on the forward strand.
GCGCGGAATACAGCGCGACAGTCGGCCCCGCCGTGCGGCCCTTTGCTCCACGGCAAGGCGCGGGACCGTACGGGCTTGTCTCTTCGTATCCGCACGCTCCTGGGCGTGGGTACGAACTCGGCCCTGGCGCCGGCATGGGAATTCCCCACGTCGGGCGAGGGGCGCCAAGACACTTCGCTCCCGGCTACGGTTTGGGCATCCCGCATAGCGGTCGAGGCGCTGGCCTCGGCCCGGGGCGTGGCGCCGGTTTCGGCCCGGGACGCGGTGCTGGCCCCGGCGCCGGACGCGGCCTTGGCCTGGGTCCCGGCAGAGGAATGCGTGGCTGGGGCGCAGGGAGATGGGGCCGCGGCCCCTTCTTCACCGACGAGGACAACGACGGCCTCTGCGATTACTGGGAGGGCGCCGTGCCGCCGGGAACGATTCCCCATCGCCCGGAAGGCGAGCCCCCTATGCCCCCGGTTCACGAGGCTCCAAAACCGCCGGAAACAAAGTGAGGCCATGACGTAGGTGCAGCGCGCGTCCCTGAGAACGGTTTGGCTCTATCCGGTTCTGACGCTCCTGTGGCTTGGGATTGTTGGCTGGCTCTATCAAGAGCACAAGCAGCAGCAGCGCCAGGACAAAGAGAGCCTCCGCGCTCAGGGACGCGTCCTCATTGACACCGTCGCCAGCAGCATCCGCTCGCAGTCCCGCATGGCGATGTACCAGCCCGAACGCCTTCAAGCCATCCTCGAAGAAGTCGCGGCCAATCCCGGCGTCCTTGCTCTCGCCCTTTTTGACTCCAACGGGCAGACCGTCGCCTCCGCCGGGAAAGTCGAGAAACTCTCGCAGTCCCCCGACGGCGGTTCGCTTGAGAACTGGACCAAGGACTTCCTCCAGTTGTGGTCACCCGTCGTCATCGGAGAAGTCCCCTGGCATCAACGTGCTCCCGGTCCCCCGCCCGGACCCGGTGGAGGTGGAGGTGGACCTGGACGCGGCCCCGGGTTGGGTCCGGGCCCCGGCGGTCCCGGACCATGGGCGCCGGGCCGCCGCTGGGTGCTCCATAGACCTCCCCCGGAAAGTAAATTCTTTCTCACCGTCCTTCTTCCATTGGAATCGGTCAGGCTATCCACCGCCGCCAGCGCGCGTTTGCGCCTGATGGTGGGCGGAACGAGCTTGTTTCTCCTGCTCGCCGTCGTTCTCACGTGGCGGACGAGCGTTCGGGGCGTAGCGCTCCGCTCCTCCCTCGCTCTCGCCGAAGAGCAAAACCGATACCTCCACGAAATGAACCTCGCCGCCAGCGGCCTCGCCCACGAAACCAAGAATCCTCTCAATGCCGTCCGGATGGCCGCCCAGACCCTCGCGGCGGCATCGCCTTCCTCTGACGATTGGCAGGACAAGGTCAAGTTGATCGCCGACGAGGTGGACCGCCTCGACTCCCGGATCAACGAATGGCTCGCCTTCTCCCGCCCGCGCGAGCCAAAGCCCAAGCAGGTGGAGCTTGCCTCGCTCTTCGACGAGCTCCGCAGCCTCATTTCTCCCGACGCCGACGAGAAAAGAGCCCACCTGGATTTCCAGCACAACGGCGCCCTCGTCTGGGCGGACGGCGAAATGCTCCGCCAACTCCTCTTCAATCTTCTTCTGAACGGAGTTCAGGCGCTGGAAAATGAGGGGCACTTGCAGGTTACCGTCGAGTCTCAAAAGGATGGTGGAGTGAGCATCGCCGTCGAAGACGACGGCACCGGTGTATCTCCGGAACATCGCGACCGCCTCTTTGCTCCCTATTTCACCACTCGCCCCGACGGAAGCGGACTCGGTCTGGCCATCTGCCGAAAGATCGCTCTCGCTCACGGCTGGCGGGTGCGCTACGATCCAGGAACGCCGCGGGGCTCCCGGTTCCTCCTCGAAGGAATATCGGTCGCCAGGGAGGGGCAATGACCGCACGCGACGCGACAACAATTCTCGTCGTTGACGACGACGCCACTCAGCGGGGGCTGATCGCCGATTTTCTCATTACCCAGGGCTACGGCTGCCGCCAGGCGGCAAACGCCGAGGAAGCCATCACGGCGCTTCAGAAACAGCCCACAAACATGGTCATCATGGACGTCCGCATGCCGGGGATGAGCGGCCTGGAGACGCTCCGCGAGATACGCAAATTCCTCCCCGTGCTCCCCGTCCTTCTGATCACCGCTTTCGCCGACGTGCGGGATGCCGTCGCCGCCATAAAAGATGGCGCCCTCGATTACCTCGTCAAGCCCATAGACCTCCGCGAACTCACCGTCGCCGTCGAAGACGCCGTCGGGGCAGCACAACTGCCCCCTAAGCCTGCTTTATTTCCCGAACTCTCTGCCGGAATTGTTGCAAAAAGCCCCGCCACCTTATCGCTGCTTTCCGAAGTCGCCGTCGTGGCGCCCTCGAGAGCCTCCGTCCTCCTCACCGGCGAGAGCGGCGCCGGCAAAGAGGTCATCGCTGACCTCATCCATCTCTGGAGCGACCGGAAAAACAAGCCTCTCGTCAAAGTCAACTGCGCCGCCATTCCCGACAACCTCCTCGAAAGCGAGCTCTTCGGCCACGAGAAAGGCGCCTTCACCGGCGCCGTCCAGACCCGCAGCGGCCGCTTCGAGGCAGCCGACGCCGGAACCATCTTCCTCGACGAGATTGCCGAGATGTCCCCGAACCTTCAAGCCAAACTCTTGCGGGTCGTCCAGGACGGGACCTTTCAGAGGCTCGGCGGCAACCGCACATTCCGCGTTGACGTCCGCCTCATCGCCGCCACCAATCGCGACATCGAAAAGGAAGTTGCGGAAGGTCGTTTCCGCGACGACCTCTTTTACCGCCTCAACGTCATCCAGTTGCACGTCCCGGCGCTCCGCGAACGCCGCGCGGACATTCTCCCTCTCGCCCAGCGCTTTGCCGAAGAATTCTCCGGCGGAAAAGTCCGCTTCTCCAGCGCCGCCTCCGCTGCGTTAGAGATGCACGATTGGCCCGGCAACGTCCGCGAGCTCCGCAACACCGTCGAGAGAGCGTGCCTCCTGTCCCGCGGAGAAATCGTCCTTCCAGAGCACCTCCCCGCGAAAATCCGTCCGCCCGACATGCCAAACCGCGCCGGCCCCTCTCAACCGCAAGGCACTCTCATGGAAGATGTCGAGCGCGCCGCCATCCTCAACGCCCTCGCCGAATCCGGCGGAAACAGAACCCAGGCCGCCCGCCTCCTCGGCATCAGCCGCCGCAACCTCCTCTACAAACTCCAGAAGTACAAAGAGCAGGGCTACCTCTGACACACGCCTCGTCCTCTCTGTGAATCCCCGCAGAGGATGAAAGAGGCTTGCCACGGGTACCGACCCGTGGAATAAGCAGCCGAAATGCGACCAAGCCTTTCCAGGAGCATCCAAGCAGTCGCCTATGGTGGACCTGCTGAATCCCCGCAGGGGATGAAACAGAGAGTAGCCACGGGTGTCAACCCGTGGAACTTGAGCCCGAATCCAATTGAGCCCGCGCAGGGGGCGACACGAACGCCCAGCCATGCGCGATT
>CAZFAP010000191.1:0-9072 GCA_964516325.1 uncultured Verrucomicrobiota bacterium
GGCTCACCCAAACAACCCAACCTTATGCCTGCCGGACAGCCGGCAGGATGCCAGCCACGCAAACTCTAACCGGAACATTCACCACACTCCCCGCATCTGTCAGACCCAATAGCTCGCAAATCCATTGCCGAATCCCCCGAGCCTCCCACCACTGAAATACAGCCACACCCAATGAAAGGATTATGACCCCAATCTGGTGACGGTGGCTGCTGTGGCGCCCACGCTCTCTTCAAGTATCTTGTGCTCCGGGTACCCTGACCGTCCTATAGCGGGGCCTCAAGCAGACCTTAAGCCCGTAGAAATCCTTTTGCCAAACCACAGCGGGCACGCGGTAATCCCTCACCTATGGATGGCGAAGCTCATCGCCAATCCTGGAGTCTTTCGCGTGGGGATGCAGCCGCGGAGCGCGCAGAGATCCCAGAGACGAGCGGTCCCGGGCGATGCCCCCTCTGCGTTCTCCCCGACTTCGGGCGGGGTTAAGCTCCCTCCGCCGCTCCCACCCCGCCGACGGCGGGGGATGCCGCCGACATCCGTCCTCTGCGTGCTCTGTGCTCTCTACGGTGAGTCCCCCCGTAACGGAGGCATTACGCGCGGCTTGCATTTCCGATTTGCATTGGATATTATTCAGAAGTACCTGGGAAAGTCTGACGCGCATCTGGGGTGCCGATGAGCCACAAGCGACGGTCGAAAAGGCCCGCAAGAAAGGGCAGTTCTCCACGCCCGCCGGTCGCGCAAGTGCCGCGTCCGCAGGTTGTCGCACCGACAAACCACGAGCGCCCGGTTACGCCGCAGTCCCCTGCCCGGCCACCGGGACGATCAAAGACCATTGCGGCGGCTGCCCTTGGCGCCGCCGTCGTCCTGGCCATCGCATTTGGGCTGTGGCGTGTCATCATTCGAGACCGCGGCAGCCCTCGCAGAGACGACGCTACCCTCCCTGCCCTGCCCTCTCGAGGTCTATTCACAGACGTAACCAAGGAAGCGGGGATAACCTTCCTCCACACGACGGGGCAGAAGACCGGCCGGATGCTTTATCCCGAAATCATGGGGGCGGGGATGATTCTTTTCGATTACGACAACGACGACGACCTCGACATCTTTTTCGTGAACGGGAACTACATCAGGGGAAGAAAACCGGACCCGAAGATTTCGGACGTTTTGTACCGCAACGACACGCCTCCGGGCGGCAAATGGCGCTTCACGGACGTGACGGAAGAAGCGGGCGTCGCGGATAGCGCCTACGGGCAAGGGGGCGAGGCAGCCGACTTCGACAACGACGGCGACCAGGATTTGTACGTGACGAACCTCGGTCCCAACGTCTATTTCCGCAACGAAGGAAACGGCAAATTCACCCGCTTACCGATCCTCGCGCAGGACGGATGGGGGCAGTGCGCCTCCGCCCTCGACTACGATAGCGACGGCGACCTCGACCTCTACGTCGTCAACTACCTCACGTACGATCCCGACAAGCAGGATTTGGGAATCTCGACAGTCGCGGGGCAACTGATTCACGAATATCACGGACCGCAAGTCTATCAGGGAAGCCCGGACGTGCTGTATCGAAACAATGGCGACGGGACCTTCACGGATGTAACGAGACAGGTTGGGCTATATTCGCCGCGCGGAAAAGGAATGGGGCTGGCGATTGCTGACTACGATAACGATGGCGACCCGGACATCTTCGTGGCGAACGATATGATGGTCAACTACCTGTTTGAGAACTTTGGTGGGCGGTTTGTCGAGCGCGGGGTCGAAGCGGGCGTGGCGACCGACGCAAACGGCAATGTCGAGTCCTCCATGGGCGTGGACGTCGCCGACGTGGACAGCGATGGGCTTTTTGACATCATGGTGCCCTGCCGCCACAGGGAAAGCCATACGCTCTATCACAACGAGTGGCCGCTTTTCTCCGATGCCTCCGTCGAGCGCGGTCTCGACGAGGCGACGCTCGGTTATACAGGTTTCAGCCCCAACTTCCTCGACTACGACAACGACGGCGACGTGGACTTGTACGTAACCACCGGGGAAGTTGTGACGCTGGAGGCCGCTGTCCGCAAGGGCTTCACGAAACCGGAACATTTTCAGGAGCGGTATGCCCAGCCCGACCTCCTCCTCGAGAACAACGGGCGGGGGTATTTCCGGCGTGTTTCGCCAGAGCGACTCGGTCCCTACTTCAAGCGGCGGACGGTGGCTCGCGGTTCCGCAGCCGGAGACCTCGACAACGACGGAGACGTTGACCTCGTGATTAACACTTCGGAGGGGCGGCCCGTTCTTCTGCGAAATATGGTCAACGAGCAGCGCAAAGGCGGGCATTGGCTGACGCTGAAGCTGATCGGCACGAAGAGCAATCGGGACGCCATCGGCGCTCGGGTGACCGCGCGCACAGGCGGGAAAGTGCAATATCATTATCTCAGGGGCGGGGGAAGCTACCTTTCGGTGAACGACCGCCGCATCCATCTGGGGCTGGGCGAAGCGACGGTCGTGGACACCATCGAAATTGCCTGGCCCTCGGGCACAAAACAAACGCTGGAGAAAGTCCAGCCCGTGAACCGCATTCTTACTATTCGCGAGGGACAACAAACATGATGGGGAAACTCAGCCGCGTCTTCTTCTTTCTATGGATCGTGGGGCTCTCACCCCCTTCTCACCGTGAGCCAGCCGCTGAGTAGCCCAAGGAACTCTGGAGGCCGAAGGCGGGGACGTAATACGTCGGCAACTTCCCGAAGGAAATCATCTGGTTGAAGGACGGAGCGGAGATGGCCCTCGTCCCCGCAGGCGAATTCCTCTACGGCGAACAGAAGGAAACGAGAGCTCTGGATGCGTTCTATATAGACAAATACCCCGTCACCCACGAGCGATACCAAACGTTCGTAGTGGCGGCGGGCTACAAGGCGCCCTACGTCCGCGCAGAGTGGGCGAGGCCGTTCCACTGGAACGGGGGGAAATTCCCGAGGGGGAAGGGAAAGTGCCCGGTCATTCTGGTGGACTGGTACGATGCGCTCGCATTTTGCGAACGGGCGGGAAAGAGCCTGCCGACGGAGGAGCAGTGGGAGAAGGCTGCCAGGGGAACGGACGGGCGGCTGTACCCCTGGGGAGACGAATTCGACGAGAAAAAGTGCAACTGCTTCCACACGAGAATCGAAGCCAACACGCCGGTTGACAAATTTCCCGGTGGCGCCTCGCCCTACGCGTGTCTCGACATGTCCGGAAACGTCTGGGAATGGACCAAGACTCGGAGGAAGGAGGGATATGTGATGCGGGGAGGTTCCTTTTTTGAGGGAGACATTCGGGTTCCGACATGCGCTTCGGTCTGGGGACGCCCCGACGTGAAGGGGCAGAACTGCGGCTTTCGCTCGTGCTATGTGCCGACCAGGGTGACCGACTCCGGAAGGAGCACTGAGAAACCTGCGCCATAACCTGCGCGGTAGGGCGCTCTCGACGGGAATCGCATTCCCGAACTCCCCCTAACAACCGATCAATGGGCGTTTTGGTCGCTCAGCCCACCACGCCTCTCAGAATCGGACAGACCACTTCCTCGACGCCGCAATCGAGGGAATCCCCGGTTCGCCTCGAGCGAAGTTCCACTTTGCCCTCCTTGACCTTTTTCGGTCCGACGGTGATTCTCAGGGGCACGCCGATGAGGTCGGCATCCTTGAACTTCACTCCGGGACTGACATCCCTGTCGTCGAGGAGAACGTCAACTCCCTGCTTGGTCAGAGCTTCGTACAGGCGGTCGCAGACTGCCTTCTGGCTGTCATCTCGATAGCTGACGGGCGTTATGATGGCGTCGAATGGCGCCACTGCACGCGGAAGGACGATGCCGTCCGCGTCGCAGAAATGCCCGACAAGAGCGACGAGAAACGTGTCCAGATGAAATGTGTGGACGCTGACGGAAACGGGCAGCGTTTTGTTGTCGGCGCCGAGCACTCGCAGAATAGCGCTTTCTCCGTCCGCCGCGCGCGACGCCGAAGACCTCATGAGGCCATAGGCTTGTTTGATGAAAAGGGGCTGCCCGCAATTGGGACAGGCGTCCCCTTCGCAAATCTGGCGAAGAAAAAAATACTCCGCACGGAAATCCCGTTCAGGTTCGACGCCAATCAGGTGATAACCATCCTGGTTGGCGCCGCAAACCATATTGGAGCAAGACCGAATCCCATGATCCGCGAGAATGCGAACGCCCGTCTTCCCGACAGGACCGATGCTGCCCGGCTCAGCGCCGAAAGTCGCCTCCACCTCGTTGGGTTCCGCCGCGCGCGCATCGCTCGTCGCCAAAGCCTGGCACAGCAGGCATTCGTTGACCTGATCGTCCCCTCGAACGAGAACGAGCACCGGCTTGCCAGCGACGATGTAGAGAAGCGATTTGATGACGGACGCAGGAGGGACGCTTAGGAATTCCGAAACGGCGGCGATCGTTCTTTTGTCCGGCGTCTCGACGAGCTCAGGCGCTTCTTGAGGAGGAGGTGTAGGTTCGGTCTCTATGACCCGAGAAACCGCGCACTCCAGATTGGCAGTGTACCCGCAACGACAAAGGCCAACCGACGCGCTGCCCTCCTCAGAAATCACCGAATGTTCCTGCGCCGTGCTCTCCCGCTCTGGTTCCAGAGCAGCTTGCGAAACCACCGACTCAAGCCCGCATTCCTCCATCACTCTGGACAGAGCCGCCCACGCCGGATCACGAAGACTCACCTCGCCGATTTCACCGATGCGGAGAGAGAAAGCTCGAACCACGTAATCTTCCGACGGATGAGACGGCTCGAATCCGAAATAGAACCAAAGCTGGGGCAGTTCCTTGTACGACTGAAGATGACGCGAGCCGATGTCCAGAAGAATCCGATCCGCTTCGGCCAACGGCGAGCGGGCCATCGAGCATCGGGCAGACTCCTTCCCCTTCTCCAACGCACCCGCCGAGGACTCCCCCGGAATAGAACGCCGCAGGGCGCGCGGCATCCGAACGGAGAACTCCTGCCCCCCTTTCTCGACGAGCCGCAGTCTGATCAGCCTTTCCATTCTGCGAATGCATCTCTGGCCAAGCGGAAGGTACGCAGCAACACCCCTCGCGGCAATCCTCGCGTAACCAGCCCTCGCCATCAGCGCGAGAGAGCGCGGGGCGTCTGCCGGGCTCTCTCGCAACGTTGGAATGAACAATTGTGACCACCGCATCTCTGCCATCACCTGAAGAGGGACTGCCTGAACCAACGAAATCCGTTCTTGCCCATAGCTAACTTACACCGCCGTCCCTGCCAACGTCAATGTGCAAAAAGAAGGACGACGGGCGCCGTCCCCAAGGCCCGGCAAGAACCAACGGGGGACGCCAGCCACAATGGACCAACGAAGGTGTTGACAGGAGTTCGGTAGCCCTGATAAACTTAGGCACACCGAACTTTGGGAGACCGTGTCGCGAGGCATTGAGAAATGAGCAAAGAGTCTGCCCTTTCCGCGAGCCTTGAGGATTATCTGGAGGCGATCTATCACCTCGTCGAGGAAAATCACGTGGCCAGGGTGCGGGACATCTCGGCGAGCATCGGGGTGAACATGTCTTCGGTGACGGGGGCGCTCAAGCAGCTTTCCTCGCATAATCTCGTGAATTACGAGCCGTATGAGGTAATCACCCTGACGAACGCCGGCTTGAGCCGCGCGAAGGAGCTTGTTCGCCGACACAGAGTCCTCAAGAACTTCCTCCTGAACGTGCTATCGCTCGATCCGGACGTGGCGGAGGTCAACGCCGACCGGATGGAGCATGCTGTGGACGCCGAAACCCTCGAGCGATTCGTCCGATTTGCGGAATTCGTCGAACGCTGCCCCCGCGGGGGACGGAAATGGATCGCGTTGTTCCGCACGTTCTGCCAGAAGGGCGCCCTCGAAGAGCAGTGTGAACACTGCCTGGAATCGTGCCTTCAGGCAATTCGGGAGGCGAAGCACAAAGAAAAGACGGGGCAACCGCGCCCCGAGCCGGCACGGCTCAGCGACCTGGCGCCGGGTGAAAAGGGGCGGGTGCTCAAAGTCGGCGGGCCAGCCGCCATCCGAAGAAGGATTGTCGAAATGGGTATCGTTGCCGGCACGACGATCGAAGTGAATAAACTGGCGCCTCTCGGCGACCCGATGGACCTCAAGCTGAAAGGGTATCATCTCTCATTGAGGAAGGAGGAAGCGGCGGGGATTCTCGTCGAGCGGGATAAGAGCCAGGGCCCAGGAGGTGCGGAGAAATGAGCGCCAGTCCCCCGGAATCAGTCAAGAACCCGCTCATGCCACTGAGCATGGTGGACACGGGAAAAAGCGTTCGCCTCGTGGCGGTTCAGGCGGGGCGGGGACTCGCGCAGCGCCTGGCGGAGATGGGCTTTGTTCCGGGCGTGGAAATCGAGCTGGTCAACAATGGTGCGGGGGGACCGGTGGTCGTCCTCATCAAAGGAAGTCGGCTGGCCCTCGGGCGAGGGATGGCGCAGAAGATTATGGTGAGGTGAAATTCTCTTTTTGCTGAGCCGGTTGACCGGAACGTGAATGGGCGGTCTCGGGAGGACTCACCGCAGAGAACGCCGAAAGAACCGAGAATAAATGGGTATACGAAACCCTCCCTCCGCGAACTCTGCGGTCTCTGCGGTTAACCGGAGCTTGCGCTCAAACAACCTTTCCCGTAAAGGTCGAGGCAAAGTGAAACCGACGCAACATCCCGGAAAAGTCATAACAATCGCTCTCGCCGGAAACCCTAACTCCGGCAAGACAACGGTCTTCAACAGCCTGACCGGGTCGCGCCAGCACGTCGGCAACTACCCCGGCGTAACGGTCGAGAAGAAGGAGGGGTTTCGGGAGCACAAGGGTTACCGAGTAAAAATCGTTGACCTGCCGGGGACGTACAGCCTCACCGCGCATTCCATGGAGGAGCGGATCGCCCGCAACTTCGTCGTCGAGGAGAAGCCGGACGTCCTCGTGGACATCGTGGACGCGACAAACCTGGAGAGAAATCTCTACCTGGCGGTGCAGTTCATGGAGTTGGGGGCGCCGCTCGTGCTCGCGATGAACATGAGTGACCTCGTCAAGGCACGGGGGTATGAGATTGATTACGACAAGCTTTCCGTTCTTCTCGGATGTGCCATCGTGCCGACGGTTGCGACAAAAGGCCAGGGGATGAGCGAGCTCCTCGACGCAGCGGTCGCGACAGCAACCGGACAATACAACCTCCCCTCCGTGACCGTGAGGTTCGGGAAAGAAATAGAGGAGGAAATCGGCAAGCTCTCCCGCCTTCTGGAGCAATGTCCCGGAATTGGCAAGAACTACAGCCCGCGCTGGCTCGCGCTGAAGCTCCTCGAAAACGATAACGAAGTCAGAGAGAACCTTCTGCGAGAATGCCAGCCCACCGGCGGCGCCGAGCGCGGTCAGTCGCCCAAGACCGCAAGCCCCAGCACAGAAGAAATATTGGCGGCGGCGGACCGAAGCACCCGGCGCCTGGAGACGGTGTTTGGGGACATTCCCGAGGTGGTGATTGCCGACAGGCGGTACGGGTTCATCTCTGGCGCCTACCACGAGAGCGTCCAGACAACCGTCCAGTCGCGCTACGACATGTCGGAGAGAATTGATTCGGTCCTCACGAATCGGATCATCGGGCTGCCGCTGTTCTTCGGCTTGATGTACCTCATCTTCCAGTTCACGTTTGCCCTGGGCGCCCCGGTCAGCAGGCTTTTGGAGCTGCTTTTCGCATGGCTCGGCGAGATAGTATCCGGGCTCTGGCCGCCGCAGACCGAAAGCGCTCTGAAATCCCTTCTCATTGATGGGATCATCGGCGGAGTCGGCTCGGTGCTTTCCTTTCTTCCCAACATCATGTTCCTTTTCCTCGCCATTGCTGTTCTGGAAGATTCCGGGTACATGGCGAGGGCGGCTTTCATTATGGACCGGATCATGCACAAAGTCGGTCTCCACGGGAAGAGCTTCATTCCGATGCTCCTCGGATTTGGTTGCTCGGTGCCCGCGGTCATGGCAACAAGAACCCTCGAACACCGCGCCGACCGCCTCACGACGATTCTGGTCGTCCCCCTCATCAGTTGTGGGGCCAGGCTGACCATTTACGCCCTCATCATTCCCGCATTTTTCTCTGCGGCATGGCAGGCGCCCGTTCTGTGGGTAATCTACCTGATCGGTATCCTTCTCGCGATGCTCGGCGCCCGAATCATCCGTTCCACGGTGCTGAGGGGCGAGGCGACCCCATTCGTGATGGAACTGCCGCCGTATCGCATGCCGACTCTCAAGGGCATCGCCCTGCACATGTGGGAGAGGGCATACATGTATATGCGCAAAGCCGCGACAATCATCCTCGGCGTCTCCGTCATCCTCTGGGCGCTGACGACCTATCCCAAAAGCCGTGCGGTCCAGGACGAATACAGAGAAAAGGTCGCGGAGGCTCAGGGCAGCCATTTGACACAGCCCGACGCGACCAGCGAGAAGCAACTCCACGAGACCATCGCCGGATTGAGACGCGAACGACAGGCGGCGATGCTCGCCCGCTCCGCTGCTGGGAGAATCGGGCACGCCCTGGAACCGCTTTTGAAACCGCTCGGCTTCGACTGGAGGATCGGCACGGCTTTCCTCGGCGCCTTCGCCGCCAAAGAGGTTTTTGTCGCGCAGATGGGCATCGTGTTCTCGGTCGGAGAGGTCGAGAAACATCCCGACAATCTCCGAAGGAGGCTGCGAGAGACCTATACCCCTCTGACGGCATTCTGCATTATGCTGTTTTCGCTGATCGCGACGCCGTGCATCGCAACGGTTGCGGTAACACGCAAAGAAGCGGGCGCATGGAAATGGGCGGTCGGGCAGTTCGTGGGACTGACCGTCTTCGCTTACCTCCTCACCCTCCTCGTCTACCAGCTCGGCTCCCTCCTCACATAACCCCACACCCGGATTTCTTCTTGGACAGGATAACAGGATGGACCGGATAATCCTGAAAATCCTGTTAATCCTGTCCGACATCCCTCTGTGCTCTCTGCGTCCTCCGCGGTGAGCCCCCCCCCGCTTTCATAGATGAGGCATTACCACTTGGGGTAACCGCTCAGTTACGGGCGGACAACCCCACAACAGTCCGACCCGTCGGGGCGC
>CAZFAP010000192.1:0-9026 GCA_964516325.1 uncultured Verrucomicrobiota bacterium
GCTTGGTCTGGAACGAGGGGCTCGGCCTGTCTTGCGGCGGAGAGGCGAGCAGCGCCCCAGCCGGCCGTGCATATTTCGGACTTCGACACCCTCGCCCGCTGGTGGACAACGGCCGCCCGGAGGCGGGTTGCCGCCTCTTCGGCCGTACTTCGCGCGCTCAACCGCTGGCGGGCGGGGGACGGTCTTTTTGACGGGATTTACAGGATCAACAGGATGGCAGATTAACCGCGGATGCACGCAGATATACACTTCTCACTCCATCTGCGTTCATCGGCGTCTATCTGCGGTTCCTGATCATCCCGTCAATCCCGTTATCGTGTCCAACTTGTTCTCTGTGATCTCTGCGCTCTCCGCGGTGAAACGCTTCACGTCTTTGCCTTTTGGCGAGAGAAGAGCCCCGCCCTGGGCGGGGTCGCAAAGCCGCCAAGCACGCAAAGTTTGGACTGCTGAGGCTCGCCACAGCTTTCGACGCGGGGAGCAAGCTCCCCCCGCCCCAAGGCGGGGTAGCTGCGCTGCGGCACTCCAAGGATCATCCCGTCAATCTTGTTATCCCGTCGAATTTCTTCTTCTCTGCGTTCTGCGCGTTCTCGGCGGTTAAGTGCCGAAAGGTCAAGGTGCCCCTTTTTCGCGCTCAAACCTGTTGACCAGCCATTTCCGATTAGCTATAAAGACGCTCAGAGATTTACTTGCGGCTGGGAACTTGCCAGCGGGGGGTTCAGTGATGGCGATTCGACAATCGGGCTTTGTCTTGTCCCTCCTTCTTCTTTTCTCGCACTGCATTCAGGCGTCCGCTTCAGAACCCCCTACCCTCGGTCAGGCTCTGCAAGGGGCCACCCCCTCTTCCGGGCAGAGCGATGAGCCACGGTTTGAGTTCTGCGGCGAGTTCGATATTGGGCACGGAGGGGCGTATGGGCTGGCTCTCAATCCCGACGCGTCTCGACTGTACGTCGTCGGGGAGTCGTCCTGGCTCGACATCCTCGACGTCACGGACCCGTCGGCAATTCGCTCCCTCCCCCAGAAACAGTTTGCGGAAATGCCCTTCGGCGAAGACGGCAACTATGGCATCGCGTACGACCCGCACTTTCAGCGAGTGGTCGTCGGGGGCGGCTTCGGCACCAGAATCTATCTCATTGACGTGAGCGGCGACCAACTCCGCTTGCTCGATGCAGCATATCCGCCGCAGATTCAGTTCCCAAGCGTTCCGTTTCCCAAGCTGCGCACGACTCCCCCAATCTTCATCAAGGAGGGAACCTCCATCGCCGCCGCATTCAAGACGGGCGGGTTCGCCGACGACCCAGCATCGGGTCAGAAGGTCTATTTCGGCGAAGGCGTTTACCTTCTCCCGATTGATCCCGAGAGCGAGGAACTGTCCGTCGCGGACGAGGGAATTGGCGGGACGGACACCATCTACGGACAATTCTACGACGGCGTGCGAGACCTCCTTTGGTGTGGAGGCGAATACGGCGCCGAGGCAATCATAGATTTTTCCGGCATCCCGCTCGACAAATATCGCTACTGGTCGTTTCGCTCGGGCGAATGGCGCTCACGGGTTACGCCGGACGCCGTAACTCGCGACGGCAAGTGGCTTATCGAGCGGGTCGCATCGCTCCATCCTCCGGACCACTGGTTCATTCGTGTCCGCCAGATTGAGGCGGTTGACGCCTCGTACCTGCTCTGGAATGTCGAAATGCCCACTGATGGGGCAACCCCTCATCTTCTTGGCTCCCCGATCAATTGGAACGGCAATACCGAAGACCCCGGCAGCCGCATTTCCTCCGTGCCATTGCTGCCCGCCGTCCTGACCCACGACGAGACGCGCCTCATCACCGCCGAGGCTGGCGGGGACCAACTCCTCATCCTCGACCTGACCGACAAGACCGTCGAGCCACAATTACTCTTCGCCGAGAACCTGGGTGACACAGAGCAGATTCAGTCAATCAAAGCTCATCGCAACCGTTTCTACGTTGCCCTGAAGTCCGGCAAAGTCGTCGTGTACCGGTGGAATTTCGTTCAGAAGCCGGAGCCTCCGTCGAGCCTCACGGCGTCTGCTTCGCTTCTCGACCAGAGCATTGTCGTTTCCTGGAGTCCGCCCTCAACGGGGGTTACGCCAGCCGGATACAACGTCTATCGAAAAGCAGGATCGGCACCTTTCCAGAAAGTCGCCACAGTCGTTGGAACGTCGTGGACCGACGAGTGCACAACAGAAGACATGGTGTACACTTATCTGGTCAGGTCCTTTGCTCCCGAATACGGCCCGGTCGAAAGCGACGATTCGCCTCAAGCCGAGGCAACCGCTCCGACGAACATTCCTCCGGGAAGGATTCTTGGTCTCACCGGAGAACCAACCCTTGGCGCCGTTGCCCTGAACTGGAAAGGCAGTCCCGAAGCCGACGTCGTCGGCTACAATGTCTATCGAAGAACCGATGACGCTCCTTTTACCAGAATCACGCCTTCACCACTGTCCAAGCCCCTTTTCCTCGACGCCGATCTTGGCCCCGGGCAAGCCCATTCCTACTGTGTCACCGCCGTGGATTCGCATTTGGAGAGTCCCTTATGCGATTCGCTCACCCTGTTCCCCGCCGATCACACCCCGAATCTCCTGCTCAACCCCGGAGCGGAAGAGCAGTCTATGCGCCATTGGTCAACCGCAAGCACAACCTTCGTTCCCGACCCCGCCAACCGATTCTCCTTTGACAACGACCTTTTCATCGCCGTCACGAATGGTTGGCATACCGAGGGGCAGTGGGCTTTCTCGGCAGACCAGACCGCCGGAAGATATGACCGCGAAACAGGCATGACCGTGGACGAGCCTTACTTCCTCGCCGCTTATCAGAAGCTGGACGTGTCCGCTTTCTCCGGCGCGATTGATTCCTCAGGCGCGGGGATCGCGGCGGAGTGGGGCGGGCAGGTGATCAGGGCGACCCAGAATCAATCCACCATCCCTTTCATTGCGATCGAATTTCTCGACGCGACGCAGGCTGTTCTCGAAAGACACGAGCTTTCTTCCGACACAGTGGGCGAGTGGGTCAAAGTGTCCTCGAAGAATGCCGTACCGCGTGGCACGAGGAGCATCAGGTTCTGGATGTTTGCATCCGACGCGAGCGCATCTCCCGCTAATGCCGCCTGGGACAACCTCGAGCTGGTTCTCCGCGAAGAACTGCCTCCGCAGCCCCTCACCGTCACCTTCGCCCTGCGCCCCTCCGGAGCATCTGTTTCCTTCGGCCCGACGGCCCCGGGCAGGTCATACCAGATCGAATACGCCGAGGCTCTCCCCGGGGAACCGTCCACGTGGAAACCCTGCGGTCCAGCTTTCTCGGGAAACGGTGGTTCTGTCGAGTGGCTTGACTCCCCCGACGAAAAAGTCAACCCAACCTATCCCCCCGTCGCCGACGCGAAACAGCGGTTCTACCGCGTCCGACAGCAATAAGTATGCTTGGCCCCCGTACCGCATCGTGTGGCCGCCGCGGCCCCATGCGGCGAGCTGTTTTTCGACCGGTTACCTCCCGGCAGGCCCGGGCTCCTTCACGCCCCGGGCACGAGTCTCTTGGTGCACCGCCTCTTCCCCGCAGTTGGTCTATCGCGCACAGGTCTCTTACTCAATCTGGACTTTGTAGAACTTCCGACTTGGCGCCGCGCCGGCATCAGTCCACGTTGTCGTCTGCCCCTGGGAGGGTATGCTTTCCTCCTTCGTCCATTCGCCGCTCAATAAGTCAAGACAAGACCAGACGGTGTACGTGTCGCCTGTCCGGCTGTTCCACGTGAGCTGCGGCCCAGCTCCGGGGGGCATGGCCGCCTCCACGATCTTGAATGGAAAGGAACCGAACTCGTGCGCCCCCATGTCCACCGTGAGAGAGACCTCGCCCCGCCATACCCTCGGATTCCCGTCCAAATCCAGCCCCTCCCACATCCATTCTTCGTTCTCACCCGCGTCAATACAGGGTGACTCAATCCCAAGCCGGTAGTCGTTGTCCTCCCAGGTTCGGGGGTCGTCATCCGGCCCGTCCGCGTCCAGAAATCCAGCCGAGGGCGGGGCAATGTTTCCCTCGCCTCCTCCAGACCAACTCTGAATGCAGGAGAAAGTCGGGAGAGGCGGATTGTGCTGCCATGGGTCGTAGCTCAATTGGGCGCCATCTTTCGACTCGTTTCCCCAGACGATGCAGTTGTGAATTATACCCACGAACCCGTAAAACCCGCCGCCTTCGTCGTCTGCCCGGTTGGCGACGATGGTGTTACTTTCGACCAGACCGCGGCAGTAACTTAGCCCGCCGCCGAAGGCTGAAACTTCACCAGCGAGCCCCCTCGCCACGTTGCCGCAGACGAGGTTATTGGATATGGTGCCGCGGCAGTCGTTCAATCCGCCGCCGCTGGCGCCGAACATGGCACTGGCACTTTCCGCAGAGTTGGCGGCTATGACGTTGCGGCGGATGGTTCCATTGCAGAACGACAGCCCACCCCCGTACTCGGCTGTGTTGAGAGAGATGGTGTTGCTCTCGATCAGGCCCTGGCATGAGGACAGCCCACCCCCGTGCCCTGCCTTGTTCTGCGAGACAGTATTTTCCTGCACGCTGCCGTCGCAGCCATAAAGTCCGCCCCCATCGCCACGCGCCACGTTCTCGATTATCGTATTGCCGCGGATGGGGCCGTTGCACTCGTAGACGCCGCCGCCATGATCGGCCACGTTTCCTCTGACCACATTGGCCCGGATACTGCCGTCGCAATAAGCGAGCCCACCGCCCTCATCACGAGCGGAATTGCCAATTATGATATTACCCAAGACGGTCGCCTCGGTGTGAAGGTCTCTCGTCCCACCGGAGATTCCGCCGCCATCGCGCCCGTTGCCGTTCTGAATCGTCAGGCCGGCGAGGACGCACGCCTCGGTCTCTGTCCCGGAGAAGGTGATCACGGAACCCGCGTTGCTGCCGTCAATGATTGTTCCTGCGACGACCGCCGGATCGGACGGATTCATGCTCCTGAGAATGACGTTTTTGCCGCAGAAACTTATGTTCTCGAGGTATACTCCGGGCAAAAGGGCAATCGTGTCGCCATCCCCGGACTCTGCAAGGGCGGCCTGGACCGTCGGATACCAGGTTGCTTTGCTGAGGTTGTTGACGCGGGCTTCGGTCGCGCAGGTCGGGTCCCATGCGAAGCGGTATTCTGTCGCGTTGGAGATGCGGTCATTATCGGGGTCTTCGGCGGCATCCTTTTGGAGGCTGCCAAACCAGTGCATTTCCCACTCGTCGGGGAGGCCGTCTGCGTCCGTGTCGGGGGATTTGGGGGCGGCTTCGGGAGTATTCCCGTAAGCGCCCATGTTTATCCGTCCCCCGTTAGGCTCAGGCTCATTGGAGAAGGGAGAACCGGGATCGCCTGCGTCAATGCACGGCGACCAGGATCTGAGGTGGAAATCGCCGTTTTCCGCGTCAACGAAATATGGGTAGAAACCGATATTCCCCACCCCGCCGCCTGCCGATGCTTCAATGCACGAGTAGCTCGGCACGCTTGAGGACTCGATTTGCGGGCGACCCTTGTTCCCCCAGATGATGCAGTTGGTGATCGTGCCGAGGCACCGGGATAGCCCGCTGCCATGGTTGGCTGAGTTGCCATATATTGTGCAGTTCTCAACTGTCCCATCGCAGCCCGCTAATGCGCCCCCCGCGTCGCCGGCCGAATTTCTGGCAATAACGTTGTTTCGGACAGAACCGTCGCAATTATCCAGGCCGCCGCCAATACCCCATGATCCAGTCGTTGAGTTCTCCGAGATAACGTTGTTCTGAATCACCCCTGCGCACCGAGATAGCCCGCCGCCGTATTGGTCTGCCATGTTCTTGGTTATCCGGTTGTTCTCGATGGTGCCGTCGCAGCTGTGCAAGCCCCCGCCGGAGCCGCTCCTTCCTTTCGCGACGTTCGCCACGATTACGTTGTTGCGAATCAAACCATCGCAATCGAAAAAGCCGCCTCCGTACGTTTCCGCGATATTTCCCGATATGGTGTTCCCCTCGATGCTCTTGTTACAAAAATAAAGTCCCCCGCCAGAATACGACGAGTTCTCGCGGATGGTGTTGGCTTCGATCGGTCCCTGGCAGCTGTGAAGTCCCCCGCCGACGTTCCGTGCCTGGTTGCCGGCAATTAAATTGGCCCGGATGGTTCCACTGCACTCCTGCAGGCCCCCGCCGTTGCCTCCTGCCAAGTTGTCGCATATCGCGTTCTGTTCTATTGTGCCGCTACAAAGCGCCAGCCCCCCGCCATCGCCCGCAACATTGGAGGCGATGGTATTGTCCCGGACTGTGCCGGTGCACTGGTACAACCCACCCCCCTGCTCTTCTCCAGTGTTCCAGGCGATGATGTTGTTCTGGACGGTCCCATTGCAGGCGTACAAGCCCCCTCCCCGTCGGGCGAAATTCTCGATGATTGTGTTACCCTCGATCATTCCCTTACAGTAGGCGAGCCCGCCGCCCCAGCCGGGCTCATGCAGCGGAACAACCGTCCCAGGACCATCTCCTGCCAGCCCTTGGAGACCAGCGCCGAAAAACCCGACGTTCGCCCTGATGACGTTGTTCTGTATCGTCGCACGCGTGCCCTGGCTCCAGTATCCGCCGCAGACCCCGCCGCCGAAATCAGCCCTGCCGTGCTGGATCGTAAACCCGGACAGGGTGCACCCTTCGCTTTCGCTTCCCGAGAAAGTGACGACCGGACCATTCCGGCCGCCGTCAATTACCGTACCTGCCACAACCTGAGGGTCCAAAGGATCGGTGCTGCGGAGGGTGATGTTCTTGCCGTTGAATTGGATGTTTTCCAGGTACGTGCCCTGAGCGACGATGACAGTGTCCCTATCCGATGCAGCGTCAATCCCTTCCTGAATCGTCTTGAACGCCGTCTCCAACGTTTTCCCGTCGCCGGAAGAGGGGACATTGACGTCCACGTACCATGTTGCAGCACCGGCAATGTGGCAGAAGGAAATGGAAAGGCCGATGCTGATTCTCCCCAGCATTTTCCCCATGTCGGCACCTCCCTCAGAGTGCTGTGCTCGATTTGCACTCCACGCACCGAACCATTCAGGCACCGGTGTAAAAAGGCGACTACTGCGGAGATTGTACAGCGCCGCACCCCAAAAATCCTCTGAAACCTTACCGTCGTGGCAATGCCTCAGTTATGGGCGGCGGCCTCCCCCGCGGTGGGGGGGGGCCGTCAGCAAGAAGGATGGAACCGCAGATGAACGCAGATAGACGCAGATAAGAAACACGGGAGCGCTGACTCGCCCCGGTGGGTCGGAGTCTTGCGGGCTTGTCCGCCCGTGACTGAGGGATTACAAGAAATCACAAAAAAAATCTTATTCCCCACCCGAGACTGAGGCATTACACCCGGACGAAAGTTGGCCTTGCCCCAGGCGCCGATCTGTGGTATGTTAAAGGGGTGGCGGTTGTCTGGAATCGCCGCAAGGGGGCGATCGCAATCGCTGGCTCTCCGTTCATGAATCAAAATAGGAGGGGCGGGAAAATGAAAACGAAGACAGTCTTAGCTCGCTTTGTGTTCGTGGCACTTGTGGGGGGGGTATAACGGGCCCTGCCCGTAGCCAGCTCTCCTCGGAGGTAACCGACCTGAAATCGCTCGCCGAAATGTACAATTCCGAGAAATTCACCTGGGTGCACCTGCTGCCCGGAAGGGAGAGGTTCACTCTGGAAGCTGGTCGGTTCGTCAATTTCCAGGCCTCAAGTCTCAGCCCGGAGCAGTATGCGATTTTCCTCTCGGCGATGGCGACCGTGGCCTCAAACGGGGTGAACGTCAGGACATTGTACGTGTGGGAGAGCAACGCCGACAGGCATGTTTATATCTATACTGAGTCCGGCAAGGTCATTGCATCATATCCCCCGCCTGAGGGATATGATCCGTACAAGCTATCCCGGAGGCAACTCGAGGCAGAAACGGCCCTCGGTCAGGAGGAGCGCGAGGAGCTCATCAACTCGCTCGATCCTTCGAGAGTTATTCTTCGCGCCGAGGTGGCGGAAGGGCCGCTTCCGATTGCGCCGCCAATCCTCCAGCCGGAATTGTCAAACGCGCCCCTTCTGCCCGGCGGCTTCGGCACCCTTCAAGGAGGGGGCGAGCCGGGGCCGAGCCTGACGACCCTTTCGCAGGAGGAGGGATACGACTGGGTGCTGCGCCTCAACAGCCCCGGGATTGATACGTGGATTCCGATATGGCGGGCGAACGATCTCACGCTGCCCGCCAGTGGATGGGGGACGCCCGACACGAGGACGATCAGTACGGCTGCGGATTCGATTTCAAAGGACATCTCCGATGAACACTCTTCCGGCCTGCGCCTTCGCTACTACTTCACGCCTTACCTCGACACGACGTACGTCCAGGCGCCGAGTTCGTCGAGCCTGACGGTGAGATATGTCACCACAAGGAACGTCTCGCCGACGGCGTATCTATGGACAACGTGGGCGGAGCCGCCCGAGGGTGATAGGAAAACCGTGGCGAACATCACGCCTTCGAGCATAAGCTACGGCGGGTACACCGCTTACATTTACCAGGCACAGTTCAACAACCTAACCCCGGATACTGAGTACAGGTACACTTTCGAGTGGGAATCAGGCGGTCCGACTTTCCGTTCCTCCGTCCCCACGGCGCGGACCTGGCCGAGTCCTCAGGACGTTGGGGAGTTCAACTTCATCGCGTACGGCGATAACCGCGGGGGGGACGACCATAGCTTCCAGACCCTTCACCGGGATGTCGCGTGCTTGGGGATCCTGAACGGCGCGGTTATGCATGAGGCCGATTATCCTCGATTTGTTTTGCATGTGGGGGACCTTGTGCAGGAAGGGGCCGACGTGGAGCAGTGGATCCCGCACTTTTTCCGTCCGGCGGGAGCGCTGCTTGGGCGCGTGCCTGTCTTCCCCTGCATCGGTAATCACGACTGGGATCCTAACGGGCTGGGGGTAGCCAAGTATACGGCGCTGTTCAAGCTGCCAAGCGCGGACGAGAGGTGGTACTCGTTCACCTACGGCAACTCTTATTTCATAGTGCTCGAT
>CAZFAP010000193.1:0-8763 GCA_964516325.1 uncultured Verrucomicrobiota bacterium
CGAGATCGCTGTGGATTGGGCGCACGCCCGAGACATCAAGATGGTGCAGGTCGGGGAGAACACCGGAAGGCTGGAGCAAGTCGCCACAAGCCTTTCGTCGTATTACGAGCAGATGTACGGCATATCAAGGGCGGTGAGGGGGGAGCTCTATCCGATCGCCGCTTATTTTGCGGCATTGATGGCGCTGGCTCTGCTGATTCAGTGGTTGACAGGCGGAATGGCGGCTCTTCTGGGATACCTGGACGGGCTGGCGTGGTTTCTCATAGCGGCAATGACGATTTGGGGGGCGTACCATTTCTCCCGCGGCTGTCGTGACGCGATAGGCAGCGCGCTATTTCACGTGCCATTCGTTCAGCGCCTCGTGAGAAAGTTCTCGTTGTCGAAATTCTGCGAGGGAATGCGGTTCGCTTCGGAGGCGGGGCTGGATATTGGGAGCGCGATCCGGTTATCGTCGGAGAGTTCCGGCAACCCGGCCTTTCGGAAGCGTGTGCTGCGGGCACAGGAGCACATTGAGAAAGGCGATTCGATTTCGCAATCGCTCGACAAGACCGGTGTTTTTCCGTTCGAGGCGATGCAGATGTTCATCGTCGGGGAGGAAACCGGGAAGCTGCATGAGGCGATGGGGCACGTTTCCAAGCTGACGCGGGAGCAGGCGACGCAGACTCTGCGTCTGGTGTTGGTTCTTGGAATCAGAGCCCTGTATGTTCTCATCCTGATTTACATGGCTTTCGTGGTCATCTCGTTCTATTCCAAACATTACCAGAGAATCCTCGACCTGTACCAGGGAATCCTCAACCTGTAGCAAAGTGGAGGCGCCGGAGGCAGAATTTGGACGCGGAACTCATCACAATCGGCGACGAGATACTCTTAGGAAAGATCGTCAACACCAACACGGCTTACCTCGGCGAAAGGCTCGCGCGAATTGGCGTGAGGCTCACCCGGCAAATCACGATACCCGACGATAAGGACCTGCTGGTGAAGACAATCTCGGAGTCGCTGGAACGGTGCGATGTGGTCATCACGACCGGGGGGCTCGGTCCCACAAGAGACGACCCCACGAAGGCGGCTCTGACGGAGCTTTTCCATACGCGGTTAGTGAGAGACGAGGTTATCCTCAACGACCTCAAAGAGAGATACGGGCAGGATCTCCCGCCCCTGGTCCTGACGCAGGCGGAGGTCCCCGAATCCGCCTTTGTGATTCCCAACTCCGTCGGCACGGCGCCCGGGTTCCTCTTCGAGGAGAGAGACAAGAAAGTTGTCGCGCTGCCCGGTCCCCCGAACGAGCTGAAGCCGATGTTTGAGTCGGTGGTTCTCCCGGACCTCGAGGCGGCGAGGAAGGGCGAGCTTTTTGTCGAGCGGACCTTCAAGACGATCGGAATCCGTGAAGCGGACATCGAGGAGAAGGTAGCGAAACCTCTGCTGGCGATTCCGGGGTTGTCCTACGGGCTGGTCGCCCATCCGTACCAGGTGGACGTTCGGTTGTTCTGCACGTCTCCGACGCAGGCGGAGGCGGAAGAAATCCTCCGGCAGGGCGAGAAGGTTCTGGATGAGCAGCTCGGAAAATCAATCTTCACGAAAGACGATAGGTCATTGGAAGAAGTCGTCGGGCAGATGCTGCGAGAAAGAGGGAAGAAGATTGCTCTCGCGGAATCGTGCACGGGCGGGCTTATCTCCAAACGAATGACGGACATTTCGGGCAGCTCGAATTATTTTGAGGGGGCGCTCGTCTGTTACAGTAACGACTGGAAGGAGAAGTTGTTGGGCGTGTCGAGCAAGACGCTCGCCGAGCATGGGGCGGTCAGCGAAGAAACGGCCAGAGAGATGGCGGAAAACGTCCGGAAAAGGGCGGGGACAGGTTTGGGCTTGTCCGTGACGGGAATTGCGGGACCGACGGGCGGGACAACCGAAAAGCCGGTGGGGTTGGTGTTCATGGCTCTGTCCAACGGCGACAGAACGTTCGTCAAAAAATACAATTTCCGTGGCGATAGGGAGTGGATTCGATATCGCGCATCTCAGGCGGCTCTCAACATGGTCAGGGAGTACCTGTTGGGAGAATCGGACAGCCGAGCGCCGTATTCTGGCGTCCGAAGGTAAAAACAAAGACGGTGCAAGGCGCACAGCACGCGGAGAGAGAATGGGGGGGTAAAGGTGCAAACGATGCGAGCGTTCATTGCAGTCGAGATTCCCGACGAGGTCAAGGCGAAATTCGAGGAGGCGCAGGGCAGGCTGCGGCGTTCCGGAGCGGACGTGCGCTGGGTGAAGCCCGCAAACACACACATCACGCTCGAGTTCCTCGGCGAGACGCCGGTCGAGAAAATCGAGGAGATCAAATCGGTTCTGAGTCGAGTTGCGGCTACTCACGGCCCGTTTGAAGTCTCTATCGAGACGCTGGGCGTATTCCCGAATGTCAGAAGACCTCGAGTCGTCTGGATAGGAATCACTCAGGGAGCGCAGCCGCTCGTGGCGTTGCAGGCATCGGTCAATGCGCAGTTGAGAGAAATAGGCTTTCGGCCGGAGGAGAGAGAATATTCTCCGCACATCACGCTGGGGCGAGTGAGAGGCACCAAGAACCTGGAGAAGCTGACGTCTGGCCTGGAGGCGGAAAAGGATTTTCGAGCGGGGGAGTTTCACGCGGCCGAAGTCCATCTCATCCGCAGCGTCCTCTCTCCGGAAGGACCAAGCTACACTAAGCTCCTTTCCGCCCCGCTCCAATCCCCCACGGCTGGAGGCAGCCGCGGATAGGGCCTGGACTCAGCCCTGTCGGGTCCCGAGGCGTTATTGCCCCCATCCGCTCAGGAATGGGTGGGGGAGGTCGTCGGTAACCCCAGAATTCCTCGCCTGGCGATGCAACCGCACAGCACGCCGACGAGGTGAACAGGATAATGGCGCCCTCGGCGCCACACAGGATAGACAAGAGAATCCTGTCATCCGGTCAATCCTGTCATCCAGTCAGAATTCTTCTCCTCTGCGCTCTCTGCGGTGAGGTCCTCCCGAGCACGACAGACTGTTATCCTCCGCCCGACCATTCGGCCCATCACCGAACAAGTGAATCGAGGATGGAGGCGAGCTGCCTCGTAATCGCCGGGCGTTCGTACCTCCGTATCACTTCTTTCTTCCCGTGATATGGCGACGGCACGTGGGTCAGAACGTAGGGTTCCCAGCCAAAATCCAGCAACCGCTTGAGAAATCCGGTGACCCTCTACACGCCACTGCCAGAATTGGGCGGGAATGCCGTCGAGACCATCAGGACGCGCTTACGGTCAGTCATGTCGAGTGACCCCTCGTTGTTTGCGGAACAAAAAGCGCCGGGGCTCCGGGTGTCGCGGGTCGGCGCCGGATGGCATGCAGCCCGCGTCGCGCTCCCTTGCGCGCAATTTTGCACGGGCAGTGTCCCGGGTCACGGTCCTGCTCCAACGGCAGGATCAGGTTGTGCCCCATAGCTCATTGAGCGCGGACCCGCAATGGGGCAAACTGGCCGCTTCTTCGGCTGACAGCCAGGTAAAAAACAACCGCTGCAAGGAGGATCGCCGAATACGAGACACTTGAGGCGATTGCTGCTCCGAGAACGCCAAGCCGGGGGATCAAAAGGAAGTCGAAGACCACCGTCAACACGAGTCCAATTCCGGCGATTATGGAGGTGTAGTGCGGATAGCCTCGCCCGGCGATGTCGTTCGTCAGGACTTTGGCGGCGCCCAGAAGCACGACGCCCGGAAGAAGCGCCACCATCGGCCAGTAGGCGCCGAGAAAAGTCGGGGAGTACACAAACACAATGAGGGGCTTCGCCACGGCCGCCAAACCAAGCGCTCCTACAGCGGTCAACCCCAGTGTGAGACGGAAGATTCGCGGGGTGAACGCGTTCATTGCGTCCGGCCTGGTGGCGGCAGCCTTCGGATAGATAACAAAGCTGACCGCGTTCGGCAAATACCAGAGGAGTTCCGCAAGCCCTACGGAGACACCGTAAACCCCAACACCCGCTGGCCCGAGGAAATAATTCACGATAAAGACGTCAAGACGATAATTGAAAAATTGGAGCACGTTCCCTACGTGCCCACGAAGCCCGAAGGAAAGCAGCGGCAATACGACACGACGCTCCAGGCGAGGGGCGAAGACGCCTCCGTCCCGCCGCAGGATTGCCGCCGACGCCGCCACCCCGATGGCGCCGGCTACCAGAGAAGCCAGCAGGCTGCCCAACACGCCCATCCTGAGGAAAATAATTAGAGCCGCCGTCAGAGCAAGGGTCAGGGCTGCAATCAGGAGGTTGACCATGTTGACCATCATGATGCGCTGGATGCCCTGCAGTATGCAGTTGAGATAGCCGCTCAGCAGGCTAAACGGAAGTCCTATGCTGGCCAGGACAACCAGACTTACCGGGACCTTGGGCACGAGCCTCTCAAGACCGCCCGTCACCACCGATCCTATTAGGACGACGACGCCCACTGCCGATGCCAGGATCGCAAATCCCATCGAGTTGGCCGTGAGGCTCGGGATATCGAGCCGCCGCGAGCCAGCGAAATAGACGTTTGCGACGCCGACTCCAGCGCTCAAGAAAAGTGCGAGCATGGCGGGGACCATCTGGGCGAGCTGGAGCACCCCCTTCCCTTCCCGTCCCAGCCAGCGCGCGATGATGGCGCCGGTCCCAATAGAGAAGGCTAACCCTATCACCTGCCTGATGAACGTGACCCCGACCTGACCTTTGAATTCCCCACGTAGGGACAACCGCATGTTTTCAGAATCTTTCGATGAGAGTTGTTGTCATGCCCGGCAGCCCCCCGCCATCGCCCTTCCTCTTATGTGGAAGCGGAAGTTGCCGGTCCATTCGAAACAGGTGTAGGTGAGACGCCGTGCTCTTCGCCAGGGCAGGTGCATCAGATAGGTGACGGCGAGCTTAGACGACCGCGACAACCACTTGTTGGATATCCGAATTGTAGAATGCCCGGGCCGGGTCTGGTTCAGATAGAAGATGGAGTAGAACGCCGCGGCGATGCCCCGCAGCAGGTAAGGGTCGTGCTTCCTCTCGAAGACCAGCTCACCACCTCTGACGTACACGAACCACCGGTGGAAGGGCTCGCTGAGCAGTATCTCCCCGAATTTGCTCGGGGTCTCGATGTAACCCGCCCGGCTGACTCTCATCAGCTCCGTACAAAAGCGCCAGGGATCAGACACGTGTTCTGCGACATGAGACACGATGACATAGTCGAAGCTCTTCCTGCGGAAAGGCAGGCACTCAGCGTCGCCCAGAACAAATGGTGCGCGCTCGGACAGTCGAATCCTCTGCCCCGCCCGGTGGAAATCAGCCGACACATCGTTATCCAGCAGGACATCTGCCCTGGGATGCGGCTGATGGCCGCTTCCTACGTCAAGAACGAGCCAGCCGTCCTGAATCTCGATGCTGTGGCCTGAGTTACCGACCTGGAATGTCGCCATGGCGCTGATTCTCGTCCAACACCCTCCTATACACCCTGTCAAATTGGGCTCCGATGGTATCGTACCCAAAGCGACGCCTCGCATACTCTGCGAGTCTCGATGGATTGTACTCCCGGTGATGGTCCAGCATGTACTCCACGGCCCCGCGAAGAGCTTCGCGATTCCCAGGAGGCGCCATCACGCCAACCTCGTCCGTCACAAATTCACGAGGTCCGCCCTGAGCCGTCGCAACAACCGGCTTGCCGCAAGCTATGGCCTCTCCCAGAACGACACCGAAATTCTCCCAGGAGCTCGGCAGGACAAAGAAATCGCATCGGCGAAGCAACTCAATCTTCTGCTGCTCCGTGACCAATCCATGAAATGTGACGATTCCTCCCAAACCGAGCGCCGCAGCCAATCTCTCGTACTCCAGTCTGAACGGGCCGTCTCCGGCGATGTCCACAACGAAGTCCGTGCGACGCTGCCGGAGGGTGTGGACCGCCTCCAGGAGGAGCGGGACCCCCTTTCGCGGCACCACGCATGCAATCATGAGGACCCTTTTGGTTCCGCTGTCCGATTCGCTCTGCCCTTTCGTTGGCTGGTACCGGCCCGTGTTGATGGTGTTTGGGACCACGCGGATTTTCCCCTCCTCTCCGTGCTGTCGAAGAGCATGCGCCAACGCGCTGCTTACCGGGAGAGCCATCCGAGCAACGCGCAGCGCGAGGCGCAGGCGTCGTCGTGCGGGGGCACTCAGCTCTCCCTGGAGGATGGGAGTGCTGTGTTCGGTGAGTACCATCGGCGTGCCGTACAGTTTGCAGATGGCTATTGCTGCGACCCCCGCAGGGTAAAGGTGGGCGTGGATAACGTCGGGGCGAAAACCGCGTGCCGCCAAGCGCTGAAAAGCCCGGAAGGCGCTCCAAACACGAAGGAGGTCCCGAAGCACCAAGACAGGCATGGGCATATGCCAGAGGCGGTAGGTGGGGATGCCTTCCGAAAAGGCTGGGTCGGTCTCCTTCTCCATCCGCCACAGTCTCTTGAAGTCGTACTCCGGGTCGGGTCCACAGCAATGGAGGACGACGACATCCTCGTAGAGTCGCACCGCCTTGGCATGCTCCCGGACAAAGACGCCCAACACCGGGTCCTGCTTGCTGGGATACCACATTGTGATGAACAGAACTTTCAAACGCTCCACCGCGCTATCCTCCCGAATTCCTTGAGATCCGCAGATGTCACGGATCCTCACCGTTCGAGACCGTCCGGAGGGCACCGTCAGCCGGTGGCTCTCATTCCCTACGAGGTTTCCGGCAGAGGCGCAAGGAGTTTTCCACCGAGCAATCAAATCTTCTGCCGCATCGTCACACTTCTTCAAACTCCAGGTGCTCAATACGGCGAAATTGCTCGCCTGTGCTTGCCACTCGCAGTCGAGTCAACAGGGGATAATAGGCCTCCTCGGGGGGGACCTCGGACAGCTTTCCGTGGCCGACGTCTTTGCGAACAAAAAAGGCGTTGGCGCCATGAGATTCACAACCCACAAGCATATATCCCTTTGGCGGCCAGCTTTCTCAAGGCAGCTAAGGATGCGCCGTGGTACCAGCCACTCGCATGTTTTCTGTACCGGTCGAAAACGGGATCGTATTGGACCGTCACTGATCTGCTGGCGCCCAGGGAGGCATTGTACTCGGCGACAACGACCCGGGGCTGGATGACTGTAATCGCTTTCCAAACCCAATAGTCATTTCCGTCAATATCTATTGACAACAGATCGATCTCGCCCTGTACATCGTTCTGCCGTAGCACACCATTGATGTTTTCCGCAGTCACAAGGCACTGGGCTATTCGAATCTGTGACGGTTTGATCCCAGGTTTGCTTTCATAGTAGTCTCTGGCCGCGGCGACATTCTCAGGGCTGCAGTCCATCAGGAGGCCGCTCCACCCAAAGTTTATGGATAGGTTGGCTGTATTGCACTCTCTTCCGTCCCCCATGCCAAACTCAACAAAACCGTGGTCTGTGGCGCCCACTTTGGAAAAGAGATAAAGGAGCAGGCCGTCTTCGCCATACTGCGAATAGACTTTCAGTTCATGGCGCCGAAAAATCGCTACCTGATCCTGGTCTCGCGCGATTGACCCATAGTTCAGTCGCAAGAGTCCTTGTAGGGCGGTCTCCGCCGCATCCAGTCGTCGGGCTGCGCCGTAAAGATCGAGACCATAGTGTGTCTCGGTCATGCTTCTGAGATTGCGAAGGAGCATCAGCCAGCCCCTCGGAATGAGAGTTTTCGCTATGTTCCTAAGACTCCCTGCCATTCCAAAGGTCTCCGCGCCTGCGGATTCACAGTGACTATTTCAGACGTGTCATTGTTGAATCCCAGCCCGCAAGTCGCCGCTATGATCGGCTTGCCGTCCCCCGCTATGTGAAGCCTGGAGTCCCTCCGCCGAGTTCTCACGGAGCGAATTGCCTCTACAAGGGTTGGCGCCTCTTTCCGGGGGCAAGCAGCACCGCGTCGGCTCTTAATGGAGTCCCGGCGGCCGTACGGTCCCTTCCGAATGGAGCTCCATTTCACCGCCGCTGTTTGTAGCATCGTTGCACGGAAGGCCACCAAAGTCAAGAGAAGCGTCCGTGAGAGCCAATTGAGAGGCCGGACGCACGCTTCGCTGAGGGCAATATAGGTGGGAACCAGGTCGAAGCTCACTCTCCCCGTGAACCCCATCTTGCCGGGAGATTTTCGTGCAAATCGGCGATGACTGGGACGCCCTTGCGCCTCACGGCACTGAGGGTCATCCCCAACATAGGAGCATCATGAACGTGGATGGCATCGGTGTGGCATGTCTCGATAGCCTCGCCCATGAACCCTTTCCACTCGAGGTTTACGAGCGAAACCAAGACGATGAGACTGTTGAGGTTGCGCAGGACCTCACAAAAGAGAGGGGCCACCCTGCCGGTTCCGATTCCTCTCCAAACCGAATAAACGGGGTTTTCTTCCGTGCGCTGGGAGAGCAGAAACACCCTATGTGCTGACAAAATAAGGGAGCCAGCCTCCTTCTCCACCCTGGTGTCACCTGGAAAACAGCACCATGCAGATATTCACCTGCAGGGGTTCACCTTTGCGTTTGCTGAAGGGGCGACTTCGTAGCGATTGTTCCTGACTGTTCGGCGAGGCGAGCCCGCTCGCTTCCAACACCCGCCTGGGTCATGACGTCCAGGAGCCTTGCAAGCTGCCCGGCCAACGCTGGCCGTTCGTACCTACTTATCACCGCCTCATCCCCGCTGTACATCACCGTGCCGCCGCATACGTGCTCCTGGTAGTACCTCAGGATCGCGCGTTTGACATCCTCCGGTTTGCGCGAGTCAACCACCGTTCCGGC
>CAZFAP010000194.1:0-8708 GCA_964516325.1 uncultured Verrucomicrobiota bacterium
CTTGAGTGCGGCGGCGAAGTCTAAAGTATCGGTTCCGATCTCGCGCTGGGTAATGGGAAGGGCGAGAAGAGCGCATTGCCGGCGACGGTCTCCCGCATAGCGGCGACAGCGGGCGTAACCTTGTCACCGAGAAGATGCCCGCCCAACCCCGGTTTTGCGCCCTGGGCGTACTTGAACTCGACGATTCTCGCTCGCTGAATCGTATCCTCGCGAACACCGAATAGCCCCGTGGCGACCTGAGTGATGACGTAGTCTTCGAAAGGAATCAGGCGCTCCGGATAGCCTCCTTCTCCGGTGCAGGTGAACGTGTTCCATGCGGCGCAGGCGCGCGCTCGGGCGAGCATCGTGATGAGGCTGACGGACCCGAAGGACATGCCTCCGCCGTAAACGGGGAGGTCAATCCGCACGCGCGGTCGCTCATCGTCCTTTCGCCGGTTGAGGTCAATTGCCGTTGAGATTTCCTTACCGTCGCCTTCCAGCGGGACAGCCGGAAAGCAAAAGCGAATGCGGTCGAAGCCCCCGCCAGACGCACCAATCTCGTACTCGAGGTCACCGTCGGGCACTTCCCCGGTTTCCGCCATCCGCCATGTGCCGAGAATGAGGTCGGCTGTCCAGCGGCAATCTCCGAGGGACTCATAAATCGGGCTGAAGTCCACTCTCAGGGCGCCCTGCGGACAATGGTCCGGGCAGAACCTGCCAATTTCCTTGCACTTGAAACCCTGACAGAGGTCATCTCGAGACGGCAGGAAGCGCGTGTATCCCTCCGGCTTGACGTGGACGCCACGAGGGCATACCTCGATGCACCTGCCGCACATCTTGCAGGCGGAACTCCGCCAAACCTTGTACTTGCCGACGGGATTGCGGTATCGGTCCAGCACCCGCCGGACTTTCCGTTCGGGTATGGCGTCGAGTCGTTCCTCTTTCGTTTTGAGTTCGAGCTGTCCAATTTGCATGTTTTTCAAGGCGCGACGGATAACGGTGCTTCCGCTTTTCGTCGGCCAAAAATCGGTCCGAAGCACTCCCTTTCCAGGTCCTCAAAGAACATCGCGCGGCCAACCTCGCCGCGAAGCCTCCGGACTTCCCTCATTCCCATGGCGCCGAGGACTTCTATGAGCTGGCTTCTCCAGGCGCCCACGAGATTCACGATGCGCTGAGTCGCGTAGGCTACATTGACGCGCTGGAGCTCGACCGGGCACAGAAGCCCCTGGGAGCACGAGCCACAGATTCGGCATTCCAGCGCGATGGGAACCGGGACATCAATGCCCACCAGGTCGGCTCCACAGATGATTTCTTTCGCCAGGTGTTCGGCGAGGGCGATTCCGCCGGAGGCAATGAGGGTAACCTCATCGCGGATCCGCCTCCCGACGAGCGCCAGGTGCACTTCACGGGTAACGCGGCTGATGTGCCGGGGATTTTCTTGCTCCCATTCCTGCCCCACAGAATCCGCGCAAAGATGGATGACTTCAACCCCTTGCTCCGTCAATTCGACGACGCGGGATGCCGAGTTACGATCGAATCTGAGTCGAACTTCAACTATCAGCGACGGATTGAGCTTCTTGACGGCGCCGATTCTCTGGACTACATCCTCACCGTCCCATATCTCAACCATCCGGGCTTTCTCCAGCCAATGCTTTTGCGGGAGCAGCCCGTCGTCGCACAAGGGGACAATCGCTTTCGCAAACGGCTCCAACGAATCGGTCAAGTCCCGGGAATCAACAATGCAGAGATTGCCGAGCCGCCAAGCGGCGCTGGCGGAAGCTACGGAGACCGACTCAGGGACTTTCAGGTCATGGAGAGCGTCGAAGACCACAGGAACGGGAATCTCGAGCAATCGCGGAGGAGCCTCGTTAAGCTCTCCGTTGGCATCGAAAGAAAGCTGCGAGAGCTTGCGGCCGATGTCCACCGACGTGCTGATATATTCCCGCCCGTGGATGCCGTCGCGGGTGGGGCGGACGATCTCGGACATATCCGTCCACATGGAGTCAAAACCCGGGCCCGTGAAGCGGCCGCCGTACCCCGCCCCCGAGACGGGTATCTTGCCGGTCTCCGCCTGATACCACGTCCGGGATATGACGTCCGCCGACCAGAAACCGCTTCCGAGGGCTTCAAACTCGGGGTTGACCTTTCTGGAAAGGAGTCCTTTCGTGCAGCTCTGGACGCAAGAGAGGCAGCTCTTGCATTCGTAGAGATAGTCCACGTAGCCGTCTATTTTGCGCAGCCGGTCATCCTCCTCCTTGTAGCAGTCATAGACGCACTCCCGCTTGACGCAGTTATGACAAGCGGAACAATCCTCCCGACGATCAACGATTCCGTATTTCCCGACTCGTCGGAACCTCGGAGGCGCTGTTTTTACGGGGATATGGTATTTCTTCGACACAGTCGTTGTTTCCCTGTTGTCTTGCTCCCAGGAAAGAATACCGGGACGCCGGTAGTTAAACGCCGGGCAGCGGCAGAAGGTTCCGGCGCGGCGCCGTCCTGCCTCGAGCTGGTCGCCGCGCACCTATCAGAGAGACACTCGAACGAAATCGAGCATCTCCGGGAGCGACTGTTCCCTGCCCCTCGCCCAGAAATGGAACCCTCGGATGCCGCGAGAATTTCTGACCTGGTCCACGACCTCCGCGGCGATGGCGAGACCTTCTCGCTCAGCATCGGCAGCCTGGCTGAGCCGCTGGACGACTCCTTCCGGGATGCGCAAGCCGCGGTACGTCTCCTGGAGTTGTGTGGCTTCCCTGGCGGCGCCGAGCCACAGGATGCCAACAATGAGGCACGTCTTTTCGGGCACACCTCTTTCATGAAGTAAGTCCAGCCATTCGCGGAAGCGCTGGACATCAAACACTGGCTGCGTGATGATGAAATCGGCGCCCGCCTTCACTTTTTTCTCGGCCCGTAGGGCTCTCAACTCAATCGGGCCCGCAAACGGATTGGCGGCGCCGCCGATCAAAATGGACGGGCGGACCTCCGGCTTCTGGCCCGAAGAGAGGAGTCCATCGTCTCGAATGGACCGAAAAATGGTCATCGCCTGGATGGAGTCCACATCATAGACGCCGCGCGCTTCCTTCTCCTCCGTAAGAGCTTGATGATGTCCGGACAGGACGAGGAAGTCGTAAATGCCAAGCGAAACCGCCCCCAGAAACGCGGACTGAAGGCTGATGCGGTTCATGTCGCGGGTCATCAACGTAGCCACCGGTTCGATGCCCGCCGATTTCAGGTGGAGCGACGCCACAAGACTGCTCATGTGAACGCCGTCCGGATTCTCCTCGACGACGACGGCGTGGACTTTGCCCTTCAAAACCGGGGCAAGCTCCTTGATCCGCTGTGGGTTCGCGCTTCGCGGCGGCGTCATTTCCGCTGTCACCACGAGCCTACCCGACTGAATCGCATTCGATAAATCGCTCATGAAATCCTTTCCATACTCATCGCAGTCAAACCGTCTCGATTTTCTCGGCTCTTCTCAACCCACTCGGCCCTACGACGTGAACCGCCGAAAGGAATTCATGGAGAGTCTCGCGGGCAGCTTCCTCGTCCATAGGCTCCCGAAGGAAGAGAAAGAGCCTCTCGCCTGTCAGACCGATCTCCTGAAGAACGCTGCGGACGAGGCCGACCCGCTTCTGGGCGCGGAGGTTACCGTCCATGGTTCGGCATTTGCCGATGGGGCAGCCGATGATGCAGACGGCGTCGCAGCCGTCCTCGAAAGCTTTGATGAGATACCTGGGGTCCACCTTGCCCAGACAGGGAAGCTGCTCGACAAGAGCCGAGTCCGCCAGGCAGAGCTCCTGGAGCCGGGCGCTTCCGAGGGGGCGTGCAAGGGCGTTGCGACAGACGAAAACTCTGACTTGTACAGGTTCCTTTTCGGACAACGGTTTTCTTCTTTTCTCAAGGTCCCGCAATTCGTTTTGGAATCGGTGTAATCTAAATAATGCCGGGGGTGAAGTCAATTAGCGCAGACGGAATTTGTTCGTTATGGGCATTCTTCTGTCTTTCCCGAAGGCCTTCGGCGTGGTCTTGATGCCGGGAGGCGCCTGTCGCCGCTTGTACTCGTTCCGGTCCACCATCTCGATGACGCGATGGACCAGCTCCGGCTCATATCCCTCCGAGATAATCTCCGCGGCCGACTTATCATTCTCGATGTAAGCCTCCAGGACACGGTCGAGAAGGTCATAGGGCGGCAAGGTGTCCTGGTCTTTTTGGTTGGGCTTGAGTTCGGCGGTCGGCGGACGCTCGAAAATGCTTTCCGGAATTACCTCTCTGTCCGCCTTGTCATTGACATACCGAGCGAGTTGATAGACCAGCGTTTTGTAAACGTCCTTGAGGACGGCGAAGCCCCCGGCGGTATCTCCGTACAGCGTGCAGTAGCCGACGCTCGTTTCGCTCTTATTGCCGGTTGTCAGGACGAGGTGGCCGAACTTGTTGGAGAACGCCATCAGGAGGTTGCCTCGGATGCGGGCCTGGAGGTTCTCTTCCGTGACGTCCGGCTGGCGGCCCTCAAAAGCGATTTGAAGCTCCTGGAGGTAGGCTCTATAAATCGCGCTGATGGAAACCACGTGGACTGTGATTCCGAGGTTCCCCGCGAGGAGGCAGGCGTCGCGCTGCGTCTCTTTTGAAGAAAAGCCGGAGGGCATGCTCAGGGCTTCCACCCTATCCGCTCCGAGAGCGTCAACGGCAATGCAGGCGGTCAGAGCCGAATCAATGCCGCCGCTGAGACCGAGGATCGCTTTCGAGAAACCGTTTTTCTCGACGTAATCCCTCAAGCCAAGGATGAGCGCTGCATAGACTTCCTCGACCTCAGAGAGTCCGCTCTTCTCCCGTGGAGGAATCGCTGGCTTGCGCATGGGCGCCGCCGGTAAGTCAACCTTTATGACCGGGGAGGAGGGCTTTCCCTTGCCAGCAGGGACCGCCAGATCGAAGGGGAGGAGGTCCTCCGCGAACTGCTTTGCATGGGCGACGACGTTTCCGTCGGGGGAAACGACGACGCTTCCGCCGTCGAAGACCAGCTCGTCCTGACCTCCCACGAGATTGGCGTAAAAGACATAGACGTCGTTCTCAACCGCTCTTTCCCGCAGCATTTGTTCTCTCAGGGTCATTTTTCCCTTGTGGTACGGAGAGGCCGAAAGATTGATGATGACCTGCACGCCTTCTCTGCCATAGGCGCGGCACGGACCGGTCGTGTCCCAGACGTCCTCGCAGATTGTGATGCCGAAGAGAATAGAGTTGGACTCGAAGACCACAAGTTGGCTTCCGGGCTGAAAGTACCTTTTCTCGTCGAAAACGCCGTAGTTCGGGAGGAGCATTTTGTCGTAGATCGCATGGACGCGCCCGCTGTTGAGGACAGCGGCCGAATTGTAGTTGTGCCCGTTGCGCCTGCTGGGATAGCCGAGAATCACAATCGGCCATGAAACCTGCGCGCACAGGCCTTCCAGAACCTCCAAGCTTTTCTGGAGAAAATGCGGTTTCAGGAGCAAGTCCTCCGGGGGATAGCCGCAAAGGGACAGCTCCGGAAAGACTACGATCTCCGTCCCCGAATCGCGAGCCTTTCCGACGAACTCCAGAATCTTCTGACTGTTTCCTTCCAAATCTCCGACGGTGCTGTTGATCTGGGCGAGCGATATTCTCACCGACGCCATTTCGCATCTCCTCCAGGGAAGACAAAAGAAAAAGCCGAGTCAGGACGTAAGTCGTCAGTTTTGGGGGGCGACCGCACAAAAGTCCGAGGCGCCGGGGCAAGCCAAATTCTCCCCCAATTCCTATCCGCGTCCATCTGCGTGCATCTGCGGTTTCATCCTTCTCGCCGAACGCCGCGAGAGGCGGATGAATCTGCCGCCCATAAGTGAGGGCTTACGTTAAGAGACCGCCGAGCCGGCGTTCCATGGATTCCAGCTTCACTCCGCGCTCTTCGCGGTTATCTCTGGAAGAAACCGTCGTAGAATCGCCTCGCTTGCGCCGCGAGAACCGGGGAAATCCGTTGATACTCCTGCACCGCTCGGATTCGCGCATCGCTCAGCGGCTCGTACTCCTCAAACCACTCCCCTATCATATCACCGTCCACTTCGATATGAAATTGAAGGGCATAGACATTTCTCCCGTAGCGAAACGCCTGATTGGCGCACGTTTCCGAGCGTGCCAGAAGAACCGCTCCCTGCGGGACCTCAAACGTGTCGCCGTGCCACTGGAAAACGCGGAGCTTCTCTCCCAGTGTGCTCAAAGCAGGGTCGCTTTTCCCTTCCGCCGTCAACTCGACATCGTACCAGCCGATTTCCGGGACGGGCGCTTTTGTTACCTTCGCTCCGAGAACCCTGGCGAGCAACTGTGCTCCGAGGCAGATGCCGAGCATCGGCAAGTCCGACCGAACCGCCTGCTCGAGCAGATGACATTCGGTTTTCAGGAAGGGGAATTCCTCCTCCTGATAGACGTTCATCGGCCCGCCGAGAACCACGAGGTGAGACGCTCCCGCGAGAGTCGGCGGTGAGATTCGCCTCTCAAACAGCCGCAACACCTTGAAGGGCAAGGCATGTGAGGACAGGTGGGACGCGAGGGTCCCCGGGCCCTCACACGCCTCGTTTTGCACAATCAGGATCATGCGTGTTTCTGCCCTTTGTGGGTTTCCTGGGCAAGACCGCGAGCTGTCAACCCGCTGCATGGAAGAGCCGCATCAGCCTCACAGAATGGGCAACAGCTTCTCCAGTTCATAGGACGTGACCTGGATGCGATAATCCTCCCATTCTTTCTTTTTCAACTCGATGAAGCGATGGAAGATATGGTCTCCGAGGGCTCTTCGGACGAATTCGCTTTTTTCCGTCAGAGAAATCGCTTCGCCGAGGCTGCCGGGGAGCGCTTCAATTCCCAGTTTCTTCCTTTCCTCCTCCGACAGCTCGTAGAGGTTTTTGTCGAGGGGCTCCGAGAGTTCGTAGTCGTTCTCCATTCCATCAAGCCCCGCATGGAGCATGAGCGCGAAGGTCAGGTACGGGTTGCAGGCGGGGTCCGGCGGACGGAACTCGCCGCGAACTGCCTTTTCTTTTCCCGGGTAATATTGGGGCACTCGGATGAGGGCGGAGCGGTTTCTCTTCGACCAGGCGATATAGACCGGCGCCTCGTACCCGGGAACCAGTCTCTTGTAGGAATTGACCCACTGAGCGAACACGCACGACATCTCCCGCGAATACTTCAGAAGCCCGGCCATGAATTTCTTGGCGATGCTGCTGAGGTAGTTCGGGTCCTTCGGGTCAAAGAACACGTTCTTGTCACCCTTGAAGATGGAGAAGTGGGTGTGCATGCCGCTGCCGTTTTGCCCGAAAATCGGCTTCGGCATGAAGGTCGCGTACACGCCATGCTTGGCGGCGATCTCCTTGACCACGACGCGGTAGGTGACGACGTGGTCGGCCATGTTGAGGGCGTCGGTGTAGCGCATGTCAATTTCGTGCTGGCTGGTGCCGACCTCGTGGTGGCTGTACTCGACGGGGATGCCCATGGACTCGAGGGCGAGGACGGTGTCCCGTCGCAGGTCGCTCGCCCCGTCCAGCGTGGTCAGGTCAAAGTAGCCGCCGTGGTCGAGAATCTCCGGGCAAGCCGAATTCCGGAAGTAGAAATACTCCAGCTCCGGGCCGACGTAGAAGTGGTCGAAACCCAACTTCTCCATCCGCTGCAAGGCTCGTCGGAGAGTGTAGCGAGGATCGCCCTCGTACGACTTGCCGCCGGGGACGTTGATGTCGCAGATCATTCTTCCGACGGCTTTCTCCTTGGGTCGCCAGGGAAGAATGCGAAACGTGCTGGGGTCGGGCTTGGCTATCATGTCGCTTTCCTCAATGTCCTGGTAGCCGGTGATGGAAGAGCCGTCAAACCCCATGCCGTTTTCGAGGGCGCCCTCGAGTTCCTCCTGGGTGATGGCGAAGCTTTTCACCTGCCCCTGGATGTCCACAAACCACAGTCGGATGAACTTCACGTCGTTCTCTTTCACAGTTCTAAGGACTTGTTCCTTCAGGTCTGGCATGTCTTTTCTCCTTGTTTGGTGTCGTTAGCGGAGGTGGCATGGGCATCTTGCCCATGATTGCTCTCCGTTTTTCCTCTTTCTTATCCAATGGCGACGCCGCCCGTTTCGCCGGTGCGGATTCGGATGCACTGAGGCAAATCGAGGACGAAGATTTTGCCGTCTCCGGTCTCGCCGGTCTTGGCGCCCTGAGTAATCGCTCTTACCGTAGGCTCGAGGAAATTGTCATTGACAGCGATCTCAAGCCGTATCTTGCGCAGAAGATTTCCGGTTTCCTTTGCCCCGCGGTAAACTTCGGTTACTCCTTTCTGGCGGCCATGCCCTAAAACCTCGCTGACGGTTATGAGATTCACCTCGGCCTTATACAGTTCCTCCTTGACTTGCTCCAGCTTGTGCGGCTGGATTATCGCGATAACTAACTTCATGGTTTCACCTCCTCTATGCCACGAGTTCGTTCCCGCGCGCTCTCGTCATTCCAATACCGTATAGGCGCGCTCATGATGCTGTGTAAGGTCGAGGCCCATTGCCTCTTCTTTCTCACCCACGCGTAGGCCGATAACTATATCCACCAGCTTGTAAATTGCCGCGCTTACGGCCAGCGAGTAAACCAAGGTTGCCACCACCGCAGCCAATTGGATGAGGAGCTGCTGGGGGTTGCCGAAGAAAAGCCCGTCGGCGCCTGCCGGGTTCACTGCTTTGGAGGCGAAAAGCCCGGTGGCAAGCGCACCCC
>CAZFAP010000195.1:0-8523 GCA_964516325.1 uncultured Verrucomicrobiota bacterium
ACCTATCCGCCGACGAGGCATGGCGGCTCTACATGACGTTGACCCGAGCCGAAACCGCCTTCCGCTCCATGAAAAGCCCCCTGGCTCCAGCTCCCCCATCTTTCACCAGTTGCAGCGGCGAGTCGAAACCCACATTTTCCTGTGCGTGCTCGCCTACCACCTCCTGGTGGCGATCGAAAAGACCCTCCTGGACAAAGGAGTCCATACCTCGTGGGCTACTGTCAGGCAGACACTCCAGACCCACCAGGTGGCCACCATTGTGCTGCCCACCGACGGCAACATCATCCTTAAAATCCGCAAAGGCTCCACCCCCGAACCCCAACACATGGAGCTCTACCGACTCCTGGGTGTTCCCCAACAAATCATCCGACCGAAGAAAACCGCCATCACAAATGCGCAAATGTAGTGACTGAAAAACAGAGCTTCTCCTCTATGACTCACTACAAAGTGCGGAAGTCAGGTTAGAGGGGCGACATGCTCAGGCGCGACGAAGACCCCGATCACGGAAAGACTTGGATCGCCAGGTGCAGCCCTATTGAGGCTTCGGGAGTGGGCCTCAGGAGACAGTGAACTCTTCGTACGGCCCGTCCAGACGCACCACAAGGTTCCTGAGAATCTCCCTGCCAATAGCTGGTGCGTCAACGTCGGGGCAGTAGAGGACGGAGCACATGCGGCCGGGGAGCAGGCCTGGCACGCTGACACAAACCTGATCATAGGACCAAACTCTAATGAGCCCGCCAGCGGTGCGCAGCGTGCCCCACGTCGCGGGACCTGCGAAGGGTAACTCCATGGGCACGATCAGCGTAAAGTCGAATCCGGTGTCTATGAGCGCTGGCACAGGCACAGAAACAAATCCTCCCCCAGACCGCTCCCCCGTGACCTCGCAGACCACGACGGGCGCAGGGGGCCAGAAAAGACCCCTCGGGCGGGGCCAGAAAGGGCCACTTACGGAAGGCCAGCGAAAACCCGTCGAGTAGGCCAACGCGGTCATCATCTCTTTCCTTGTTGGTCCCCGTCGGGCGGCCAGGGCACCCGCATTTCCTCAGGCGGCACCCCAACCTGCACGGCGAGGTAAAGAAATGGAACGCGGAACGTTGCCCTTACCATGTCACGAACCGTCTGGAGGCTCTCGGCGTCCGCGAGGACCTGGACATCTTCAGTCCCGCGGGGCCGCCCAATCGCGATCCAGCGGCCCTTGCCGTACTTCTCGAGAAGCTCTGGCTCGTGCCTCCCAAGCCAACGGTCCAGTTCCTCCAGGTCGTCCAACGCCTCGCGTTTCTCGACGGGGCCGGGCGCTGAAGGCAAGCGCCCACCACGGGGCAGGATGGAGGCAATCATTTCCAGAAGGTTGCGCTCGAACGCGCTGAACTCCAAGGTGTACGGGCGACCCTCCGCGCTCCTCCTATCGGAGAGAACAAGGATCCCTCTCCGCCCACCAACTTGCGTCTCGACAGCGAGCAGGGCTTTTACGCCGCGTTCCCTGAAGGGACGGTCTATCTCGTCCCCGGCAACGGCGTTCTTCGCGACAGGCATGTTCCCGCCTGTCACCTCCTGGATGATGGCGCTATCAGCCGGCACGGACAGGTCTTCCGCCAGCCTTTCATTCTCGGAATAAAGAAAACCGGCTGGGACCCCGTAGTCCGGTCCCGGTCTTTCCCCCCGGGTCACAAGAAAAGCGGCCTTGGCATCCAGTGCGTGGGCAATGGCCTGAAGCAGGTCGCGCGGCCTTGCCAAATCTCCCAGGTGCTTGAGTGCGAACACCCTGCTGACGTTCGGCGCGAACCTCTTAGCGATGAATTCCTGATAGTAGTCAACGCTCATCGGACCTCCCGTGGCGCCTTGGCGATGATCCGTTCGAGATCATCGGGGCTTATCGGCTTATTGACGTAGGCGAAGACCCCCAGGCTGCGCATCTCCTCCTCCAGCTTAAGACCCGGGTGCGCCGTTGACACAATCACGGGCGTGTCAAGTCTCATTTCCTCCCTCAGCACGCGCAGCACCTCCTTCCCCGTCGCGTACCCGCCCGCGACATCGCGGCCTTTGAGCTCTTCTCCGGAGGGCATCATGATGTCAAGGATGATCACGTCGCACCTTTCGGATCGCAAAGCCTCCAAAGCCTGGGTTCCGTCGTCAACACAGCGGACATCGTATCCCTTCAGCTCCAAGAACGCCACAAGCTCCTCGCGCTCGGCGATGGCATCCTCGATAAAAAGGACTCTGGGAGCTTGCTTCTGACCGGAATTCATTTTCCCTCCTTGATTACTTGGGCGCCTTAAAGCTTTCGCAGCAGA
Organism: uncultured Verrucomicrobiota bacterium; assembly: GCA_964516325.1. GTDB lineage: Bacteria > Auribacterota > JABMQX01 > JABMQX01 > JABMQX01 > CAZFAP01. The sequence goes on from CAZFAP010000195.1 coordinate 2,292, forward strand.
GGCCTACGCGGTATGGTCACATAGAAGGTGGTCTTGTACCTTTCCACGCCGCTCTTTTGCGCGGGCCCTTCGGCTTGAATACTGGTATACCAAATCTTCCCACCGTGCATCTCGACTATCTCCTTGGCGACCGCGAGACCTATTCCTGCGCCAGGAATAAAACGTCTGGGGTCCTCAAATTTCGAGCGGTAGTACCTCGTGAAAATCTTCTCGGGGTCCCTCTCAATGATCCCAAGGCCAAAATCGCTGACAGACACAGTCAACGTATTTTCCACCTTATCAAAGGAAAAATCAATGAGAACCTTTCTGTCGTTGTGGGAGTATTTTACGGCGTTATCAATGATGTTAGAGAACACAACGTCGAGTTCCCCTGGGTCAGTGAAGGCATCAGGCAGGTCGTAGGAGTCCTTCTCGAAGAGAATGGAGATCCCGCGGGCCATCCCCGCGTACTTGTACCTCTCCGCGCAGTCCCTGACGAGGGCCTCCAAGGAAATCGGCTCATCCCGTCTTAGCCGCACCGCCTCCGTGACCGTCGTATACGAGAGACTCTTCGTCCGCGTGCTGAGCCGTTTGACCTCTTCGTCTATCTTATTACAAAGCCCAATGATCTGGTCCGTTGGAACTTTCTGCTCTCCTCGGACCTGAAGCAGCGCCCTCAGGTAGCCCGACTTTCCCAGCAGCGACTGCATGTGTGCACGCAGGACATGCATGGTAGCGGCCTCGTACTCTTCTCTGTCCCTGTCCCGCTGTCTCAGGTCAACAGAAGCGAGGGTGTTTCTGATCTGCATCTCTATTTCGTGCACTGCCTTCTCCAGAAACTGCCTACCGAAGTCGGAGATCAAGCGCTTGGGCTCTCTGCCGGCGATGGACGTCCTGTTCACAAGCAGCATTAAACCCCGTCCCTTTTCGCGGAAGGTAATTGGAGCCACGAGCGCGAATCCCACAGGCGCCGGCTCCAGCAGACGCTCGACCTTCTTCATCAGCCCGCCCGCGGGACGCGAGGCATCGAGCAGGACGAGCTTTCTACTCCTGAAATCCACGTCGCCTTCGCTGAGATTCAGCTCGCGCCCTACCATTGTCTCTGAGCCAGGCAGCCTTCCAGGCGCTTTGAGGGTGAATGGCTTTCCGGGTCCTTCGCTGGCAAAAAAAGTCGCAAATTCGAAATGGCAGAACTCGCACAGCCTTATCAACACCCGATCCAGCACTCGCCAGAGGCCGTCCTCATCCCTCACGGTCTCGAACAGAGCTAATATCTCGTCAAGGAAAAGTCGCTCCCTGACCTGCCTCTGCGCGTAGAACTTTTCGCTGCCGAGACGGGTGATGCTGTCAACGACCGCCTCCCACTGCCTTCGACCGCTGTCCAGTTCGCACTCCTCGATCCAGGCGCCTTCTACCCCATACTCAGCTGCCTCTAAGAGCTGTCCGGTTGCGGCCTCATCGAGCCGCAGTTCTTCTTTTACCCGCTGAACTCCGTCGAGCAGGTCCGCATCTCCTCTTTTCCCTCGGAGCCTGAGTTGGCCAGTGAAAAAGAAGGCGACCACCTGTTCGTTGATGACGACGGGGATTGCGAAGTCGTACAAGCCTGCCCAGCAACGCCGGAGGAGGGTTCTTGGGTGCTCCTCGTCGTAATGCTCCCTCGCCTGTTCCTCATCGTATTCGCAGCAGCGCCCCTCGCCTTCCAGGGCGTCTCTCACGAAGGTGCAGTATCTGGTGTAGTGCGCTCGCGGGTTAAGCGGGTTGATGCGATGATACCTCCCCTCACGGCGTTCAATTATCGTCATGGGCTTCCGTAGCTTTTCAGCCAGGCCCGCCTGAATTATTTCGAGCGCCTCCTCGTCAATCACGTCGGTGAGTTTGTCTATTATGAAGGGCTGAACGTCCTCGTAGTAGTAAGCGACCACAAAGCGGCCGTCTTCAGCCTCAATAAGCGACTTGCCCCCGAGGCTTGGTTGATCGGCAAGGAATTGCTCCGCGCCTTCCCGGTCCCTTCTGCTGAAGGCCCTGAACATCTGGCCGCAGGCATCGCTTTGGCAGACGGCGTCACCCGGGACCGGTATCCTGACTTTCCCGCTGCAATTCGGGCAAGCGATCTCAGTGAACTCAGCGGAACTCATAATTCCCTCGTCTAGGAACTCCCGCAGTTGGAATAGATTAACCGCTCGTATGATAGCGCTTGCAGGCCACCGAAGGCAACCAAAAATTCGGGGGAGCGGCGCGCCAGGGGGCGATGCGCTCATAGCCGCAGGTCCCGGCTTTCCACCGGCCTGCCCGTCACAGCCACAGGCTGCGGTCGAGGGTGCGGTACTGGATCGCTTCGGAGATGTGGTGGGCTTTGACGTCTTCCATGCCTTCGAGGTCGGCAGCGGTGCGGGCGACTTTCAGGATGCGGTCGTACGCGCGCGCGCTGATGCCAAGCTCGTTGATCGCCATCTTGAGCACATCGCGTCCTTCCTGATCCAGCTCGCAGAATTTCTTGATGTGCCGGGAGGTCATGGTGCCGTTTGAGAAAATCCGATGCCCCTTGAATCGCTCCCTCTGGATTCTTCTCGCCTCGTTGATCTTCTGACGAATCTGCGTGGAGCTCTCACCGGCATATTCTCCGGTAAGCTCTTTGTACCTCAGCGCCGGAACGTCCACGTGGATGTCCACTCTGTCAAGCAGCGGACCCGAAATCCGGGACATGTATCTGTGAATCTGCGACGGCGTGCAGCGGCATTCCCTCCGCGGGTCGGTGAAATAGCCGCACGGACACGGGTTCATCGCCGCGGCAAGCATGAAATTTGCCGGAAAGGTAAGTGAGCCCATCGCTCGCACGATTGTGACGCTCCCTTCCTCGAGCGGCTGCCGCAGCACCTCCAGAACGTTCCGGTTGAATTCCGGAAGCTCGTCGAGAAAGAGGACTCCATTGTGGGCAAGGCTCACTTCGCCTGGCCTTGGAACGGCCCCGCCCCCGATCAAGCCCGCGTAGGACACCGTGTGATGCGGACTCCGGAAGGGACGAGTCGCCACGAGATAATTCTTCGGCGTCAGAAGCCCGACGATACTGTGAATCTTCGTCGTCTCCAGGGCTTCCTCGAGGCTCATTTCAGGGATGATGGTGGGGATGCATTTCGCGAGCATCGTTTTTCCGGTGCCCGGCGGGCCGATCATGAGGATGTTGTGCGAGCCGGCGACAGCCACCTCCAGCGCCCGTTTGACGTGCTCTTGCCCTTTCACGTCGCTGAAATCAATCGGATAGGACGAGGCTTCGCGGAATGCCTCGTTGAGATTCCTTTTGACCGGCTGGATCGTAACTTCCCCGGCGATAAATTTCGCCGCCTGCACGAGGTCGTAAACGGGGTACGTGTCAATCCCGTCCACGACGGAGGCTTCTGGACCGTTGTCCGCGGGAAGAAGCAGCCCCTTTTTGCCATTGTCCCTCGACGCGATGGCAATCGGCAAAACCCCCTTGACCGGGCGCACCGCCCCATTCAGCGCCAACTCTCCGACAACGACGTAATCCTTGAAACTCGGCGTGCGGATTTGCCCCGTGGCAGCCAACAGACCCAGGGCGATAGGAAGATCGAAGCTCGGCCCCTCTTTCTTGATGTCCGCGGGGGCGAGATTCACGGTCGTGTAGCCAAGCGGCGGCGAGAACCCCGAGTTCTTTACCGCGGTGAAGACCCTGTCCTTACTTTCCTTGACGGCGGCGTCTGGCAGCCCGACGATGACCGTCGTCCGCTCCCTCGCGGAGGAGAAATCCACCTCGATCTCCATCATGTAGGCGTCAATGCCGAAGATCGCGCTCGAATACACCTGCGACAGCATTCTCCCACCTCACCTGCCGGAGTGCAATTGCCGTACCCGTTGGAAAATCGCTTCATCCTACTATCAACCCTCCCCAAGGTCAATATTTAGAGCGGGATGCGTGCGGCTGCAGTTCAACGGTTGGCCAGGTCGTCTCGCCTCGCGGGTCTCGGCCCCGCGCCCCGCTAACCATTCTCGTAATTTTGACCACCGCTTGGACCGGAGAGCGAACTTCTTGTGCTGCACGCCCCTGCTGGGTCCCGTCGTGGCATGGGCATCTTGCCCATGGTAGAGCGACCATTCACGGGCGAGACTGATCGAGTCGCTCTTCAGCGGTCCCGCGAATTTCTCGACGCCACACAGGATTTTCTCCCCAGGGAGAGACCCCAATGACCGAGCTTATCTGGGGAGGCAAATATGACGAAAAGGGCAACCTCAAGCCCGTTGACCGAACCATCCTCCCCTTCCAGGTCGTCGAGACCATCAACAAATCCAGAGCCGACCGCGACACCTGGGGACGCGGCCTCCATCGCTGCCTCGAAAACCACCCATATCACGGCGTTGACATCTGAACCCCCCTACGGCATAATCAACGCTGTGGGACAACAACCATCCATAGACCAGAAAGCCCGCACGATCAGTCAAGACGTTCGCGCCGGTCTGAGTAGCCTCTACGGCCCTCGCCTGCATGGGCTTTATCTCTACGGCTCCTACGCCAGAGGCCAGGAGAGCGACGATTCCGACATAGACTTCCTGGTGCTCCTCGACGAGATCGAAGACGTCGGCGAGGAATTAGAGCGCATGAGCGAATTAGGTTCCCGGCTCTCCCTGGCTTTCGACGTGACCATCACCTTCTTTCCACTGAGCGTCTCAGAGTTCCAAAACCTCCGCACCCCGTTCCTCCTCAACGTCCGCCGGGAGGCAGTCGAGGTATGACCGCAGCGGAAGTTCAAGCCCTCCTCGAAAGGGCACGGCAAAGTATTGACGCGGCCAATGACCTGGTCGCCTGCGGCTTCTTCCATTTCGGCGCTTCCCGTGCCTACTACGCGATGTTCTACTCTGCTCAAGCTCTACTCCTGACGAGGGGCAAGTCCTTTTCCCGTCACTCGGCTGTCATCGCTGCCTTCGGACGCGAGTTCGCCAAACCCTGTCTCCTCGACCCCAAATTCCACCTTTACATTCGCAAGGCTCTTGACGTCCGCAAATTGCCGATTACGAGGCAACCCGCACAACTTCGAAGCAAACCGCCGAGCAAACCATCGCTCGGGCAGAGGAGTTCCTCCAGGCTTCGGAGGCTTTTCTACGCAAGGAGGAACCCCAATGACCGAGCTTATCTGGGGAGGCAAATATGACGAAAAGGGGGAGCTAAAGCCGGTTGACCGAACCATCCTCCCCTTCCAGGTCGTCGAGACCGTCAACGAATCCAAAGCCGACCGAGAGAAGGCTCAGCGAGACCTCTTCACCAAGCAAGCCTACGATTCCGAATGGCGAAACATCCTCATCTGGGGCGACAGTATCGAAATCGTACCGCAGGCGTCCCCGCCTGCATCTTCATCACCAGAAAGAACCCCAACCTTGAAACAAAAGCCCTTTACACGTACAATGAACCCGGCGCCTATAAGGTTCTCGTCAAGGTTGTTGACATATTTGGGAACGATACGACGAAGATGCTGGAAGTGAAGACATGAGAGAAGTGGACAGAAAACAGAAGACAGTACACAGGGAGGACAGCGCGGCAAACCCGCGGAGGCAAAAGGGCGATCAGCCTGTTTCCTGTATTCTGTCTGCTGTGTACTCGCCCCGCAGACCAACATCTTCGGCAACGATACAACCAAGACGCTGGAAGTGAAGATATGAGCCAAGGAGACAGCAGGCAGGACACAGGACACAGGCGACTGGAGGCGCAAAACGGGACGCTGCCAAAGCTGCAGAGGTTTCAGGACCTCCTGGTGTGGCAGAAAGCCCACGCGCTCGCCCTGAAAATCTACAAGGCCACCCGCCAGTTTCCAGCCGAGGAGAGGTTCGGCCTTGTTTCTCAGATGAGGCGAGCGGCAGTCTCGGTTCCCGCGAACATCGCCGAACGTTTCAAGAAACGCGGCCAAAGGGACAAAGCGAATTTCTACAACATTGCCGAGGGCTCGCTCGAAGAACTCAGGTATTATCCCATTCTGAGCACAGACCTCGAATACATCGCCGATTCCGCACAGTTGAGGTCCGATGTTGACGAAGTGGGCAAGATGTTGCATGCCCTTACCAGAAGCGTTCGACCATAGCCGGTTCTGCCTGTATTCTGTTTGCTGTCTACTGTATTCTGTTTGCTGTCTACTGTATTCTGTTTGCTGTCTGCTGTATGCTGCCTGTTCCATTCTGTCTGCTAATTCGGGCTTCTTCGGCAACGACACCACCAAAATGCTGGAGGTCAACCTCAAATGAAGTACCTCGGGAT
>CAZFAP010000196.1:0-8505 GCA_964516325.1 uncultured Verrucomicrobiota bacterium
CATCGAAGCGGTTGTGGAGGCAGAACGCGGGGATTTGCAGGTTGTGCGATTCCAGTTCCTTTGCCAGCACCCCTATTGCCTGGTCCGTCGCGATGGAATACTTCTTTTCCGGCGCGGCGAGATAAGGGCACGAGAGGTCGCGGTTCACCTCGACCTCCGCTCCGCCAGCCCCCATGCTTTTCATTGCCGCCCAGGAGTCCTTCACGCCCAATTCGTTCAGATGCACATCCCTCACCGCCAGAAGCCATTTCTTCCCATCCTCGGCGCCCGTGGCTCCGCTAAGGCGCGGCAAAACTCCGGTGCCGACCAGTACACCACTCCATCTCCCGAAAAACCCTCTCCGTGTCATCTTCTCCTGCCTCACCATTCTCCGTGCTCCTTTCAGTTTCCCTGCGTTACAGTTCCATCCCGACGGTGCTCCTGCGGGGGTAGAACCGCAGTCTGTCATGAACTTCCTTCACCCGGAGACGATGAAAATGCTCCGATCGGCCCCGTCTTTTCTCGCCAAGACGCTAAGACGCCAAGAATTCATAGGCCCTACTGCTTTGCGTCCTTCGCGCCTTTGCGAGAGGCCTCTCGGGTGCTGCTGGCGGCCGCGTAGCGGTGATTTTCAGGGCAGAGTTCGCAGGGACCGCAGAGGGGGTCTTTCCTGTCCCATTCATTCTCTGCGTTCTCTGCGGTGAACTCCTGCCGACACCCACGCCTTACGCGTCTCATAGCCCGTTTGGTCCCCGTTTCGCCGCACGCTTCGCGCGGATCAATGCATTTCGATAAGCCTCCGGGACTTTTGCGCTGCCGCCTTCGGCTGTCCACCAGCGAGGAGTTTCGCTGTAGATCCAGACGTACTCATCGCACTGCCGCAGCGCCTCGGCGACGCACTTTTCGAGGGTCTCCGGCGGCCATACGTTCTTCGAGAAATCGTCCGTGTTCCAGCCGCGACCTCGCCAATCCGCATCCATCCAGATGCCGAACGCGACACGGAACTTCTTCCGATAGGCTTCTGCGTCGGCGACAATCGGCAGAACGCCTTTCACCATCGTCTCTCGAGCCTTCTCAAATCGAGCCGCGTCCGTGTAGGTGTACGAAAGCTCGTAGCCGTCAACAAAGGTGATTGCGGGCGCTGCTTTTGCGAGCATCCCGTCGAGAAACGGCGCCAGAAGCCCGTACGGACAATCCTTCAATGGCTTCCTCCCGCCGCCGCTCTCCGCCCACGGAAGTGAATACCCGAACGTCAGGAAAACCGCAATATCCGGGTATTCCACCTGAAGCGCCTCCACGAACGCTTCTCCGCACTCCTTCACCCTTTCCGCGATCTCCTCCCACGAGACCTCTCTCCCCGCCTTCTTCTGACACCACGAAAATTGCCACAGGGGCGAGTTGTACTGCTCGATGTCGAAAAGGATTCCCTTCACCCCGCCCTGCTTTGCAACCCTCGCCGCGAGCCTCCCATTGTTCACAATCGGCGAGAAATCCTCAAACCAATCCCTGTCCGCTGGAGTCGTATTGAACCGCAGAAAATTGTCCGTGAACCTCCGAAACCGCGTCGCCTTCAGGTCCTCGACCGCCGGCTTTAATTCCTCGTAACTGAACGCTTTCTTCCCCCAGCACTCCCACGTGAAACTGCCAATTGCCCCCTCCGCCTTCTTGTAGTCCACATGGAAAACGCACCCATCGAACGGCGCCATCTCCATTTCCTCGATATGCTCCCGCATGAAACTCGTCCCGGGCTCATCCCAGCCAAACTCAATCAGCTTCTTCTCCCCGGCAGCCACCCAGGGCAGACAAGCCGCGACCAAGAGAGCAAGACCAACGGGCAGAACGTACATGCGCGAAGTCTCCTGTGTTACACAGCTGAAAATTTCTGCTTAATTTGGGCTTAATTTTTATACTTGACATTTTGGGCGTGTGTGGTATTTTAACAGCGACGACTGAAACTGGCTTCATGGCCAGCGTAGGCCGTCGCCTCAGCCCTCGCAAGAGGGCATTTTTATTACCCATACACGAATCCGTAGCGGTCCTTCCGAGAAGCCTCCAGCAAATACCGCGGCTTGAGTATCCTGTACATCTTGTGAAGTCTCCATTTCACCTGCCGCTTGCTGGCGTTGTCCCGCAACCGGCAGAAGTATGCAACCATGTCGGCCAGTTGAATGAAGTACGAGTGCTTGGATTCTCTGAAAACGGGATCCTCAAGGATGCGCACTATCTTCTGCTGGTAATAGCCGCCGAATTTGCTCGGGATGGGGTTGTATGCCCGCATCCTACGAAGCTGACCCCGTACAAGCTTATCTTCTCCTTCATCGGCAAAGACGATCCCGTTCGTCCCCTTGTCGAGCAAGTAGTTCTCGAACCTCTGAATAAGCAGCTTCCAGGCATACTCCCTTATGTTCACCCCGGAGAGCCGGGGCTGCAACTTGTTAACCGACACAGCGATGATTGATATCTCCGAGGACTGCCGAAGAAAAAAGGCTACATCCCTGAACATGCGGTAACGCTGCGCATAGCTATCCCCACGATTCTTGGAATCTCCTCTTGCCATCCAAATATCCCGCGCGTGCAGTTCGTCCCGCATACGAAAATTGTACGCGGCGCTGAGCGCTGCTCTGAAATGCTTGATCTTGTCCAGATAGACGGCCCACGAACCTTCTCTCAGGAAAAACCCCGCTACCACAAAGTGCGTCGTAACAGCCGTGTTGTGTCCTGAATCGCCCGACTCATCAACATAGAAGAAGTACTCAGCCACGCATTGTCTCCTGACCGAGAGGTGACCTCCTTGTACCAGAACGCCCTGTCCCCACGCCACTCCCACGTGAAACTCCCGATTGCCCCCTCCGCCTTCTTGGAGTCCACATGGAAAACGCACCCATCAAACGGCGCCCCCTCCATTTCCTCGATGTGCTCCCGCATAAACGCCGTCCCCGGCTCATCCCACCCAAACTCAATCAGCTTCTCCTTCGCCCTGAGCGCCGCTGCGGGCTGGTAAAAGTCCCTTCCGCCGGGCCGTGCGAGCCGAATCAGTGCACGCGCTCCAGCTTGGGACAGCGTGGACTCGCCTCATCGGTCATTCGGGAAGCGCTCTCTGTTCTTCTGCCACCAAGCCTCCCATTTCTCAATATCTTCCCCGAAGTCCTTTCCTGTAATCCTCCTGAGGTGCTCCAGGACCATCTCGTTGCCACCGGATCGCGAGAGCGCCTCGACAAGCGCGCCAATGACTGCATCGTCAGGCATTACTCGCGGACGCGCCTGCCATGCGGTAATCTCGCGGCTCACCGTCGCGGGCCAGAACCCGGGCGCGCACTGCTTTTCCCCTATGTGGGCTACCACCTCATAGCCCCGTTCCTGGCCAACAGCCACCACGCGGATGACACGCCCCCCCAGACGGCATCGCGCATCGTCGTTTCCATCGTGTTCCCCTTGAAGGTCAGCGTCACCTGCATCTGGCCGAAGATTTCATTTTCATCAGGGTGGTGCGCACACTTGAACGTCCAGCTAAGCCCGTCGAGGCTCTGCAACCGGAGGATAGCGCTATACTCGCACCATCGGCAAATCTCCCCGTTCTTGCCGCGACTCACCTCCACCAAAAAGGGCAATGCCGCAGCCTTCCCCTCCTTGGTCACCCCCTCGGTGATGTAGATGAGCGCCTCGGCAACGACCCTCGGACCGGACTCCGTGATCAACACTTTCCCACTTCCAACGTTCAATCCTGAGATGCTGATCCACCGTCCCGGCGGTATGTCTTTCACCTCGATGAGCGTCCCTGGCTTCAGCTTGGTTACGTCAACTGCGCCCCGCTTCGACCCGCCGACAACGCGTACCGGATTACCGTCCTCACCAAGCGACAGAACCATTTCCTCCTTCCGGACCGGATCCGCCGCCCGTAATGTGCGCCCAGAAATCCCAACAAACAGTGCGATAGCCGCGGCGCACATCACGGGCTTCCCTACCAGATTTCTCGTCTCGATCATGCTTGCCTCCTCCTGCCTAACAGTGTCCGCGGGTGTGAACCACCTCCTCAAGCTAGGCGCGCCGTAGTCCCAACCATCGGCGCGTCGCCCGGCTTGTCCCGTGCGCAATCCAGCCACAGGCTACTCGATGTCCTTCGTCATGGGCCGGCTCCGCCCAGGACGAAGTTCGTTGAGCCTCGCACAAAGGTCCGTCATGGCTCGATTCGCCTCCGTGGTCGTGTCCGCGTCAATCATTTCCCCAAGGTATTCGTGGACAGCATACAGGATGGCCTCCCTCTCGCGCTGTGGAAAGGATTGTGCAAGCTCGCGGAGCTCTACCACGCATCGTGCACGGATGCTGACCTCGAGCAGGAACAATCCTCTGTTGAAATGGGCTGACTGATCCGGACGCAGGGGGGCAGGGCCCGACAGCCTCCGTTGCAGTTGCGTAACCTTCTCCCAGAACTCCCTACGCTCCCTTGCCCTGCGCGACCACTCAGGTGCGGAACGCACAACCACGACCGCCCCGATCAGCAGTGCCCCCACGACCAGTATCCACACACTGACGAGCCGCTTTGGACGGTGCTCTTCCATCCTAAGGCCCTCCTCAGTCCGTTGATCCGTGTATCATCATATGCCGCCCCCGCCGCACCATACTACCCTGTTTCGTTCAGCTGTACAGAGCCGCTGGTATCATACCGTCCCGCGAAACCTTCCGGCCTGCCCCTGCAATGGTGCCCCCACCCCCGACGCTCGAAACGTCGATGGTGACGGCTGCGCCCCTAACGTCCTTACGGCCCGCCAACCGCTCGTCGCGCAGATCCCGTGACCGCTCTTGGGGAGATGCGCGGTTGAAGACGGCTTGAACCTGTTCCGTGCTCGTCCGCCGTACGCCCATCATGTCCCTTGTGCCCCATGCTGAGTCGGAAGTCAGGCCCCTTTCGCGTCGCGGTGGCGTCAGCGGATTCCCTGATGCATCCTGGATTGCCCGAGCGGCGCTGTCGTGCCTTCGAAGGGTGCGCTGGCGCTGGTAGGGCCTGCCCGCCTGCTTGATTTGTGGTCCAACTCTTTTTGTGCCATTTCCTACCGATATACCTCCCGGCGATGCCTGACCCGCATCACCCGCACTGCTTTGCCTTGATCATCAATCTCATATAGGACTCGATAGTCTCCAATACGAATCCGCCAATCGCTCTTTGAACCGGTGATCTTTCGGCATCCAGGAGGCCTTGGGTTTTCAGCAAGGGCCTTGAGGTGGCGGACTATGCGCTGGAAATCGTCAGCCGAAAGCCGTCTCAGGTCCCGTTCCGCGAGTCGCTCAACGTAGACTTCATACACCCGGATGATGCTCCTTCAAGAACTCGTTCAGCTTCCTGAAGCGAAGCGGCTTTTTCCTCATCTTTTCCAACACTTTCATGTCCGCTACATCTTCGAGGCGCTCAAGCATCTGCTGGTATTGATCAATGTCCAGGATAACCGCCACGGTCTGCCCATCGCGTATAACAAATTCGGGCCCCTCTCTCTTAGCCTTGTTCCTCATGACTTCACCTCTTGTAGCCTACCTGTATCATTGCGGAAGGTCTCCAGGACGTCGTCCGGAGCCTGGAACGGCACAGGCAATCGCTTCATGTCATCGAGTGTTTTATCTGCGAGCATCATATTCTCCATCTCCTCGCTGGCGAGACCCAGCGTGAACGATCCCGCCGCCGGTGCTGAAGAAGGCATGCTGTCGCCTCGGCCAGACTCTCGCACGCTTGTCCTCTAGTCTTTCCCTGCCCATCTGCACCCGGGATCTCGGGGCAATGTGCGATGTACCATTCGCCCTCTGGCTCGATGACGACTGTAACCCCATGGTCCATGGAGGCATCTCCCTGTTTCCACTCGGCCCCCTTTTTTATCCCTTCTGCTGAGTTGGAAGTCAAGCCCTTTCGCAGCGTTAGCGGTCACCTCCGGCGGCTTCAGGGTGTTTGGTGATTGTGCGGGCCCAGGGGGTTTCGGCAAAGCCGAGGAGGCCGCCGCTCGGCGAAAAGAGCCGGAGAGTTTTCTGTCCCCACGGCTCGGTTCGCGGTCCCTGAGCGATGTCCCAACCGCAGGCTTCAATCCCTTTTGCAGTGTCCTGAACGTCGTCCACCTCGAATTCAAGAGCGAAGCCCAGGGGTATTCGATCCGCGTATTGGCGACTGCCGAAGGCGCTTTCGGCCGCCACTCTACGATCCCATATCCCGAAGTGAAGGACGCCGGAGACGCTCACCACCGCGTAATGCTCTCCGTGGTCTTGCTTGACTTCCAAACCGAGTGTATCTCGATAGAACGCGACTGCTTTCCCGACATCCTCGACGATTTCGGCGACACTGGCAACATGTCTGATCATCCATTCACCCTCCTTAGCGCCTAAGGCGAAGCCGAAGTGCTCTGGTTTGTGAGCTGGACAAGGTATTTGTTAGACAGGATTTACAGGATGCACAGGATAATCCTGCATATCCTGTTATCGTGTCCTGTTCTCTGCGCTCTCTGCGGTTCATCCTTTCTATGGCGTTACGATGATTTTCATGTATCGCGCAGACTCGGCCATGCGGATGCCCTCGACGGTTTGCTCGAGAGGAATCGTTTTGGAAATCAGGTCCTTGACCGGGACGATTCCACGGGAGATGAGGTCGAGGGCGAGGCGGTTGTCGTCGGGCGCCGAGCCGTGCGTGCCGGTTATGGAGAATTCGCGGTAGTGCAGGAGGTTGCTGTCAATGGTGATCATGGAGTTGCCTTTTGGCAAGCCGCCGAAGAAGTTGATGTTGCCGCGTTTGGCGACGAGGTTGAGGGCTTGCTGTTGTGCTTGGGCGGAAGAGCAGGCGGCGATGACGACGTCGGCGCCGCGACCGTCGGTTTCGGCCATGAGAATGTACTGGAGGTTTTGCTCTGCGGAGTTGACGTAAACGTCCGCGCCGGCGATTGTGGCCATCTGAAGCCGCAGGTCGCAGATGTCCGCGAGGATGGTTTTGAGGGCGCCTCTGGCTTTTGCGAGTCGGACGTGCATGCAGCCGAGTGGACCGGCGCCGATGACGAGGACGGTGTCTCCGAGACCGACGCGGGAGAGGTTCTGTCCGTTGATGGCGCAGGCGAGCGGTTCGGCGAGTGCGGCTTCCTCGAAGCTGACATTTTCGGGAAGGATGTTGACGCAATTCGTGCGGACGGCGATGGGCGGAACTGCCATGTATTCTGCAAATCCGCCATCGTGGTGGTAGCCGATGGGGGCAAGGTGGTCGCACATGCCGAAGACGGATTTTTTGCAGTAGAAGCAAGTGCCGCACGGGACTGCCGGGGCGACGGCGACTCTCTGGCCGACGGAGAAGGCAGCGACGTTCTTTCCGACGGCGATGATTTCGCCGCTGAGCTCATGCCCGGTGATTCGCGGAGGAACGATGTGTCTGTGTCCGCTGTGGAGGATTTTGATGTCGGTTCCGCAAATCGCGCAGGCTTTGACTTTGATGAGAAGCCCGTCGTCGGGGCACTTCGGAGTTGGCACTTCCTTCAGGACCATTTTTTCGATGTCTTCAAAAACGATTGCTCTCATCTATTGACCTCGATTTTTTGACAGGATGTACAGGATTGTCCGGATAAAGGCCCCGCGGGGGAGCGTAAGGTCTTTGCCGGGCTTTGGGATGCGCCAATATAGCATGGGAGGCAGCACAGGGAATAGGGGAACCGCAGATGAACGCGGATGAACGCCGATGAAAGAGTAACCGCAGAGAGCGCAGAGGGACACAGAGGTGGAAAAGGGATAGGCGACAGGATGAACAGGATGGACGGAGAGGCGACGCGACTGGCTGACAAAGCAGAGGAACGAGGGAGAAGGGATAAGCCGCAGAGGGCACAAGGGGAGGAGATAATAGGGATTGGCTGAATGTAAAAATACGGGAGGGCGAAAAAGTGGGCCTTTCCGGGCCTTTCTGAGAGGTGGATTTTGGAGATAATGGCTTGAGGGAGAAAGAGATGGGCAGAATTGGCTTGTTGCGAAAAAGGCCCAGGTGGGGCGAATGGGATTGCCGATTTCGCACCGCCGATTTTGGATTTTGCGAGAGGGGAAACCGGCGAGGGCGCAGAGAGGGCTGAGAGGGGGACGAGGATGGCGTCTCGCGAAGGCGCGAAGAGCGCAAAGAGGAAGAAAAAACCGCAGATGAACGCGGATGGACGCAGGGGAGCGGGAAGGAGAAGGAAGAAGACCAGACAGGATGAACAGGACGGACTGGATCGGGAGGAGGAAGGACGGGAAAGGGAATGCGACGTGTGTGTGATGTCTGTGTCCTCTGTGGTTTTGTATTGCGCGCGGGGAGAGGAGAAACCGCAGAGGGCGCAGAGAGGGCTGAGAGAGGGACGAGGATGGCGTCTCGCGAAGGCGCGAAGAGCGCAAAGAGGAAGAAAAAACCGCAGATGAACGCGGATGGACGCAGAGAGGCAAGGGGAGAAGTTCTGACAGGGGGAACAGGAGGGACGGATTTCGGAGTGGGAAGGGGCGGTGAGAGGATCAAGTTCGTTCATTCCTTGAGTGTTCTCCAAAAAACAGGTTCGTGCC
>CAZFAP010000197.1:0-8456 GCA_964516325.1 uncultured Verrucomicrobiota bacterium
TGCTCATCGAACCCTATTATCCGAATCGCCCCGTCGAATTCGTCGCTCGGGAAACAGGAGCAAAAGTCCTTCGGCTGCCCTTCTATGTCGGTGGCAGGAAAGGGATAGACACGTTTCTCGACAATCTGACGTACAACGTCAACCAAATTGTGGAAGCGCTATCGGAATGAACCGTAGCGAGCAAACCAAAAACACGGTCGTTGAGTTCCGGGATGTCACCCTCGGCTATGGCCGGGCAGTCACCCTGAAGAACCTCACCTTCACCATAGCCGAAGGAGACTTTCTGGGCATCGTCGGACCCAACGGCTCAGGGAAAACCACCATCTTGCGGGCGATTCTCGGAACCGTCAAACCGTTCCGCGGTTCCATCACGGTCCGCGAGGGGCTGAAGTTCGGATACGTCATGCAGCGACAGTCTCTCGACGATATTTTTCCGCTGTCGGTGTTAGACGTGGTGTCTATGGGCAGATTGGGGAGAGTCCGCGCTCTTCGGCGTTTCGGCAAGGATGACCGGGATAAGATTGACCGGGCACTCTCGGTCGCGGGCATCGAGGAACTCAAACGAAAAATGTATCGGGAGCTTTCTGGGGGGCAGAAACAACGGCTTCTCGTAGCGCGGGCGCTTGCTTTTGAGCCGGAAGTGCTTCTCCTCGACGAACCGACGAACGACCTCGATATTCAGGCGGAGGAGCAAATCATGAACCTCATCCGCGACATCCACCTCTCCATAGGCATCACAATTGTCCTGGTGAGCCACTTTTTGAATGTCGTATTCAACCACGTTCGCCGCGTGATGTTCTTGAAGAGGAACGAGGGCCGCATGTATGCGAGGGAGGAAGCCCTTCGCCCGGAGCTTCTCAGCGAGATCTATGAAGTCCCCATACTGGTCCAAAAAGTCAATGGCAGAACCGTGATTGTCCCCGAAGGCAAAAACGATGCCGCTTTTTCGTGAGATGCGTTTGCTCTGCGATCTCTTTTCAACAGAAGTGTTCACGCAATCTTTCCTGCGCTATGCCCTGTTCGCGGGACTCCTCGCCGGGAGTGTGTGCGCGTTCCTGGGGGTCTATGTGATTCTCAGGAGGATCGTGTTCGTGGGAGCTGCGCTGTCGGAAGCCGCCGCGCTGGGTGTCGCCCTCGGCTTGTTCTTCGGATGGAACCCGGAATCCGCAGCTTTCGGGCTGACCCTCGCAGCCTCGCTTCTCTTCTCTCTTCCGGGGCGGTATCAGGTCCTTTCCAGGGAGAGCCTCATCGGCTGGGCCTACGTTGTGGCGGCGGGGGTATCCATCATCCTCATCGCCAAAAACCCCCTCGTTGAAGCGCACGGGCTGGACGTCGTGTCGGGGCAGTTGTTGTACGCTTCCGCGCGGGACCTCTGGCAACTGGCGGCGCTGGCGGGGGTTGTTTTCCTGACTGTTGTCCCGCTCCACAGGATGTTCATTTTCGTGTCGTTCGACAAGGAGACAGCTCGCTCGATGGGCTTACGCACGTCGCTATACGAACTTGCCTTCTACGCATGCCTGGGGCTGTCCATCTCGGTGGCCATGAAGACCGCCGGAATCCTGTTCGTCTTTGCCTCCCTGCTCATTCCAGGGATGATGTCGCTCACACTTTTTCGGCGGATGTGGCTGATTCTCCTGGGCTCCGTTTTGGTGGTTGTCCTGTCGGTCCCTGCGGGCATAAGTCTCTCTTTCCGTGCGGACCTCCCTACCGGTCCCGCCATTGTCTGCGTGTACGCGGCTCTTTTCCTTGTGGTTTCGTCTGGCAGGGCACTTTATGCGCTGCTCAGGTAGACGGACGGAGCACAGAGGAGCGTGGGACACGACCGACCAAATCTTGCTCCCCGAAATCATATTTTGCGACCAATGTGGTTCGCAGGTGCCGTGTCCGGGGGGAACGTAGGACTCAAGGGCCGCTATCTGATGAAGCTGTCAGGCTGCCTTCGCGTCGCCAGTCGGTGCGAGCGAGGAAGAACATTAGGATGAGGAAAGGAAGAAGGGTAACGACGTGGGGAACTGTCTCCGACCATGGCACCGCCAGGGAAACCTTTGCATATTCGAAGCCAGCGAGGATGACGAGCATGGTGGCGTCTCCGGCGATCAGCCCGGAGGCAAAGAGGACACCTGGCGTAGTCTCGATTCCCGCCGCCGGACCCCGCGACTTTCGCCCCACCAACAGCCAATGAAGAATTCCCCCGACAATGATCGGTGTAGAGAGATGGATCTTCAAATACAACCCGATGGAAAAAGGAAGAGACCGTACGCCGAGAAGCTCCACAGCGAGGGCGGTTGCCATTCCAATCAAAACGAGATTCCACGGGAGGTTCGCCTCCATGACGCCCCTGACGACAAGCGACATGATTGTCGCCTGAGGAGCCTCGAGTCCCTTTCCTATCCCGTATGCTTTGTGCAGCATCATCACGACCAAGCCCGCCACCACCGCGCTCGGGAGAATCGCGATCAATTCGCCAACCTGCTGACGCCACGGCGTCGCCTTGACCAGGAAGCCGGTCTTGAGGTCCTGAGAAGTGTCGGCAGCCATCGAGATGGCAATGCAGAGGATGGCGCCGATGGAGAGTGCCGCAGCCATGCCTGGCCTTCCGCTATACCCCGTCCCCTTCAGGATGGCAGCGCAGACCAGAAGCGCGGCAATCGTCATGCCGGAGATGGGGCACGATGAACCACCCACAATGCCCACGATCCGTGAGGCAACCGCCACGAAAAAGAATCCGAACACCGCGATCAGGACTGCTCCGAGGATTCCTACGGGTATCGTCGGCAGAACAGCCATGATCACAATCAACGCGACCACACCGCCCGCGACAATCCTCAAATCCATGTCCCGTTCGTGAAGGGGAACAGCACCGCCGCCTCGAACACGGGTCGAAGAGCGCAGAAACATCGCTCGAATGGAGCGGGAGATCGTCGGCATTGACCTCAAGAGACTGACAAGCCCTCCGATGGCGACACCCCCGGCGCCAATGTAGCGGATGTAGTTTGACCATATATCGCCGGCGCTCATCTCCGAGATGAGCTTCGTGGCGGGGTAAAGCGGCTTGGAGAGGTGGGCACCAAATTCGCGGATCGCCGGTATAAAGACGAGCCATCCGAGCACTCCCCCGGCGAAAATCACTGCGGCGATTCGGATGCCGATGATGTAGCCAACGCCGAGGAGCGACGGGAGAGCATCCATCCCGATGGCCGCACCCCGATAAACCGGCAGCCCTGATTCGATGGTGGAGCGGAAAAGCTTCAGACCATCCGCGAGAAATTTGTAGACCGCCCCCAGCCCTACCCCCTGAAAGACCGTTCGCGCCCGCAGCCCACCCTGTTCTCCCGCTTTGAGAACTTCCGCACAGGCTGTGCCTTCGGGGAAAGGAAGCGTCTTGTGTTCCTCGACAATCAGCAACCGCCGGAGGGGAATCATCATCAGAATTCCCAGAAAGCCGCCCAGCATCGCAAACAAAAAAGTCTGAAATAGCGAAAAGGAGAGGTCCAAAAGAATGAAGGCGGGGATAGTAAAAACGACCCCGGCTGCCAGCCCTTCCCCTGACGAGCCAATCGTCTGAACCATGTTGTTCTCTAAAATAGCGTTTGGTCTGCGAAGCGCCCGCAGAACCGCCATCGAAATCACCGCCGCCGGGATCGAAGCGCTCACAGTCATCCCGACGCGAAGCGCAAGGGCGGCATTGGCTGCGCCGAAAACGATGGCTATGGCAATGCCCAGCAGAATGGCGAGAAATGAGAGTTCTCTTGGCCTTTCGGGTTGGTCTGGCGAGCGAGGAGTCCGTTCCTGCATGTCCTTCTCCGGTCCTGGGCGTTCCGGGCGCGGCTGCATCTTCGT
Source organism: uncultured Verrucomicrobiota bacterium (assembly GCA_964516325.1). Lineage (GTDB taxonomy): Bacteria > Auribacterota > JABMQX01 > JABMQX01 > JABMQX01 > CAZFAP01. Next base: position 3,841 of record CAZFAP010000197.1, read on the forward strand.
GGCAGGACCCGCCCTCCATTCGAGAGCGCGGGCGAAGGGTTATTTCACCCCTTCAGGGCTTGGCCTATCGTCGGGACGGGTTGCCCCAGGCCGTTGCCCTGGGCTATGCTATGGCGCCCCTTCGGGGCTTGCGTCCGCTGCTGCCCGCGCTGCGCTGGGGGGCGCCCTGGGACGAGATAACCGGGAAACGCCGCGAACACCAAGCCGCACCCGATTGCTGTGGCTTTCTTCGGAGTTTTCGCGTAACATCCAATCGGTCAACCCCATTCTATTTGGGACATCCGGGTTTTTCAATGAGAGATCTCACACGCCGCGCCCATCGCTGCATGGCTTTGTCAGAAAGGAGGGGAAAATGGCGCCGAGCAATAGAGTTTCCCGTCGAGGTTTTTTGAAAACTGTTGCGGCATCGTCGTTGTTATCAGCGGGCTTAGCTCGAAGTCTTGCAGAGGAGTCGCCCCCCGCGGGAGCCAAAGATGGGAAAATGAAAGTCGGCTCGGTGTCGTGGAATTTCCGGGCGATCGGGGCGGAGCCGCTCATGGACGAGCCGATTGAGACCATCGGCGAAATGGGATTCGATGGCATCGAGCTTATCATCTCCCGCCCAGAAGAACTCGACACATACTGGAAGGAGCCGGTTCTCTCGCAGCTTCGGAAAAAGCTCGACAAGTACCATCTGGAGGTCTCTCAGCTTCCTCTGTTCCAGTCCGCGGTTGTGGGACTGTCCAGCCTGAACGACGACGAGCGAAATAGGAGCTTGAAGGTCTTTGAGCAAGGCTGCAAGGTCGCCAAGGCGCTCAACGCGCCAATGATTAACATCGTGGCGCCCTGGGCGAGGGAGCTGAAGGGACCACGGGAATATCTTCCGAGATATTTCGCCGTTACGGAAGGGGCGCCGAACGTCAAGTACCACATTGACATTCCCGACGGATTCAACTTCGACGCCGTCTGGGAGCGATTCGTCCAAACCGTCAGAGAAGCGACGGACATGGCGAAGACGAACGGCATCCGCTTTTCGATCGAGAATCACACGCATACGCTCGTCCCCGACGTCATGGCTTTCCGCCTCCTCTGGGACAGAATCAAGGACCCAGCCCTGGGGATGAATCTCGACATCGGCTGGCTACAGCTTCAGCGGGAATACCCTCCCCTCGGCATTTATCAAGCGGGCAAGCATCTCGTCAACGTGCACATCCGCGACATTGACGGAGTGGGGTTGAGGTTCGTGGGCATCGGCGAAGGCGTGATGGATTTTCCCGGTGTAATGAAGGCTCTGAAAGACATCGGATTTTCCGGCTATCTGACCATCGAGCAGGACGGCGTACCGGACATGAAAGGAGTCGTCGCCCGCGGGCGAGACATTCTCCGAAAGCTCATTGCATAACGTGCGGCAGCCGGCCCCTGTGCGGGCAAGACCGCGGAGTTTGCCAAGCTGCCTTCAGCGGCGCCGCGCCGTCTCCGCGTTCTCTGCGGTTAGTGCCCCGAGAGGTTTGATCCTCGTCGGTAAACCAGTGTCCGTCTGGCTTATTGCCTTTCGCGCTTTTGGAGGCGCCGGGAGCGCTGCGCAATGCGATATTTGTCCGAAATCATTTCGTGAAGAGGCTCGTCGGGGCGCAGCCCGCAGACGGTCTCCAGAACGTGTGCGATTCCTTCCTCCGAAATGAGCCGCTGCAACTCCACCGCTTTCTCGTCCTCCGGGTTGTCGTAGCGAAGAGCCGCGACGATCCCCTCCAGAAGGTACACGGGCTTCACTTCGTACTCCAGGGCCAGCACTGCGCTTCCTACCAAGCGGTCGTTCCGTCCCAGTTTTCGAATCGGGTCGCGGGCAACGCGGGCAACCGTATCTCCGAGGGCGACGTTTCCGAATCGTCGCCAGAGGTCCTCGATATGAGCGTGGTGTTCCTTAGGAGAAAACCCGTGCTTCTTGATGAGCGCACGCCCTGTCTCGTTCAGCCCGGAAAGCGACTTACGTCGAACCTCCGGGTCTCTGACTGCCTCGTAAATGTACGTGTATCCCTTTTCGTAGCCGAAGTAGGCGCACAGGGCGTGCCCCGCGTTGTGGGCGAAGAGCTTTCTCTCCTCCAGCGCGGGGAGCTTATCGGAGAAGTCAAAACCTTCGATTCTGGGGAGAGGTCCCTTGAACGCCTTCTTGTCCACGGGAAGGATGCAGTACGGCTCGACGGCAATCTGGGTCGGGTTCTGTTTCTTCATTTCTTCGGTGACAACGGGGACCATCCGGCTGACCACGGTGGCCACCCAACCCACATTTTCCTCGACGAGAGTGTGATATTCGGCGGACAAATGCTGGAGAACCAATCCTTTGAGGTGCTCCCCGGAATGGATGATATTCTCGCAAATGATGACGTTGAACTCGGCGAGGTTTCCGACGTCGAAGCGCCTGTGGAGGGCTTGGGCAATGGTCGCCGCTATCAACGGCAGCGCGTTCACGCCGACCGCTGTAGCTATGATGTCCGCGGTCTCGATTTCCTCACAGACTCGCTCGACATCTCTCGCATGGACCGCCCGAACCCCCTCGACGACGTACGTCCACTCGTTCTCCCCGACGATCGTTATCGGATACCGCCCGTCCGCGTTGAGGCGGTCCACGATCTCTTGAACAAGCTCGACGAAGACAATCTCGTAGCCGGATTGAGCAAAGAGCTGACCTAAAAAGCCTCTCCCGATATTTCCTGCTCCGAAAATGACCGCCTTCATCATGGAGTCGTCGTGCGCCGGGTTTACGGCCCCCCGCCCGCTTAGTTTTCCCCTTGCTCACCGGGGATAGTGGAGAGATGGAAGTTGAAGTCTTGCGCTTCGCACTTGGGGCACGCCAGCCCCACCGTCGGAGCAGGTTTTCGGTCCGGGTCCAGCCCGATGATAGTCCCGCAGTTTCTGCACTGCGCTGCCCGAAAAGCGGTCTTCTGTTTGCATTTCGGACAGGTCATCTTCGGGAAGACGTTGCTCGTCACCAAATCTATGCGGAACAGGTTCTCGCAATTCGGGTTCGTGCAGACCATGACCGCGGGCCTGTAGAACTCTTTCGGTTTGCTGATGGACCGAACGCGGAGGAAAAGCACCGTGATCGCGGCCACAAAAAGGACCGCCGCCAGCAACAGTTGTACCGGCTTCTGCGACAGAACCAGCCCGCCCCCTTTCCTTACCTGCCTGCCAGCCACCGCCGCCTCTTCTATCCGAACGACCGGAAAGAATTTCTCCGACCCACAGGTCGGGCACTTCATCCCCAAAGCCCATTCCACCTCTACCTCGTTACCGCACTTCTGGCATTTCGCCGTGATTCGCTTGGGCATTGTCACCTCCGACTGTTGCCTGCTCGCGTAGAACGTTTCGGTTTTTCGTAAAGCCGGTGCCCACCAATATACTCTTCCACCGCTCGCGGGACAAGATACCCAATGGATTTTCCGTTCATTACTCTTTCGCGGATTTCCGTTGAAGAAATCCCAATGAGCGGGGCTGACACGACGTGGGCGAGAAGCTCCTCCTTCATCGCCGCTGGCAAACCCAGGTCTTCGGCTTTCAGCAGCTCGATGTCCCACCCAGGACGCGGGACCACCAAAAACATGCACAGTGTGGCCAGTTCCTCAATGTTTTTCCACGTCCTGAGTTCCGGAACGCTGTCCGCGCCGATAATGAAAAAATAATCGGTGGGCTGCGTCTGCGCTCTCCGGAGAGCCTTCAGGGTCTCGACGGAATAAGATGGTCCTTCCCTCTTGATCTCGATGTCCGAGACTTCAAAAGATGGATTGTCCGCAATCGCCAGAGAAACCAGGCGGAACCTGTGGTCGGCGGAAATCACATCCGGACGGTCTTTATGGGGCGGATGCGCGGAGGGAATGAAGAGCACTTTCTCGAGGTTCCACTCCTCTTTCACTGCGTCGGCAATGATGAGATGCCCGACGTGTATCGGATTGAACGTCCCACCGAGAATGCCAATTCTCTTCTTTACCGGCGCCACTCAACGAACCCTTTCCGTTTCCCCGTGAATCATTTCCTTCGTGGCTCTCACCAACTCCTCGAGACCGTAACCGCTCAAACACGAGACCGGGAATATCTTTTCGCTCGACAGGTCCGACTCTCTTCGGAAGACTTCCAGGTTGTTCGCCGCGCTCTCCAAGTCCATCTTATTGCAGGCGACGACGAAGGGTCGCTTCGCGAGTTCCTCGCTGTGCAACTCGAGTTCTCGTCGGAGAACCCGGAAATCCTCGGCGGGGTCTCGCCCATCGGCGCCCGCAACGTCAATCACAACCACAAGCACGGACGTCCGCTCGATATGCCGCAGGAACTGGTGTCCCAGCCCGCGATTTGCGTGCGCTCCGTCTATCAGCCCCGGCACGTCCGCAACTTTGACGATTCGGTAGTCGGCGCTTTCCTTCAGAACCCCGAGGTTCGGGGAGAGCGTCGTGAACGGGTAACTGGCGATCTTCGGTCTCGCGTCGCAGATTTTGGACAAGAGCGTGGATTTGCCAGCGTTCGGGAAGCCAACCAACCCAACGTCCGCGATGAGTTTCAGTTCAAGGTCAAGCGTAACTCTTTCTCCCGGCTTCCCCTTTCCGAACTGCCGGGGGGCTTGGTTTGTCGCGCTCTTGAAGCTCGCGTTTCCT
>CAZFAP010000198.1:0-8404 GCA_964516325.1 uncultured Verrucomicrobiota bacterium
TCGCCCCGGCGGGTCGGACTGTTGTGGGGTTGTCCGCCCGTAACTGAGCGGTTACGATGTCCGTGATGCGTTGGGCTCAGTAGAAACTCACTGCGGAGAACGCAGAGGACGCCTCTCAGTGGCATCCCGCCTTTGGCGGGACCCGTGAAGCGTTGCCATGGGCAAGATGCCCATGCCACGTTTCTCCGACGGATGGCGCTTTCTCTGCGATCTCAGCGTGCTCTGCGGTTCGCTTCGGATGCGAGGGATGCAGCCTGGGGAGGGACGATAGACTTTACGGTTGCCCGAGGGACACTCGAAAGAATTGCCTCTGCTCCGGCGGGAGCGGGGGCAGCGAGTAGGTGGTCTGGGCGCCCTCATGGAGCGGGGACCATTGTTGGAGGTCCAACGACGATTCCAGAACATAGAGAGGCGGAGTGCCGGGACGTTCGTGGCAGCCGATGTCCGGGGCGGTCCCAAGGAGGCGGCTTTGACCGGAGAGGTCCGTTCCAGGGTTCCACGAAAGTGAGAAGGTGGAACCATCCTTCTGGATGGATAGCCTCACGACGCCGCTGAAAAGGCCCTTGTCCAGGCACGGGGAAGACTCAGAGAGGCGATAGTCGTCGTCCTGAGTGCCGGGAACGTTGTCGGCGCCATCGGGGTCCTCGAAAGCCGGGTAATCGTGGAGGTTGCCGGGGCCTTGATCTTCGGGGTCGTTGTCCTCGACGCAGGAGAAAGCGGCGCCGGCGCCCGAAAGGTCGTCGCCATTTCCCCAAACGATGCAGTTCAGGATTGTCCCGGAGGAATCCATGAAGTGAATGCCCCCGGCGCCGCCGCCCTGGGAGACGTTATCGGCGATGGTGTTGCCGACGATGTTTGACGCCGACAGGTGGCAGGCGATTCCGCCGCCCAGGGAGTTCGCCACGTTGCGAATGACGAGGTTATTGGAGATTTCCGCGTGGGATGACCAGCACGAGATGCCACCGCCGTTGCCCTGGGCGGAGTTTGCGATGATTCGGTTGCGCGCGATGGTCGGCCAGCAGTTTATGCAAAGAATCCCGCCACCCTCCGCATCGGTGACATTCCCGAGGATGAGGTTGCCGACGATGACGGGCTTTGCGCCCTCGCAGGCGATTCCGGCGCCCCCGCCAGAGGCGATGTTGGAGGCGATGATGTTGTTTTCAATCAGGGGAGAGGAATAGTAGCAGGAGATGCCGCCGCCTTCGTCAAAAGGGGCGGTGTTGGCGACAATGGTGTTGTTGCGAATGGTGGGAGAGGACCAAACGCAGGAGATGCCGACTTGCCCGGAGGCGATGGTGAACCCGGAGAGGACGGCGTTTCTCGTCTCGCCGGATCGAAATAGAATGACTCCAGAGGGTCTCCCAAATTCGATGACCGTTGATGAGACCACGCCGGGGCTGGAGGGGTCTGTCGAGCGGACGGCGATCGCCAAGCCCTTGAAATCCACGCTCTCGGTGTACGTCCCGACAGCTACGATGACCTCGTCCCCGTCTTCTGCGACGTTGATTCCTTCCTGAATGGTTTTGAAAGCAGTTGCCCAGGAAGTGCCATCGCCCGAGGACGGGACGAACTGGTCAACGTAGAACAATGCGGGCGCCGCCAAAGGGGCGACGAGACACAACGCGAGGACCAGAGCGAACGAACAAATTCGTTTTGAGGGCATCGTCACCGCCCACGAAGCTGCAAGGTGGACCGCGCGTCCCGCAAGCTTCTTCTGCTGTGAGTAAAGACAATGCCGGATGATATAGCTTGCAGCCGCGTTTGTCTCGGAAAAAAGAGAATGAGACAAAGACGAGAAAAGAGGAGGCTAAGCGGCGCCGCCAGGGAGTAGCTCAAGCGACGATCAGTCGTGACAGAGGGTGCAGGCTTTCTTCTGGGGCATTTTGAGGAGGTGATCAGCGGTGGCGCCGTGCGGGTCGTGGCACATTTGGCAGAGAGCGATGGACTCGTACCTATGGTTGTGAATGAGGCTGAACTCGGAGCGCTCGTGGCAGTCGAAGCACGTAATCGGGATTTCGATGGAAGCAGCCATGTTCGTGAATCGCTGCTCCTTATCGAGAGCGTGGCAAGTTGAGCAGGTAACGCCGTTGGCGGTGGGCGGAGGGTGAGGGGTGTACTGAGGCCAATCTTTCGGAGGCGCCGTTTTGTCATCCTCTTCGCGGACAAAGAAGCGTGATGTTGCGCCGCCCACGCGAAGTTCGTGCGAACCGGGCGACAGGGACCGCACAAGCACAAAAGCGGGAGGGAGGTAAACGCCGGTGGCGAGTTGTTGAAGGGTGAATCGAGCGCTTTCGACGCCGGCGGAGCAAGATGGAACGGTCAACTTCTCGCCGTCGAGAGTGATGAAGAGCGGGGCAGTGCTTGGCGGGATTACCATAGCGATCTCGGTCGGTCCCGGAGGGAGAACCGATTTATCAAGCGGACGGAGAATCCTGGGCGATTCGCCCTCGCCGACGCAGAAAGACAGCGTGAAAGCCAAAACCACGACCGCCGATGTTCCCCTGAGAGCTTTCGTCTTCATCCGGTGACCGAAGGGGGACCTCAGGTCAGTTTTCCGTATTTGCGGGCTAAGTCGGCGTCCTCCTTCACCTCGTCCACAAAGACGGGATACATGCCAACGATGACTGCGTCCGTGGGCTTGATGTTGGAATAGGCAAAGGAGAAAGCTCTCTCGACGGAGAACTTGTCCCAGCAGAGGCGCCCCGCCGCGAGAATCTTAAAACCGAGGCAGGGCTTCTTGACCTGTCGAACGCGCTCCGTCATCTTCTTCGGGTCAGATTCAAGGAAGAGTTCTCCGAGGACTCCGTCGCCGACCATTTTTTTGATTTCGTCGGAGGTGCGCGCGACGTTGTAGAAACACGTCATGTACAAATCGTTCTCCCAGCCCGCCTCCTCTATCCTCGCCAGGTGATCGGGATTATGGGTGGAGACGCCCGCCAGGAATCCGGCGTCGTGAACCCGCTTGACGAAGTCGTGGACTTGCTGCTGCTTTCCGGTTTGGAACATGCTGTCGGTGACGCCACCGTGGTGGACGACCGCTATCGGCTTGAGGTCGAAAGCATCCTTCAGGTCGCCGTGTTTTTCCGACGTGAGGCAAATCCACTGAATTTTCGAGCCGCGTTCCCAGGCAGCGTGAAGGGCGTCGCGGACTTTCGGGGTGGGGTCCCCCTGCCAGGTGGTGATCCCTTCTTCCTCGCAGTGAACAAGGAAATTCGTCGTGCGCTCCACGGTAAAGTAATCGAGCATGTGCTCGGACAGCCTCTTGGTCGAGTGAGAGAATCCGCCGATCGGGTTGTAGCCCGCGATGAGCCGAGAGATTTTCTTGTCTCCGAGCTGGACGGTTGCCAGAGCTTTCTCCGGGGGAGCGCTGACCGCAGCGCGAGAGCTTCCAAGGAAGGAGGAACCGGCAAACGCAATACCGCCCGCTGCCATCTTCTTCAGAAAATCTCGTCGAGGAATAGCCGCACCCCAGCAGCGGCAGTCTGGAGAATGACCACGACTCATTGACATGATAAGCACCTCCTATGTTGGGGGTGAAACGTCGTTCGTGCTGACGCAATCCTTCAGGACATCAAGTCAGAACGACCATTATTCTATGCTAAAGGGATCTCCTTGGTCAATTCTCCTGTTCAGTTGGGCCAATCGGCTCTCGCTCGGCACGCCGAACAGGGCATTCGTCGGGTCTTCTCGACCATAGGTCTGCCACGTCATGAGGGTTCTTCGAGGACGGCTCGGATTCTTCGGATGCCGGCGCTGCACGCCTCTTCTTTGACGATTTTGAAGCTTCCGAGTTCGGAGGTGTTGCTCACGTGAGGACCGCCGCAGACCTCTTTGGAGAAATCCCCGATGGAGTAAACCTTCACCTTGTCGCCGTACTTCTCGGCAAACAAAGCGATGGCGCCCTGGCTCTTAGCCTCGTCGAGAGTCGTGATGGCGAACTCGACGGGGAGCGACTCGGAGATGTTTTCGTTGACGATGCGCTCGACCACGGCGATTTGCTCTTTGGTCATTTTCGTCGGATGAGAGAAGTCGAAGCGAAGCCGTTCCGGGGTGATGTTGCTTCCTTTCTGCTCGACGTGCGGACCGAGAACAGTGCGGAGCGCCTGATGGAGGAGATGCGTCGCCGTGTGAAGGCGAGTCGTCTTCTCGGAGGCATCGGCAAGCCCCCCCTTGAACTTCTGCTCGGCGCCCAGTCGGGACATCTCCCGATGCTTTTCATAAGCGGTGTCGAACTCATTCCGGTCAATGGTCGCGCTGGGGAACCGCTCCTTGAGCATTTCCTCGGTCAGTTCGATTGGGAAACCAAACGTCTCATAGAAATAGAACGCTCTTTTGCCGGGGAAAACAATTCGCCCTTCGGCGCCGGAAAGGCGCGCGAGTTCCCTGTCGAACTCCCGCATTCCCTTCTGAAGCGTCTCCTCAAACCTCTGCTCCTCCTTCGCCATTTCGGTCAGGATGAAGTCGCTATTTTGCCCGATATGCGGCGCCGAATTCTTGTACTCCTCGACGACGACGGAGGCTATTCGCGCGACGAAGTCCTTCTCGATGCCGATGGTTCTGCCGTGTCGGATGGCTCGGCGTATCAGGCGGCGAAGGACATAGCCTCTCTCGACGTTCGAGGGAGGGAGCTTTTCGGCGAGAAGAAATGTCGAGGCGCGAAGATGGTCGGCGATGATGCGAATGCTCTTCTCAATGGGATTGGAGGAGAGCTCTCTGATGGCGGAAACGATGGGGGCGAAGAGCTCAGTTTCAAAGACGGTCGGCTTATCCTGGAGAACCGCGGCGACCCGCTCGACACCAAGCCCGGTGTCCACGTTTTTCTGGTCGAGCGGGAGATACCGCCCGTCAGCCGTCTTGTTGTACTGCATGAAGACGTCGTTCCAGATTTCGACGAATTTCTGGCAGGGACAGCCGGGACGGCAATTGGGGCCGCAGGGGGGCTTGCCCACGTCGTAGAACATTTCCGTGTCTGGGCCGCAGGGACCGGTCTGACCGGCGGGGCCCCACCAGTTCTCCTTCTTGCTGAGGTAGTAAATCCTATGTTCCGGGATACCGAGCGATTTCCAAATTCGTGCGGCTTCCTCGTCTCTGGGGGCATCCGCGTCGCCGGCAAAAACGGTGATCCAGAGGCGCTCCGGCTCGATGCGCAAATGCGCGGTGAGAAATTCATAACTCAGCCGAATCGCCTCGTCCTTGAAGTAGTCGCCGAGGCTCCAGTTGCCGAGCATCTCGAAGAAGGTGAGGTGCGCTTCATCGCCGACCTCGTCTATATCGTCGGTGCGAAGGCATCTCTGGACGTTGACGAGCCTTTTGCCGAGGGGGTGCGGCTCGCCGAGGAGATAAGGGACCAGAGGATGCATGCCCGCGGTGGTGAAAAGGACGGACGGGTCATGCTCCGGAATGAGCGACGCCTGCCCAATTTCCTTGTGATTTTTGCTGACGAAAAATCCTATGTACTTGGCCTTCAACTCCCGGCCCGTCATTCGCATTTTCATCTTCGCCCACTTTCCAAACGAAGCGAAATCCTGGAAGAAATGCGCCGTGGCAACCGTACCGGCGCGAAGCTCAGACACGTTTGATCCTTCAGGGCGGCGTAATCATTACCAGATTGCGACAGCAAAAGCAAGGCGTCGAGCATGCTGGCCGCCGGAGGATGCGGGTCCTCGGTGGGGGGGGCGCTGACGGGGCTATAGGGTGCAGTTACACTTGATATGGCGAAAATCCATGCCCAGGGCCTGCCAAACTCCAAGTGTTTCCTTGCATAAAGCGAGATCGGTGTAGTCGTACTGTTCGCGGAGGGCTTGTAGGAGAGTAGCGAACATCTCGGACCTTAAGAGGAAAGCAATCCTCCGCCCCCAGCCGGAGCGCTCTGAGAGGAAGTCAACCCAGCTTTTGTCCGGGCAGTTGTTGATGGTGCTTTGGAGTCCCCGAAGTGAACCGAGCGTAATCCGAGCCGGAGTGAAGTTCGTGAAAATCTGATCAAGCAGACGAGGGTACTCCTCACGCCACCGCTCGACAGGAACAAGGGGGTCAATTCTTATCCTGACCTCGTACCCATGCCTTGAAAGAAGCGTGGCAGCCCTGATTCTGTCGGCTACCTTCGGCGCTTTCAGTTCCCATCTGTCGGAGACGCTTGGAGCATTGAGGCTGAAGCTAACAACTGTCTGTCTGTGACTGGGGGTGCCCAAAAGATTCTGTATGCGGTCGGACTTGGTCAGAAACAAAACCTTATGTTTTTCCTGGGTCTCAAAAGGTGGAAGGATAAAATTCACAAACGAGTGCCGAGTGCTTTCACACATCAGCGAATCCGCGATCTCGCCGGTGTTGAGGAGTTCGGGGTCGGACTCGGCTTGGAGGAAAGCCTCCGTATGTTGCCGGACCTTGGTGAAATCCTTCACCGTGGGTTTCGGGCCCCTCGGAGCGAATCTGAGTGTGCCCTTGAGATAGCACCACGCGCAGTCATACGGACAACCATAGGCCCATTTGAGCTCCAAAAAATGCGGGCAAACAACGTCACGCTCGGCGCTGGGAGGCGGCGTTTTGTCGAATCTCTTGATGATGGAGCCATCGGCGACCTGACGGACCAGCGTTCTAAAGGCGCCGTCCAGGGTCTGGTACGTATCGTATATCACGCGGACGCCTTGGAGGGTTCTGATCGCACTCGGACGGCGTTGCGCCGAGTAGGGAGTGGCAAGCGCTTCCCGTACGACGCCCACACCCGCGTCGCCCCCGGGATTGGGGGCCATGGTATAGACTGCTTTGTCACCCGTGCCGTGCTTCGTGATGCGCCCCATCTCGAGGAGCTCCCTCAAACCTCTCCGCATGTCTTTTTCGATGTATTGGTGGGTGTCGCGCAGCGTGAACTCCAGGAGTTGGAGCTGGGAGGCGCTGCGGTCTGCGCAGATCAACCCCTCCAGTTTCTTGACGAAGTCCGGGAATGCGATTTGGTGGCCGAGGTCCGGCTCGAAATACTCCCTGGTCTCTTCCTTGAACATGACCTCCTTCATTATCTTGAGACCCGTAAAATTTCGGGTGGCGTACACGAGGTAATAGAAGGTGCGGTCCTTGTCCGGGAATTTGTTGCGGAACCACAAGACGTAGCAGCCGGCGGCGCGCAGTTGGCTCAGATAAAGGTCGAGCCAGTCGCGCTCATCTCGGCGGCTCTGCCAACCGTCAGTGCCCATGAGCTGCGTGATGGTTTCGCGAAGGGCTTCGGACGGCGACGACTGCCAGCGCCGGACTGCATTCCACATGAAGTTTATGAACACCTCCTTATGCGGGAGGTCCAGGATTTTCTTTACGTCCGCCATCGGCATGCCTGCAAAGCCAGTCGGGTCGAGGAAGAAGAAAGCGGGGGCATCTCCGATTCGTTTGATAACCCCTGGAAGCTCCGGGGAGAATTCCCCTTCGCGAACCTCGAAGGGAATTACGCTCTTGAGATGAGCCTGATGCTTGCGCAGGGCCTCGGCTCTGGCCTTCTCCTTTTCGATGCAGATGACGTGGAACCGGGATGGACTCTTACCCTTGTCGGCCGTTCTACGCCTTTCGTCGGCAAGAATCTCCGCGGCAATGAGCGGGGACCCCTTCTCTCCGCTCTTGTATTCCCCCACGGCGGCAAAAGCGTCTACATACCATACGTCACGAAAGCGGGACCCTACGATCCTTGCCCATGGACGCAGGTAATTCTCGAGCAGGTTATGCTTCGTTACGGTTTGTTTTCTTTTCCTCTCGAACAGGTCCTGTTGCACTGTTTGCCCCTCGCAAGCGCTTGTTACCGTGCTGCGCTTCTGCGCCTGGTCCTCGGCGCGCGCCGGGCTGCTTCATTCTGAAATTAGAGAAACGCGTAGCAAAATGCAAGCGGCAATCAAAGTCAAGACACTCGTGCGACCGGGGGCGCGGCCAGGCACAAAGGGCGCATCATGTGAACCAGGGGATGGTGCGGCGGAGGCCGTCGCGGAAGGAGACTTTCGGGTTGAAGGAGAGGTGTTTTCTGGCGAGGGAGATGTCCGCCATGGAATGTTTGACGTCGCCGGGACGGGCTGGCTCAAAAATCGGCCGGGGCTTTTTCTTCACGATTCGTCCAATTTCGTCGAGGAGGTCGAGGAGGGTGAAGCGTTCTCCGCAGGCGATGTTATAGACTTGCCCGGTGGCTTCTTTTGGAGCCGAGCATGCAAGAAGGTTTGCCTGGATGACGTTCTCGACGAAAGTGAAATCGCGGGACTGCAACCCATCGCCATAGACGACGGGCTGGCGACCCGAGGCAACAGCGGTGATGAAGATAGGAATGACGGCGGCGTACTGGGAAGTCGGGTCCTGCCTCGGCCCGAAGACGTTGAAATAGCGAAGGCAGATGGTTTCGAGACCGAAGAGGTTCTGGAAGATTCTGCAATAGTGTTCGCCGATG
>CAZFAP010000199.1:0-8391 GCA_964516325.1 uncultured Verrucomicrobiota bacterium
CTACGATTTCGAGAAGAGGATTGACATCTGCAACACGCTCAACAAGGACGAGGTTCTCGATGCGGAGGGCGTGTACTACGCGTTTCCCTTCAATGTGCGCCCGTTCACGGTGAAGACGGAGATCTCGCTGGCGGTCATGAAACCGGGAATCGAGCAACTGCCGGGTTCATCTTCTGACTGGCATTGCATTCAGCATTGGGCGGACTTCTCCAACGACGAATTCGGAGTCACCTGGGTCACGCTCGACGCGCCGCTCGTCCAGTTCTCCGAAATCAACACCGGCAAATGGCAAAAGGTCCTGGAGGTGAAAAATCCGACGGTCTTCTCCTGGATCATGAACAATTACTGGTTCACGAATTTCAGAGCCTCCCAGGGCGGCAAGTTGACCTTCCGCTACAGCATCACGACCCATCGCGGCCCATGCAAGAACTCCGATGCGATGCGGTTCGCCCTCGAACGCGCCAACCCGTTACTGTTGAGCGCGGCGACGGAACCCCTGCGTTCCTTCCTTCAGATTGACAACCCACAGGTCATCCTGCTCGCCTTCAAGCTGGCTGAAAGTGGCGATCGATACGTCCTGAGACTCTGGAATTGCGAGGAAAACCCGACTGCCGCAAAAGTCGTATTCCCGGAATTCAAGATTCTCTCGGCTCATCAAGCGGACATCGTCGAGAGGAAAGGCGACGCTATCCCCCACGCCTCCAACTCCCTTGACATCCCCTTGAAAGGCTACGATATTGTTACCGTGCTCTTGGGCCTCGAACGCAGATAAGGGTTTCCAGGTCGGAGGCATTGTCCAATGGCGGCTTTGAAAATCTCTTCCGACTTCGATCCGTCGGCAGACCTGGTTCTGTTCGAGGGGGACTGCCTCGAACTGCTCCCGCGCATTCCGTCGGGCTTTGTGAACCTGGTTGTTACTTCGCCGCCCTACAATCTGGGCAAGCCGTACGAGGATCGCCTCGTCCTCGATGACTATCTGAACCAGCAGCGTACAGTGATTGAAGAATGCGCTCGTGTCTTGCACGAGCGGGGAAGCATTTGCTGACAGGTCGGCAACTACGTCAACGACGGCGAGATCACTCCGCTCGACCTCGTTTTGTATCCGATTTTCACATCCTTAGGGCTGCGTTTGCGTAACCGCATCGTCTGGTATTTCGGACACGGGCTTCATGCATCGAAGCGCTTTTCCGGCCGCTATGAAGTCATTCTCTGGTTCACGAAGGGGAACGACTACACATTCAATCTGGACGCCGTTCGCATGCCCCAGAAGTATCCCAAGAAGAAGTACTTCAAAGGTCCAAAGAGAGGGGAGCTCTCTGGCAACCCCCTGGGTAAGAATCCGGCCGACGTCTGGGAAATCCCCAATGTCAAAGCGAACCACGTTGAAAAAACCATCCACCCCTGTCAATTCCCCGTCGAGCTGATTGAGCGGCTGGTCCTTGCCATGACAGACGAAGGCGATTGGGTTTTCGACCCATTCATGGGGGTGGGAACAACGGCGATCGCTGCACTAATGCACAACAGAAAAGCCATCGGCGCCGAGATTATGCCCGAATACGTGAAGGCAACGAGGGACCGCATTCGGCTCGCCGAGACGGGTGCCCTCCGTGTCCGGCCCATGGAAAGGTCGGTGTATGATCCGAACACGACAGAAGGAGCCCTCCCGCCGAAGCTCGTCCGCATCGGGCCCGGTCCCACGCAAACGCGTCTCTTCGAGGAGTCCCCGCCGCCCCTGGAAAGGAACCCCCGACAGTGAGAATCGTGTACGAGTATTCGCACCTCGGCGGTGGGGAAATCTTGCAGGTCCGTTACCCGTCGCTGGAGCGCGAGATTCGCGAGATCATCGCCGTGGTAGGAGCGAAAAAGAGCAAGGTCAGCCGAGAGAAGACAATGCGGGGGAGAGAACTCTACTCGCCGATGGACATGAACCGGCAGTTCCGACGGGCATTCAGAGACAAAGGGTATCTGGAGCTGCGCGACGTATATACAATCAGTATCCCCGACAGCGACGTGGCTATCCCAGGGGCGTTCAAGCAGATTGACTTCGTGAAGGGCAAGGTGTCGGTCGAGGTGCAATTTGGGAAGTACGCTTTCATGTTTTACGACATGGCGAAGTTCCAATACTTCTTCAATGAAAGCAAGGCGGAGCTGGGTGTCGAAATCGTCCCTTGCCATGCCCTCCACAAGCAGATGTCAACCGGCGTCTCGTACGGTGAGCAATTGGTCTATGACATTGAGCGATTGCGACGGCACTTTCCTGCGGTCCCGGTCAAGGTTATCCTGATTGACGTTGACTGACGACCCCAGCGGCCGTGCAAACTGGACCGAACCGGCGCCTGCGCCCGCACGTCCTCAACAAACAGCCTTTTCTCCTCGCCATGCTGTCCGTTGGGACCGACTCGGATTTCTATCCCCCGGCTCCCACAAAGGAGCCCGACTCCGGTGCCCTGACCGACTGATTTCCCCTCTTTTCACGGAGGCGTGGCTGTGCTACCATTACGGGTAATTTCTGGTCTTCGCGTTCCGACTGCTGAAGACCGTTGCCGGTTCGGAACTTAATGGCACGCAGCTTTCTCCGCATCAAGCGATTTGCATATCAAGGCATTAGCCGGCCGCCCGGAACAACTCGGAGGTCAGCATGAACAAAGTCCTTTCACGGACATTCGGTCTTGTTTCCATCGCCCTTGTCCTCACCACCATTGTCGGATGCGGGACAAAGGAATCTCGCGCCCGCAAGCATCACAAAAGGGGCGTCCTCTACGCAAAAAACTACCAACTCGACAACGCAAAGCAGCAATTCAGGAAAGCCCTGGCGCTCAACCCGAACAACCCGGAGACGCACTACGAGCTGGCACGGGCCCATCTCTCCCAGCGCCTTCTGAGCGACGCCGAGAAGGAGTTCCGTAGGGCAACCGAAATCAAGCCCGACTACGTTGAAGCCTACATCGGCTTAGCGGAAACGCTTCGCTTCGGCGAAAAAGTTCAGGAAGCGGTCCAGGTCTGCCAGGACGTGCTCCAGAAGCAACCCGACGCTGGCAAAGTCCATGGCGTCCTGGGCGACATCTACGCCCGCCAGGGGGACGCCGACAAGGCGATTGCCGAATACCGCCTCGCGCTCGAGAAGCAGCCCGACCTTGTCAGCGTACGGGTAGCCCTCGCGAGGGCGCTCTTCTCGGCAGGAAAGACCGACGAAGCCCGGCAGACCTCGCTCAGCGTCGCCGAGAAACTCGACCCGGGCAACTTCGACGCGCACATGCTCCTGTCCGAAATCTACGAAAAGGAAAAGAACTACGATAAAGCCATCGAGGAGGCAAAGGCTGCCGTCCAGAAAAGCAAGGGAAGAGCCTCCGCCCACCTGGCTCTCGCCTTCCTTTACCTGAGGACTTCCGAGTTCGACCTCGCCTTCAAAGAAGCTCAGCAGGCGATGCGGAGTCGAGCCACTCAGAGCGGGGCGAAGTTTGTGAGGGGCTCCGTGCTGTTCCAGCGAAAGAAGTTCTCCGATGCGGTGCTCGACCTTCAAAGCGTCATCCAGGAGCGACCGGATTCGGTGGAGGCGAGATACCTGCTCGCCCGGGCGCTTTACGAAAGCGAGCGACCCGAGATGGCGGCGAGCGAGTATGAGGTCCTTCTGCGGCAAATCCCCGAATTTGACAAGGCACGCCTCGAGTTAGCCAGCATTTCCCTCGAACAGGGCTGGTTCTCGGACGCCGAGTTCCACTGCAAACACATCCTCGACCGTGACCCAGCTCAGAAAGAAGCTCTCCAATGCCTCGTTCGCGCCTACGACGTCCAGGGCAAAACCGAAGAAGCCGCGGCTCTGAGGACGAAGCTCGCCGCCATCGCCACGGGCGAGCAGAAGACCGAACTCCAGATTGCCGCCGAAACCCTTTCCGCCGGAGACGCAGACGGGGCAATTGCGAAATGCAAGAAGGCGCTGGAGAGCAAACCGAACGATGTCGGTTTTCTCACCCTTCTCGCCTCTGCCCACATGAAGAGAAGGGAATATGACCAGGCAGCCGCCCAGTTCCAACGGGCGATCGAGGCTGATCCGTCTTCCATAGGCTCTTATTTGAACCTCTGCACGCTCCTATTGCTCCAGGGAAAACACGACGAGGCGGTCCGGCAGTGCCAGCTCGCCCTCGCCAAAAACCCCGATTCCTCCCTCCTCCATCAGCGCCTGGGGGCAATCTACCGCGTCCAAAAGAAGTACGACGAGGCTTTGAGGGAATTTCAGGCCGCGGCTCAAGCCGACCCCAAAGACATTTCCGCACACGGCGCCGTTGTTGACACGTTCATCTTGCAGAAAAAGTTCAACGCCGCCCTCACTTATTGTCAGCAACTCCTCGAGCGCTACCCGAACATGGCCAGAGCCCATGAATTTGCCGCGCAGGTCTATCTCGCACAGCGCGATCCGGGCAAAGCGATCATTGAACTCCAACAAGCGATCGAAAAGGACAAGAGCCTTCTTTCCGCACGGGTGACGCTCGCCAAGGTCTATCTGAGAGACAAGAAAACCGATGAAGCGAGGAAAGAGGCTCGGGAGGTCCTCCGCGTCGCAAGGGACGCTGCGGCGGAGGCGGTTTTCATTGACCTCTCGCCGGTTTACGAGCAAATTGGCGAGTTCAATGCTTCAATTGGTGATGTCCGCGCCGTGCTCGGGGAAAAGAAGAACAGCGTCGCTGCGAAACTGATGCTGGCGTACCTCCATTGCCTCGCGGGGGAACCCAGGGAGGCAGTTCAGCAACTCCAGACCCTTCCCGCTCCTCACAGTGAAGCTGCGGCAGCGCAATACGTCCTCGGCTGTGTGCGCGCCAATGAGCGCAACGTCTCCGAATCCGAATCGCATTTCCGCAAAAGCGTCGCATTGCGTCCGGACTGGGTGGAGGCAAGATTGAGGCTGTCCGCCGTTCTCAGAGCCGCTGCACGTCCCCAGGAAGCAATCAAGGAGCTGACGGCAGCCCTCGATCGCTTCCCCGACCATTTGCCTGCCCTGATCTCGGTCGCCGACCTGGAGCTGAGAACCGGGCTTCTCGACTCCGCTCTCGCTCACGCCAATCGGGCGGTCGGCCTTGATCCAACCAATATCGAGGCGCTGCGCATCTTAGGCGATACGCTCGTGGCACAGGGGAACCTCGAGGAAGCAGGCAAGGTCTATGCCCGAATACAAACCGAATTGCCGTCCGCTGGCACCGCCCCCGCATTCATCGCCGCCGCTCAACTCTCCTCCCGGAAGCCCGACGAAGCCATCGCCACGTGCCAGAAGGCAATCTCGGAAGGGAGCAAAGACGCCCGTCTTTACAATGTCCTCGGGTTGGCTCAACTTTACAAGGGTCTGCATTCTGAGGCGATAGCCAGCTTCGGGGATGCCCTCGCCGCCGATCCGGCGTTCCTCCCCGCACGCATCAACCTGTCCAGAGCCTACACCGCTTCAAACAAACCCGACCTCGCCGCGGAAGAACTGAGAGCCGTTCTCTCCGCAAGCCCCAAAGCCGTCTGGGTCAGAACCCGCCTGGCGGAAGTTCTCGCTTCCCAGAAGAAATACGCCGAAGCCGCGAAAGAGTTCGAGGCGGCTCTCAAAGACAGCAACAATGACTTCCGCGTCGCCGTCCTTGCAGGACAGAACTACCTGGCACTAAAGGACTACGAAAAGGCAAAAAAGCTCTTCGAGATGATTCCGGGCGCCACAACCGATCCCACTATCCTCTCCGCCGCCTACAACAACCTCGCCTGGATGGCCTGCGCCGAGGGAAAAGACCTCCAGCAGGCGCTTTCCTTGGCCACAAAGGCGGCGGAACTGAGTCCCAACGACGTAAACGTCCTCGACACCACCGGATGGATATTGTACGAGCTGGGGCGATACAAGGAAGCCCTCGACAAGCTGACCTCCGCCGTCGCTAAGAACCCGAACGAGCCTATGATCCGATTCCACCTCGGCATGGCTTCGCTCAAGGATGGACAAAAGGAGCAAGCTCTAACTCAATTGAAGGCTGCCCTCTCTTTGAGCCCCGATTTCGATGGCGCAGAAGAGGCAAAAGCCGCCGTCGCGGACCTTGAGAAGAGCAATTGACCACCGCGTTCGGTTTTCCTCTCCACTTCCCCTTCGCAGAGGAATGGGGCTGCCAACGGGCCCGGCGAAGCCTCAAAGCAACACCCCAATGTTTTCGTCGGAAAACAGTCGTTTCATCTCGTAAACACGAAAAGAGGCGGACGCCGGAAGGCTCGTGTTCGGATTTAGCTCGGAACAAGCCAGTTACAGCTTCGGCGGACTCTGGCCTGTATCTTGCTCCCAACCTGGAAAGAATCGGTCTGTCCGGACAGTGTGCGCCTTCTTTTTTGGCACGATTGTTCTTGACATATTTTGACCGATTTGGTAAATTTTAAAACAAGCTTGTGGAAAACTGGGGCCAAACCCCCAATTCAATATGGGAGGATCCCGCGTGATACGGATGAAAAGCTTAGTCGTTTTTTGCGTTTCGCTGTTTGTTGCCGCCCAGGCTTACTGTGACGTCATCAAGTACAAAGAGACTTTTGATGTCAATAATGACACCCGCGACTGGGCTACGGACGAGAACCTGATCGGCCAGCTATTTGGCGCCAACCTCGATGAAGATGGCGCCCTTCACTCCAACACGGGCGGAGTCACAGGAGGCTACGACTACTCCAACTATGCCTGGACAGCCGGGCACTGGGGGCTCCTCTTCGCGGACGCGGATGCTTCCGGCGGGAATCTCGCGGGAAACAAGAACTACAGCAGTACGCCCGAGGTTAGTTCGTATATGGCGCGAAACTCGACGAACTATCCCACGACTTCGTTCTTCTTCGCAAGCAATAACAACGCAAGCGACAGCACCCTCAACACAAGCTCCACGATATTCTACTACAACTATTCCTGGTCCATCGTCAGCAGCTCGTGGGAATACCACACCGCCGACCTGAGCGACTCATCGAAGTGGACCCGGAGAAGAGGGTCCGTGGAGTATGCTAACGCTCTGGCTGATGTGGACGCTATCGGACTGATGTTCCTCGATGGTACGGAAGCCGGCACGCCCGAGCTGCGTGTGGACAACTTTGCGACCCCGGAGCCGGGACTCCTGATGACGATGGCGCCGCTGGCGGGTTTCATAGGCTGGCGCGTCCGGCGAAACAGAAAAAGACTCCCCGCCAAGGTCTGACGCTTCCCGGGAAAAACTCAGCCACCGAGTCGCAGCGACCCCCATTGTCAATCCCTCGGTTACGGGGGGACAACCCCAGAAGAATCCGACCCACCGGGGCGAGTGAGCGCTCCCCTGTTTCTTACCTGCGCCCATCTGCGTTCATCTGCGGTTCCATCCTTCCTGCCGATGGTCGCCCAGCGCGCGAGGTACCCCGCCCATAACGGAGGCACTACCCCCATTGTCAATCTCTCAGTTACGGGGGGGACAACCCCACAAGAGTCCGACCCCCCGGGGCGAGTCAGCGCTCGCCTGTTTCTTATCCGCGTCCATCTGCGTTCATCTGCGGTTCCATCCCCATGCGAAAGACTCCAGGATTGCCGATGACCTTCCCCACCCATAAGTGAGGCATTACACCCTTGGTCACAGCTATGGCTACTTTTGAGTGGCACACCTCGTGGTTCTTGGGGCGTTGCTCCCATGGCGCCCAAGAAGCGTAACGCCGCCGTCCCGGCGGCAGTCGTGAGGGCGTCCCGCCCTCACATGGGACCCAGCCCGGCAAGATGTTTCGCCTTGGGGGAGTCGAAGCGGGGGCAAGATGCCCCCGACACAGCCGGCAGGATGCCGGCGGTACAGCGACACAGGCCTCTGGCCCCATCCCTACGTCCCCAACTACCGCCGATCCCGCGCCTCACCACTGAAACGTAGCCGCACCCTTGGTCACATCCTGCTTGACATCGCTCCAGAGTTCGGCATAATGGCCGGCGGGTAGAACGATGTAGACATTTCCGAAGAAAGAGCCCAAGGTTTTGGGGGCTTAGCCATGGCCGAGCCGAGAGCGCCGCTGCCAATCGCTTTTCCAGATGAGAAAGGGCTATCGTCCGCACGGACAGCCCGCGCCCTCCCTTCTTCGCGTCCTGTCCGCAGGAAACCGAAACTCCTCGATGTTCACGAGAGGATGCTTCAAAGGGCCGTGGAACATGGCGTCGTCAAGGCTGGGTTGACGAAGCGCGCCACATGCCATACTTTCCGCCATTCGTTTGCCACGCATCTGCTCGCCGGGAGGTACGACGTCCGCACGGTGCAGGAATTACTCGGGCATAAAGATGTGCGAACCGCGATGATTTACACGCACGTGCTGGATCGAGGAGGCAAAGCCGTCCGAAGCCCTGGCGACATTATGTAAAAGCATGCAATAGGACAGCGTGTTATACAGACTGCATAACACACAACTCATCCA
>CAZFAP010000200.1:0-8167 GCA_964516325.1 uncultured Verrucomicrobiota bacterium
CCCAAAAGGCGTCTCGAAAATGTGCAGAGAGGGCGGAGTCGCAACCGCCGCGCCAGAAGGGAGTTGCAGCACACCTCGAAAGCGATTGTTGACCTCCTCGCTGATCTGCAACGACGTCTGCCGAGACTCAAGACTGGCAAGGTTGACACCCAACCGCAGCGGCGTAACTGTACCGTCAAAGAGCATCTCGCCGCCGCCAACTCTCGCGTAGTCCGGCGCACGAAAGCTGAATTCGATCGAGAGCGGCTTCTCAGGGTCAAGCAGGTTATCCACCTTATGCTGGATCAAGGACGCGCCCCCGAAGGAGAAGTTCGCCGTCCTTTCGATGAAATCCTTGATCTGGTACTGCTCGGCTCCGAGGATAGCGTTTCTCAGACCGGCGGCGCGGTCGCCGGTATATTAAATCACTTGAGTGCATTCGATGGCGCCGTCCCCGCGAACCGAGGAGTTCAGCACGCTCATCTCGCAATTGGCTTCGACCGATAATCGTGGAACGGACAAACGTTGACGGACACGTTTGCGGTCGTTTTGGCCCAAGCCGAAGTCAGGGCTCGAGAAATGTTGCAGAGCGATGGCGCCTCCGCCCTGAAGCGACGACCGGATGTAGCCAAAAGGAAGATAGCGGCTGCCAAAATCCAGGAAATGCACGTAGCGACCTTCACCGTCTTTGATGGCGAGCAAGGCGGAGTCGAACGAGCCAGGGAAGACTTTGGACGCGTGCATGAGTTTCCCCCTGACTGCCAGCACGTCGGACCTGATCTCAGCCACGTCGAGCATCGCTTTCGCCAAAGCGAGGCGGTCGCCGTTTCTGTCGGCAAGGGTCTCGCTGGCGGCCCTCACGAAGTTCGCCGAACCTCCCCCACCGCGAATCTCCCTGCTGACGAACGAGTGAATCGCCCGAGCGCGGCTCTCGACATCGCCCGGACAATCGGCGAGCAGCCGGGCCACTGTTTCTTCAATTCCCTCGGAGAGGCGGGTCATGGAGATATCGTGGTCTTCGTGTTCAAGAACTTCAGCAGTCTCGTCGAAGTTGACTCCAACCCGGACAAAGGAAAGGAACTCCGCTTCCGCGGCGACAAGGGGTTCTCGTGGAACCGCAGGCATGTTTCTCGCCTCCCACTTATAGACCTTTTTGCCGTTGTTCCGTGTGATCGAAGGAGGCTTTGAGAAATTCACCTGTTCGTACTTTAGCTTCAGTTCTTCGGGCACAATCACTACGTATTGCGACACGTCCATCGGGATTTCGATGGTTTGGAAAAAGAACCGCTGGCCGAGGTGGCGCCGAGGACGGCTCGGAGAAGCGGAAGAACTGGTGACGTACTTGAACTCGATCATGTCGCCTTCCTGGAGGCCGCCCATGGAAAACGTCGTTTTGCTCTTCTCCGGGGGCTCCGGCTCCACGACCGAGCCGTCGCTCTTTATGGTTCGCAGCTCAAGCAGCTCTTCTTCGGGAACGCTGAGTTCGCCCCATCGGTCAATCGCCTTCCTATCGTTGAGAAGAACCAGGTTGTGAACCTTCTGGCGGCTCGAGCTGTCCGGATAGATTTCCTCGACGGTCTGGTCAATGAGAATCACCGAAGATACGCCAGCGTACTTTTGCCTGATCGCCGGATCGTGAAGATAAACCGTGGAGGGGATGTCGTATTCATCAAGCGTGTCTTTTCGGCCATAAGCCTTCAACGCTCGCCTGGCGTCCGGGTCCACCGGGTTGCGTCGCAGAACACGCCCCCAAATCTGCCGCTCCTGCCATCCCCGTCCCGTATAACCTTTCAACTCGGCGAGCCTTTTCCACAGCCCCAGATTCTCTGGGAACAACTTCAATGCTGCTTTTACTTCCTTCTCAGCATCCACCCAGCGGGCATTTCTCTCGTACAGCTCGACCAGGGAACTGCGAACGCCCTCGTCCTCGGGCTCGGCGACTCTCAGCTTCAGGTATTCGGATATGGCCGTCTGGTCCTCGCCCGACTCGAAGGAATGCCGAGCCACAAAATCCGGGTTCACGTGCGTTCTCTGGAGCTTCTCGATCGTCTCGGACAGCTTGTCGTACTGCTTCGTGGCGCGATAATACTCTTCTGCCAGGTGATAGGGCGCGCACGAGTCAAGCCCGAGCGCGGAAATCTTCTCGAGTTCCCGGACCTGCTCGCGGCGCCACTTTTTCTGGCGATAGATTCTGTACAACGTGTCGTGCCAGAGGAAAAAGCCGGGCGAGCTCGCAACGCATTCGTTGAGCTTCTCAACGGCCTGGAGCTCCTTCTCCTCGTGGATGTCGAGAAAAGCAAGCCCAAACAACGCCAGAGGGAAGTCCTTTACCCCGGCAATCGCCAAGGAAAACCTTGCCCTGGACTCGCTCCGCCGAACCTGGACCGGAAGGCTGATGTCGTCGTTTGAGACCCTGCCCAGCACATAATGGAAATACCAATAGGAGGGAGCACGCCGGACTGCCGCCGTGAGAAACCGCTTGGCGGCATGAACATCTCCGTCGGCGGTCTTGAGCATCCCGCAAATTCCCAGAGCAAGGGGGTCGTTGGGGTTCTCGCGCACCAGTCCACTGAAGTATGCGAAGGCGTCAGGATCAATGATGCTGTGCTCGACTTCCTTCACTCGACGCCAACGCTGAGGCGACCCGCTGACGGAAACGCTCGCGCCCCCATAAGGGGCATCGAAAACCTGGATAGTAGGCCCCCCAAAAGACTCGGCCACGACGCATCCGGAATTGAGGCTCTTATAGGCAACATCATTGATGAAGAGCCCACCCCCCGCGAGGAACTTCACAAGCAATCGGTTGTAGCCCGGGGAAAGACGCGCCCTGACATATTCGGTAACCGCGCAGTAGCTCCTGATAGCGTCCTTCACGTAGATGCGATGATTGTTCAACGAGATTTCGATCGCGGAACGAGACGAAACCTTCAGCACAACCTCCTGCGCGGACGCAGAGCGGAGGAACGTCTCCGCATAGTAAACTCCTTGCGTCACCCACGACGGGGAAATCGCCCCGTACTCCGACGAATACCGCTTCGGCTTGACAAAACGATCCCCCCTTTTGTAGGCGCGCCCCAAAACCGAATCGGACTGAGGCTGCCATGCGGACAGGAAAGAGACGCTCGGATACTCACCAAAGGGGCCGGCGATCCGCCACTCCGTGACGTATCCGCCATCTCGGACGATGCTCTTCACCCCATCGAGATTCCCTTCGTAGCGGCTGATCGCTGACAGAACCTCCCGGCACATTTCGTCAAACTGAATCGAGCGGGAGCGTTCTCCCTCAAGCAGAGGCGCCAGAACGGCTTTGACCGGAGTGTTGAAGTTGCCAACGCGCCCGAAGAGCTCTCGAACGTTGAGCAGCGCAAGCAGCGCAAGAGGATGCTCCGGCGAAGTCTGACACAGGGCAAGAGCATTCGACAGGACACCCTGAAAGTCGCCCTTCATTTCGTTCACGATGCACAAACCGTATCTTGCCCAGCAGTTGTCTGGCTGGGCGGCCAGCGCTCTCCCGAAAAGCTCTTCCGCCCTCTGGTTGTCATTCCGATAGACGTGGAGAAGCCAGGCAAGAGCGGTCAGGAGTTCCGGGGAAGGATTCTCCTCGCACTTCTGAGAAACGGCCTCTATCGTAGCGGCGGGGTCCGCCACGTCTCTGAAAGGGTAATAGTCCGCCGCGAAAGAACTGCCGACTTGCAGTACGACCGCGACGAGGATGAGAGGAACAGTCTTAGCCAGCTTCATCATTTGGCGATCCGGATCTTCTCCTCTTCTTTTTCGTCAACTCTTCGACAGAAGTCGCGGAACGCTTCGTATTCCTCGACCCTGATACGTGTCACATCGAACGAAAATTGAAAGTTCATAGCCACACTCCCTGGCTCCGTGACGACGAATTCAATGTCATACTTGCCGAAACTCGTTTGCACGTCTGCGTTTTCCGGCACGCTGACCACCTTATAACCGGGCGGCAGGCTGAACCTTGTCGAACCTTTCGTACACCACGGAAAATCCAGGACGAGGTCGTACTTCCTCTGGGAGCGAGGCGCGTACCGCCGCGTCAACTGCATCTTATTGATGACTCCGGAGAACGCCATCGCCCCGCTTTCATCCTCGACGGCGTAGTTGGAGGCCGAAGCCCTGAAAGCATATCGCACCGGCTTCTCGAGGTCCCGGAGGTTGCTGAAACGGACCTCGGAAATCTTGATGTTGGGGAGGACCCCGCCCCACGTTTTTGCCAGAGCGTTGCTGCGGTCCTTCTCCTCCTGATAGACCCTTCGGAAGTGAGGAGCGTACTGGCCCACCGTCTCCCGTGTCAGCTCAAACTCCATAGCGCGGTCGGGCGAAATCCTCGCCTCATAAACATCGGAGATCAAATTGCGCTCGCCGGGCAGCGACGGCGTGGTAACAAATTTCCGAAAACCCTTCCCCACGACGAGAGCGCAGGTGTCCTGATCCTCGTACGGGAACTCGGAACTTCCGGAATATTCGGCCGTCCCGTCGAGCCACAGGTCATACTTCGGGATGTAGCAGATGGCGTGGTTAAAGACAGCCAGGGACGCGGGCTGCGGCTCAATCTTCCCCCGGCTCTTGGTGCGTAAAGCCGCCAGGCACGCGTCCACGCCGATCTCCTTGAGCATGGCAATCATCAGGCCGGCTTTATCCTTGCAGTCGCCATACCTCCGGGAATACACCTTGTACGCCGGGTAGGGCTTGTGGCTGTGGATGCCGAATTCAAGTCCAATGTAGCGGGTGTTTTGCACGACATGATTGTAGATTGCCAGGATTTTTTCTTGCTCGGTTTGCAGCCCGCGAGTAATCCTGGCGACTTCGGCGGAGGCGTTCGCGTCGAGAAGGAACTGGTCGCGGATCAAATTCCAATACCACTCTCCAACGTCTTCCCAATTCTGATACGTCGAAACGTGAACGTAAGGAAGCACCTCCGAATACCCGGGCATGAAAGGCTCCGACTCGACCTTCTCCATGTTTTCGACTTTCCAGAGGTAGCTCTTCGAGTTTCCCCGCGTCTCGATGACGGGCTGAATTTCCATCCCCACGACGCTGTAATGCAGTTTCATCTCCGGAGAGGTGAGCACCACGTACTCCATTGACCTCTTGGGGACGAAATCCTTGAAGTAGATGATGTCTCCGAAATAGTCCCCGTACATGTTCCTGGGGGCGATGGCGTTCGTCCGGTAGCTGAACTCGATCGCGTCTCCGACCTCCAGGTTCGAGAAACGGACGTACTTTGCCTCGAGGTCATAATAGATTTTGTCTTCTTCTCCAAACGTGTAGGTGAACGGCCCGTCCGCGTTCATCACGCGGCCATCCTTCTTGAATATCCGCGCGGACTTCACTTCGATCTCATCGGTCGTCGGACGATATATAGCCCGACGAAACCGAAAATCCTCGATAGCCGCCTCGGATAGGATTTTCACGACCTCCTGATGATAGGAGTTCGACAACCCGTTCGGGTGAACCTCCCTGATCCAGAGGTCGAAGAGATACACTGCCGAATCGCTCCCAGGGCCGACGCCAGAAGAAGCGTCGCTGACGGCTTTAGCGGCATCAATCTTGAAGTCCTCCTCGAAGGCTTTCTCCTTCGGCTTCAACAACTCGACATACTCGCGAAGGGGGCGATTCTGGGGCCTTGTGGCAAGCGACTTCTCAAACCACGCGAGCGCCTCCTCACGACGCTCCTGCTGAAGAAGAATCTCTCCCTTCTGCCGGAGGATTTCCTCGTCTTCCGGGCAAATCTCTAAGGCCCGGTCAATGAGAACCGTGGCTTCCGTATGTTCCCCGCGGTCCGCCAGGAGCTGGGCGTGCTCGAGAAGAAGGGAGGTGGACATCGGATTCGCACGTTCCATCGCGCAGAGCTGATCGACAGCCGCCACAAAATCGCGGCGTTTGTAGCAGCTTGATAGAAGATTACCCCTTGCGGTCTGGTCGAGGAAATTGAGTCTCAGCGCGGCCTTGCATCTGTCCTCCAGCTTCTGAGGCGTGTCCGGAAACGGCGCGAACTCCACCGCCTGCGAAAGCAGATAGGACGTGTTGGGATATGCCGCGAGGAGGCCGCGCAGCAGCTCCGCCGCTTTTGCCTTCTGGGAACTTCTTGCGTAGAAATCGGCCAACCCGAAAACGGCCGGGTAATAGGAAGGGTCCTTCTCCACCGCCTGGCGGTAGAATTGCAGCGACTTCGTCTCGAGCCTCTTCGCAGAGTAATGCTTTCCAAGCTCCGAGTACGCGGGGGCAAAATCCCGGTTGAGTTCAATTACTCTTTCGCAAGCGGCGCGTCTCTTATTCTCGTCCTGGTATAGTTGTCCAAGGCGGAAATGATACCGCCACTCTCGCGGCGAAAGCGCGGCGGCCGTCTCAAGCTCCTTTATGTCGGCCCGCGTGTTCTTGTCGTAGGCTTTGGCATGCGAAAGCAGAAAAGAAAGAGCTGCGCGATGTTCCGCATTGTCGGGCGCCGAAGTCACCCGTGCCCTGAATTCGGCGATGGGGTCCGCTGCCGTCATCTGAGCGTCCGGAGGACTTGCCGCGCGGCTATCCGACCCGTCGTGTTTGGCATCGCCAAGCGCCTTGACCATCTCGTCCCTTCCCGCCGCAACCCGCAAGGACCGAAGAGGGCTTCCGTCGAGAGAAGTGAGCCTCAGCCAGAAGCCCCAATCCTCTTCATCCTGGCAGATTTTCACCAGGATTCTATTCCATCCCTGCTCGAGAGTTGCCGGAGCGACCGCCTGGTCGAACCCAATCGGGTGAGAATCTTGGTCGGAAATCACAGGCTGGCCAGCAACCCAGACTTTCGCGCAGTCATCCGCCCCGAGGCGAACCGCGACTTGCTGGCTGTCGGGCGAGAAGACGCATGCCAGAGCATATGCCGCAGTCTTCGAGACGGGCCTCAACACGGCGGAAAGGTCAACGCACCAGCCCCAGGAGACTTTCGGGTACTCCCGCCAGGCGACCGGTCTTTCCTTGCCGCTGTACGTCTGCGTCAGGTCTATCTCACCCTCCGGGGGGTATTCGAGGTCAAACCCAGCCATCCCTTCGTTGTCGAAGGGACCGATAATCAGCCAGTTCGTAATAAAGCCGAGCTGCCCCTGTTTCAGACCGGCAGCGTCGAAGTCCCCGCTCCGCAGGTCAACCTCTCTCAGCAACCAGAGCGAGTGAGATTTGAGGACGGGCGATGCTTTCGAGGAGGAGACGATTCCGGCCAGGGCGTTCGGGATGCGTCCATCCCAGCAGGCGTAATCAACGAGGTCCCAGATGGCGTGGATGCGCACGAAGGCTTCCGGCTTGCCCAGATCGCTTCCCAGCAGCGCGATTTCTCTATCAAGCTCGCGGTCGAAGAAGCTGTCCTCTGCCGCTGCGGTGATACCGGCTACAAAAAAAACCGCAAGCGCCAGAGTTTTCGTTGTCGACACGATTCTGGCGAAAAAAGGATCACCCACGACCGAACGCATCTTCAGACAGACGAAACTCACATCAACGCCCTCTTGCCGCTGACAAGCCAAGACGATCTTACGGAAGCTTTGCGGAATCTTAAGTGAAACACCCCCTCATATCAACCCGTTTCTGGCACCGTCAGCGATTCCGAAAGTTTGGGCTGGGAAGGCTCTGACGGGGTGGGAATTGGGGGATTGTAATGGGGGTGCGCAGGCTCGCGCGGGAGTTGGAGGGATTCAGGACAGGAGATTTTGGGCTTGAAAGGGAAACGAGGGTAAAGGGGTTGGGGATCGCGGGTGCGTTTGCCAAAAAATATCCGGGGGAAAATCTGGGCCTTTCCGGGCCTTTTGAGCTTGGGGATTCCAACGGTAACGTGCGTGAAACAGGGGAGATAGAGGGAACCGGTGGTTTCCCCAAAAGGCCCAGGAGCCCGCTTTGATGGGCGGCATCGTGGGGCGTCCCAGGAACAGGCAGAAAGTGGGCTTGAGGGGAAAGCCCGGCAAATGGTGTGCGAAACGCGTTCAGCGGTGGCATTGTGATCCTTCTGAGGGTGTTTCGTTCTCTCGCCCTTTTGGTAGAATTATAGCAAACTTGTGATAATATGTCAAAGAGATATCGCAAGGGGGGCGTGGGTGTATTTGAGGGGTAAAGCTCGTAGAGGTAACGCCACCCCGCTCAGGCGGGTTCGCCCTCCGTGCCCTGAGAGCAACAAACGAAGATTTTGACAGGATAACAGGACAATCCTGTC
>CAZFAP010000201.1:0-8158 GCA_964516325.1 uncultured Verrucomicrobiota bacterium
AGACATCCCCTCAAATACCCCAAAAACCGGCCAAAAACTGACAAACATGGGCTATCTCGCCTTGTCCCTCAGTTCCTTCAACTTCATCAAGGCTTCGATGGGGGAAAGGGAGTCAATGTCCAATTGCTTCAGTTCCTCGAGGACGGGGTTGGGACGCTCCGCGAAGAGGAAAAGCTGCTGCGGGGCGGGGATCTTTCGCTTCTTAGCCCGAGCGGCATATTCCGGCTCCTTGACGCTGTTCTCTTCGAGAGTCTGGAGGATTTCGTTGGCTCTCTCGACGACCTCTCGCGGTATCCCCGCCAGACCAGCGACGTGAATTCCGTAGCTTTTGTCGGTTCCGCCCCGCACGATTTTTCGAACGAAGATGATTTCGTTGTTCCACTCGCGGACGGCGACGTTGTAGTTCTTGATTCCCGGGAAAAGCCCCTCGAGGCGGGTCAGTTCATGGTAATGGGTTGCGAACAGCGTTTTGGCTTTCTTTTCGAGTCGAGTGGCGAGGTATTCAGCGACCGCCCAAGCAATGCTTATCCCGTCGTAGGTGCTGGTTCCTCTGCCGATCTCGTCGAGGATGATGAGGCTTCTCGGAGTCGCGTTGTTGAGGATGTTCGCGGTCTCGTTCATCTCAACCATAAAGGTGCTCTGCCCGCGGGTCAGTTCGTCGGAGGCGCCGACGCGGGTGAACATCCGGTCCACGACGCCGATCGTGGCATTTTTGGCGGGGATGAAACTCCCCACTTGTGCCATGAGGACGAGAAGCGCGGTCTGGCGAATGTAGGTGGACTTGCCCGCCATGTTGGGTCCCGTGATGACGAGGAGTTGATTTTCATCGCAATCCAGCTCGACGCTGTTCGGGACAAATCGCTCGCCGACCATCGCGGTCTCAATGACTGGGTGACGCCCGTCCTCGATCACGATTTTTGGCCCTTCGTTGACAACCGGCCTCGTATAGTTCTTTTCAAGAGCCGACGTGGCGAAAGAACTGAGAACGTCCACGACTGCGATGGCCTCGGATATGGACTGCACGTCGGGCGTAGCCTTGCTCGCTTCCTTCCGCAGCTCCTCAAATAGCTCGGCCTCCAGCGCGACAATCTCTTCCTCGGCGCCGAGGACTTTTGACTCGTACTCCTTCAGCTCCGGCGTGATATACCTCTCGCAATTCACGAGCGTCTGCTTTCGCACGTACTCCGGCGGCACCGCATCGCGATAGACGTTCGTTATCTCGATATAGTAACCGAACACCTGGTTGTAGCCGACTTTCAGCGACTTGATGCGGGTTCGCTCTCTTTCCTTTTCCTGGAAGGCGGCGATCCAGCTTTTCCCGTCGCGGGACGTCCCGCGCAGTCCGTCGAGCCTCGCGTTGTATCCGGGCTTGAAGATTCCGCCTTCGCGGGCGTGAGCGGGCGGCTCATTGACCACCGCGCGGTCTATCAACTCCACGAGCCAATCCACCGAAACCAGTTTCTCGGCGCATTCCTTCAACATTGCCGACTCAAAGCCGGAGAGCTCCTTTTTGATCTCCGGCGGGACTCTCAGCGACTCCTTCAGAGTGACCACGTCTCGCGGTGTCGCGTACCCGGAGTCAATCCGGCTCATGAGCCGTGGCAAATCCCTCACATTTCTGAGGAGAGACCGCAAGTTCGAGCAGCGGGTCTGGCGCTGGACAAGCTCCTCGACGCCATCCTGCCTTTTCCGGATTTCGATGGAGTCAACGAGGGGCTGCCTTATCCACTGAGCGAGAAGGCGCCCGCCCATCGGCGTCAGTGTTTGGTCCATCACACCAAAAAGCGTGGCACTTTGCTGCCCCTTCCGAATCGGTTCGAGGATTTCGAGGTTTCGCAGCGACGTCGGGTCGAGGACCATGAAATCGGCCGTGGAGTAAGGCGTGATTTTCGTAACCTGATTCAAAGGCTGACTGAGAACATCGCGAATGTAGCCGACGAGGGCGCCCGCGGCGGTTATTCCCGCGACCATCCCCTGGCAGCCGAACCCGTCGAGCGAATGGGTCTTGAAGTGGTCAGTCAAAAGTGAGCCGCACGAATCGTAATCGAACATCCAATCTTCGCAGCGATTGAAGACCGTCGGAATAAGCCCGTCGAGGGCACGGGTGATTTCGGATTTCTCGTCAAGCGATTCCGGAATCAAGCACTCGGAGGGAGGGGTTCTCTGAAGCTCATCGAGAAGTTCTCTTTTTGTGCTCAGCTCGACGACCTTGAACTCCCCGGTGGACACGTCCATGAAAGCATATCCGTAGGTCGCCTGAACGCGACAGAGGCAGCCGATGTAGTTGCTTTTCTTACGCCCGACGTCGGAGCTGACGATGGAAGTCCCCGGCGTGACAATGCGAGTCACCTGCCGCTTGACAATCCCCCTGGCGAGCTTCGGGTCCTCCATCTGGTCGCAGATGGCGACCTTCTTGCCAGCGGCTATCAGCTTGCCCAGGTAAAGCTCCGCGGCGTGATACGGAACCCCACACATTGGGGCGCCCTGGCGGGAAGTGAGAGCGATGTCGAGGATTTTGGAGGCTTCTTTGGCGTCGTCGAAAAACATCTCGTAGAAATCGCCCAGACGGAAGAAGAGAATGCAGTCCTGGTGGTCCCTCTTGATCGCCTTGTACTGATTCATCAAAGGGGTGAGCTTGGACATTTTCAACAAGACGTCCCTTTCGTCGCCCCCGGTTCCCTTGCCGCCGGACTCCTTTTGGTCACGACGCCCCCCACGCCAAGCGTCGGTCGGCATGCCAGCCCAAATAAGGGACAGTCCCCGCCCTTGCGGAGACCTTATACAACAAATTGCCAGTCGTGCCTCCGGAGAATCAGCGACTTGCCGACGACGTTCTTGAGCGATTCCTTTTGCAGGAACTCTTCCAGAGCCGAAACAACGAATTTCGGATTCCAGGGCTCCACCTGGGCATAGATGATCCCCACCTTGGGCGAAGGGCTAAACTTCGCTTGAGTCTTCATGCGGCGGCCGCACGTCATGAAGAGGTCGCCCCCGACTCTCACGTACTCGAGGACCATCGCGTCGGACCTGCTTGGTAAACTCAAACCCGAAACCGAGGATGCAAAGATGCCCTTCTGGTCGAGAAGACTCTTGACATCCCTCGGGATGCACTCGTCAAGAATGACCTTCATGATTTCCTTTCCTCAGAGAGAAGCGACCAGCCCCGCAAAATGAAGAGCTGCCTTAATCTTGTCTCTATTCAGGTTCGGGTACTGCTTGATGAGTGGGTCAAAGGACTGTCCATCCTGGAGCATCTCGAGGATCATGTACACGGGAATGCGAGTCCCCTTGATGCAGGGAAGTCCATCCATGATCTCCGGATTGATTTCTATGAGAGCTAACGATTTGTCCTGCTGGGCGAGAATGTCAACCTGATCTTTCCTCTTCAGATACTCCGATATTTTCATCTTGTTCCTCTCAGCGACGTATCCTTACGTTCATGCCGTCAGGGCGTCGGAGTAATGATTCTCCTCGTCGGCGCCCGATTCTGTTCTCTCAAACCTGCCGCCTTCCGCTGGCTGGCAAAGGAGCGTCAGGGCAGTGGCGTCCGCAACGGTCAGCGTCAGAATTCTTCCCACGAGATTGCGTCCGCCGTCGAATACTGCGATCTTATTCTGCCTGGTTCGCCCCATCATTTTCTGCGGGTTGCGTTTGCTCGGCCCCTCGACGAGAACCTCCACGTGCTTGCCGATCAAGTCCCTGTTTTTCCTTAAGGAGATTTCCTCCTGGAGTTGAAGAAGGATTTTATTTCGCTCCTTTTTCTTGTCAAGGGGAACATCGTCGGGCAATTTGGCGGCAGCCGTGCCCTCTCGCGTGGAATATTTGAAGATGAAAGCGCTGTCGTACTCTATCTTTTGCATCGCCTCGACGGTCTCACGGAAGTCCTGCTCCGTCTCGCTCGGAAAACCAACGATGATGTCCGTACCGAGCGCAATATCCGGCGCCGCATTCCTCAAGGCATCCACGACTCTCACGTGGTCCTCGAGAGTGTACCGCCGGTTCATCAACTCAAGAACCCTGTCGGAACCCGACTGGAGAGGGAAATGGAGATGTTCGCAGACCTTATCGAGCGTCGCCACGGCTTCAATTAAGCGCGGGCTGATGTCCTTCGGGTGGGAGGTAACAAAGCGAATTCTCTCTATGCCCTCGATCTCGTTCACCCGTTCGAGCAGACCGACCAGGTCACACTTCGTGTCCAATCCCTTCCCGTAGGAATTGACGTTTTGCCCCAGAAGCGTTACCTCCTTGTAGCCTCTCTGGGCGAGGTGCTCAATCTCGGCGAGGATTTCCTCCGGCGAGCGGCTGCGCTCTCTCCCACGCACGTAGGGCACAACACAATACGAACAGTAGTTGTCGCACCCCCGCATGATGGACACAAAGGCTTTGACAGAGCTGCTCCGCCTTGCCAGCGCGAAGTCCAGTTTCCCGCTGGAATCCTCCTCCACATGAATCTGCCTCGATCTCGTCCTGAGGACAGAATCAATCATGTCCGCCAACTGACCAATCTGAGTCGGTCCGCAAACGATGTCGAGAAAGGGCATCTCGTCGAAGAGGTCACTCTGCTTCTTCTGTGCGACGCAACCGCAGATGCCCAGGATGAGGTCAGGTTTGTACTGCTTCATCCTGCGGAGGACACCCAGCTTCCCAAGGGCTTTCCTCTCCGCCATCTCTCTCACGCAGCACGTGTTGAGGAGAATGACGTCGGCGTCGCACTCGTCCCTCGCCTGGTCGAGACCGCGCGCAAGAAGGCAACCGAGGATGAACTCGGAGTCCAGCTCATTCATCTGACAGCCATATGTTTTGATCAAGACTTTTGGCTGCTTCATTCCACTGATTTCGATAACTTGTCAAAGACTGCCGTCGAAGCGGGGACATGCCCCGTCCCGTGTTGCGCGCTCAATGCAGGATACCACAGCGAAGCCCGAATGTGTAGAGGGGACCTCCAGGCTACCCTCCTTATCAGCAACGACCCCGTGAGTGCCGCGGAGAGCAGACAAAGGAAAAGGAGGGTTGCCTCTCCGGCGGCGGAAGGTGCTATCTGCCGGGGCGGGCCTGAAGATAACCCTCGGGTTGAGGCCGTTGGCCCCCGACTGCACGAAGGGCACGACCGGCTCGCCCACGAAGCAATCTATCTCTCTGTAGGACTTTGGCTGCCACTTCTCGAAAGCGTACGTCTGGGCGATTTCAAAAACAAATCGTACTATGAGTGCTGACACCCGGCCCGTCTTTTGCCGCCAGCATGGCGCCCCGTTAGATAGCACTCACAGTAGGTCAAAGCCGCCTCTCGGGCGGAGTTCGTCTGCCGCGAAATCATCTTGGCAGGCAAACTGATTGACCTGCTGCCCAGAGCGCCGCGCCGCCAAGCGAGCATACCCGCCCTTGGACTGCATCGCGTCCCCACTCGCCGCGATGACCCGTAAGCGTCGCTTCTGGTAACCCCTCAGTCTCCGGTGGTGAGCTACACGCGGCTCGATCAGCAGAGAGGCGGGAGTCCTGTTGCGGCATGGGCATCTTGCCCATGATTCCCACGGGCGAGACGCCCGTGCCACAAAGACGCATCCTCTGCGCACTCTGCGTTCTCTGCGGTGAGCCCTCCGAGAGTGAGGGATTACCCCTTCTGCGAGAATTCCTTGACATATCCGCCGCGTTCGCTATTGATTGTGAGAAACAGGCTTTGTTATAGTCCGCTGAGAAAGTAGAAAGGCAGGCAAGGGGAGATGCCCTTCCGCCTGCAAAAGAGTCGCAAGGGGATCCAAAACACACACGTTCAATCCTTCGGCAGGGAGCGTTATTTGTGGGAAAGTCGTTAGTCATAGTCGAGTCACCAGCAAAGGCGAGAACTCTCAGTAAGTTCCTCGGGAAGGACTACGTCATCAAGTCTTCCATAGGGCATTTGAAAGACCTCCCCAGGAGTCAACTCGGCGTGGACTTGAAGAACAACTTCCAACCCAAGTACGTGATCATCCACGGCAAGGAGAAAGTCCTCAGAGAAATCAAGAAGGCGGCTAAGCAAACGGACAACGTCTTCCTGGCCCCGGACCCGGACAGAGAGGGCGAGGCGATTGCCTGGCACATAGCCTCCGAGCTTGACGACGAGAAGAAGAAATACCGGGTCACCTTTCACGAGATAACCCAGAAGGCGGTTCAGGAGGCTTTTGAGCATCCGGGCGAGATTGACATCAACAAGGTCAACGCCCAACAGGCAAGGAGAGTCCTGGACAGACTGGTGGGCTATCAGATCAGCCCCCTGCTGTGGAGATATGTCAAGCGCGGATTGAGCGCCGGGAGAGTGCAGTCGGTAGCGCTCCGAATCCTCTGCGACAGGGAGCGCGAAATCAGGGAGTTCAAGCCCGAAGAATACTGGACCGTAACCGCAAAGCTCAGAGCCGACGCGCCGCCGGAATTCGATGCACAACTCGCCAAAGTCCGCGGTGAAAAGCCCTCGCTGAGAAACGAGGAGGAGGCAAAGGCGATCGTCCAGGCGGTCCGCTCGCTGCCGTTTCGCGTCAAGAGCGTCGAGCAAAAGGAGAAGAATCGCAATCCCCTACCCCCGTTTATCACGAGCACGCTTCAACAGGACGCATCCGTCCGCTGCCGCTTCTCCCCAAGCAGGACGATGCTCATCGCGCAGAGGCTCTACGAAGGGATTGACGCGGGGGAAAGGGGCACGGTGGGGCTCATCACCTACATGCGCACCGACTCCACCCGTGTCGCCCAGCAGGCGATTTACGCGGCGAGAAACTTCATCGCCCAGGAATTCGGCAACGAATACGTCCCGCGCTCGCCGAGGTATTACGCCTCCAGCAAAATGGCGCAGGAAGCCCACGAGGCGATCCGACCCACCATGGTGGACCTGACGCCGGAGAAAGCCAAGCCGTTTCTGACCGCCGAGCAATTCAAGCTATACGAGCTGATATGGAACCGCTTCGTCGCTTCCCAGATGGCTTCGGCAGTATATGACACGACCGAGGCCGAGATCGAGGCAAATGGCTATCTCTTCAAGGTTCTGGGATCCGTGATGAAGTTCGACGGCTTTCTCCGCGTCTATAAGGCGCCGGCGCCCGCCCAGCAACCCGAAGAAGCTGAGGCGAAGCAAGGGGATGTGATACTCCCGCCGCTTAAAGAGGGGCAACTTCTGACGCTGATAGTTCTGTCGCCGGAGCAGCATTTCACGAAACCACCGCCGCGCTTCACGGAGGCCTCCCTCGTCAGGGAGCTTGAGAAACTGGGCATCGGACGGCCGAGCACCTACGCGACGATCGTGACAAAAATACAGGACCGGAACTACACCTCCAGGGTCAAGGGTAGGCTGGTCCCGACGGAGTTGGGCTTCCTCGTTGCGGATATGCTCGTCGAGAACTTCCCGGACATCCTCAACGTTGGGTTCACGGCAGAGATGGAGATGGACCTCGACAAGATCGAAGAGGGCCGGGTTGATTGGGTGGAGACACTCCAGGGCTTTTACTCCTCTTTCCGGAAAGACCTGGACAGGGCGAACGAGGGGATGAGGGTCCACCCTGTGGAGACGGGGATCCCGTGTGAGAAGTGTGGTTCCAAAATGCTGAAGAGGTGGGGAAGGAATGGTTTCTTCCTGGCATGCTCTGCGTACCCAGAGTGCAAAAACACGAAGGGAATTGTGGAAGACAAGGATGGGAAACTCGTAGTGGAAGGCCAGGAAGCCGGAGAAACCTGCGAGAAGTGCGGCGGCCAGATGGTCATCAGGACGGGAAAATACGGACCGTTCCTGGCTTGCTCGAACTACCCGGAGTGCAAGAACATTAAGTCCTTGAGGGCGAAATCCGGCGACCAGGGGAAGACGGCGGGAGCAGAAACCACCGACGAGAAATGCAAACTGTGCGGCAAGCCGCTCGTCTATCGAACAAGCCGTTTCGGGAAGTTCCTCGCCTGCTCCGGCTATCCCAAGTGCGGCTATATCAAAGGAAAGCGGACACCGAGCCACGATTGCCCGCGAGAAGGGTGCGACGGCAAGCTCGTCCGAAGGGTGACGAAGAGCCGAAAGGCTTTCTATGGATGCTCGAATTACCCAAAATGCGATTTTGCCGTATGGAACCTCAAGCAGTTGAAGGATCACCAAGAACAACCGGATTCGGCGGAGTGAATCGCTGTGCCAACTCCCGACCAAAAACCGCAGACGGCG
>CAZFAP010000202.1:0-8088 GCA_964516325.1 uncultured Verrucomicrobiota bacterium
CGTTAGCCGTCCAGAGGGTGACCATGCAAAAGCGAAACCGAGAATAGAACCTGGCAGGGATCATCGTTTGGCATAGGGAGGAGCAAATATGACCAGAGAAACAGTGGCCCAAATGTCTCAGGCCGAGTTCAGGAAGATGTTGGAGGAAGTGGTAGAGGAGACGGTCGAGCAGAAGTTGCTTGAGCTGTTGGGAGATCCTGATGAAGGGCTGCAGATCCGAGAAGCCGTGCGCCTGAGACTGCTGCGCCAACGAGAAGAGGTGGCTGCCGGTCAATATGGACGGCCCTTTGAGGATGTTGTGAAAGAACGTGGGTTGGAGTAGGCGATGTATCAGGTTCGCATTCTGGATGCGGCATCACGCGAGCTTTCGCGGCTGGACAAGCAGACCGGTCTTCGGATTGTGAAACGGATTCGCTGGTTGGCGAAGAACCTGGATACGGTCAGACCCGTCGCTCTGAAGGGAGACCTGGCGGGGTTGTACAAGCTTCGGGTTGGAGACTATCGGGTCGTGTATGAGGTTCTTCATAACGAGAAAGTCATCGTCGTTCATCTTATCGGGCATCGCAGCGAGATATATCAGAGGTGATGGGGGTATCGGTCAGAAATATCCCACGGGTTTCCTACAGGCGTGGGAACCGGTTGGTGGTCTTGTAGTTCTCCGAGAGGTACGTGCGCGCCGAACGACTCGCTGGAGCGGACGTGGTTGTCTTAGGGCTTCTTGGTGTTGGTTGAGCCTTCTGATGGATCGGTGAGCGAGTGTTGTCAGCCTGGGCCGTCACGCCGCTCAGCTCGCAATTGTCGTACGCGGCACGGGGTTCTGAGAGATATTCCCCCCGTCCTGCCGGCCGGGGGGGCCGGTCTCGCCGGAAGGAATCTGAAGCGCACCGCTCGGCTGCCGGCCACAAATTGATACCCGGAGGGATTGCGATGGCAACCGCCGTGCTGCTGAACGAAGGCGTGGACTTGAGCGGACACAGTGCCGTCATAGCTTTGATTCACCAGGGATTCGTCAAGACAGGGAAACTGAGCAAACAACAGGGCAAGACTCTGAACTGGCTCTTTGAATTGCGGAGTGTTGGCGACTATGGCGGCACGGCGCATGTGGCCCCTCAACAAGTAGAGCAAGCTATTCAAGCAGCGGAAGAGTTTCTATCAGCCATCAAGCGCTTACTTCAATAAAAACGCCGGCTAACAACCGGTTGGACCCGGCGCGCGACGCGAGCTGCACTGAGTGGCACTTCGCCAGTTCGTCGTCACAGTTCTCCAGCACCGCCCGCGAACGCCGCCCTGAACATGCCGACGGGCAGGCTGTTATCGTGTCGGGGAATTCCTCCTCCCCGCCCCATCGGCGTCCATCCGCGTCCATCTGCGGTTACCCCCTCCCTGTCTCCGTACTTGACAAAATCGCGTTCATCATGTACAATCCTGTCAAATAGGAAAACAGAGTCACAATCCATTCCGGAGCAACAGGATGCCACCTTTGAACTCATTGTTTCTGCCCTTTTTCCACCGAAAACGCCCCTTTTGGCCTCTCGCCGCCCACACAAGTACCCCTAAATCTCCTTCCCGGAACCCCCCAACTGGGCCTTTTTCGAAAACGCTCAAATCCGCACTATCTCACTGCGGGCGTGATTCTTACGCATGGATTTTCCCTTCCAAAAAGGCCCGAAAAGGCCCAGTTTTTCGCCCCTCCTTTTTTTCACTCGTGGTAGCGCCGCCCGTTCAATCACCCGTCAATTCACTTTCCTGCCTCTGCGGTCTCTGGGTCCTCTGCGGTGAACTCCCGACGAACCGTCGGCAGGCTTCGTCAAGCTGTGCAATTTCACCGCCCTTCTGGTACAATCGTCGTCGGAATAGCGCAGACAGAAACCCCGTCAAATCCATACGCGAGGAGATACCATGCTGAAGTACATCGCTTTCGGATGTCTGTTTGCAATAGCCCTACCGTCGGCTCCTGGTACGGAGCCAGTCCGGAAATGGGATGTTGGTTGTCGAGACGGCGGATACCTCCGAGGAATCCGGCCAAGCGATATTTGGTCCGCGATGGACGCGATAGGAATCTCGCGCCTTGAGGTCAGCGTTAGCGAAGACCTCTCCTGCCCCGGCATCTTCGAGAATGGCGCGACCCCCTACCGAATAGACACGCCGCAAGCCTGCCAACAGCTCCGCGCGAGGCTCGCCGAAAAGAAAAAGACGATACGCGCTTTCTGTGCCGTAGTGCGGATTGAGAAGGAAAAGTCCGACGAAGCGAGCGTTCAATGGATCGAGAAAATAGCCCAGGCTGCTGCGGACCTCGACCGTCCCGTGATCATGGTCCCCATCGTAGGCGGCGGCTTTTCCGACGACGAGTTCGTCCAAGTCGCCACCGCCTTTGTCAAGAAACTCGTGCCCATCGCTGAGCGGCACGATGTACAAATCACCCTCGAGAACCTCGGGCATTACTGGAACCGCAGAGAAATCCTCGAGCCGGTGCTCAAAGCGGTCCCATCGAACCGCGTCGGGCTGGCTCTTGACATAACGAACATGTACTGGTTCGGTCATCCCCTGACCAAGCTGTACGAGCTGGCGGAGACCTTTGCCCCATACGTTCGCTACGTCCACGTCAAAAATGTCAACTACCCCGAAGAAAAAAGGGAAGTCCAGCGCCCCGAAGGATGGGAATATGGCAAGTACGCCGCGCCGGTGAGAAAGGGGGACATTGATTTCCGCAGGATCATCGCTCTGCTGAGGAAAGCGGGTTATCGAGGCGACCTCACTTTAGAGGACGACAGCCTCGGAAAATTCGACGCCGAAGGGCGAAAGCAAGTCTTACTGGACGACGTTCAACTTCTTAGAGAAATCATCGTTGAAGTGAAGTAGGGCCCGTTCTATGGCATCTCTTTCTGCCCTGCGAATGTAGCCAGTGGAACAAAGTCTCCGGAGAGGGAGCCGTGAAAGGACCAGGCAGTCCGATAGTTCTGTTAGTGGTGGTTACGGCGATTGTGACCGGAGGTTGTAATATGACTGTCAGCAAGGAGCCTCCCAGGAACGTTGACGGCTGGGTGCGCTCCGAGCGACCCAGAAAGGTCAACCGCAACAACATCTTCGACTACATGGACGGGGCGGGCGAACTCTACCTCGCCTATTCCTTTGTCGGTCTCGAGGTGTGGAACTACAAGAGGCCGGGACAGCCGAACATCCTCCTCGAAATCTACGAGATGCAAAATCCGGCGGATGCGTTTGGCGTCCTCTCCTTCGACCTTCAGGGCGAGGAGGTCGGCATCGGGCAAAAGTCGGTTTATGGGGCGGGGCTTTTGCGGTTCTGGAAGGGGAGACAGTTCGTCCGCATCCTCGCCGACCCTGAAACGCCTGCCGCGAAAGTGGCTGTGCTGAAGGTGGGAAGAAGCGTCGCGGCTCAGCTTCCGGGGAAGGGAACGCTGCCTGAGCTTGTCGAAAAGCTCCCCCAAAAGGGTCTTGTTCCGGAAAGCACCCGTTACTTTCACAAGAAAACCTGCCTCGACTATTTTTACTATCTCGCGGACAAAAACATCCTGAACCTCGACGAGAAGACCAACGCGGTTCTGGCGGATTACACGACCGCTTCCGGGCAGGCGAGACTCCTTGTCGTCGAATATGGTTCCGAAGCGGCGAGTGGCAAGGCACTAAAAAGCTTTTACGCTACGTATCTCAAGGTGGAACCGCCGAAATTGGACACGATTGACTCGAACCAGATTGAGGGAGAACAGTGGGTTTGCACTCAAAGGAGCGGAAAGCTCCTGTTGATTGTTCTTGATGGCAAGAGCCGACAAGAATGTGAGCAAGTGCTGCATGAGGCACTATCCAGTATGATGAAAGGAGCTTGATACACCCATGAGAACGAAAAAGGCAGCGATAACAAGGCGAGATTTCTTCCGGGGGACGGCTTTTGCGGCTTTGTCCTCGACGCTGGGAATGAGAGTCGCGGCGGAAACGGCGCCGCCGGCCAAAAAAGAGAAGTTCGTCAGCACCGTCTTTATCGTCCGCCACAAGGACGCCCTCGGCGACATGGACAGGGTTAACCAGGACGCCTTGTCCGAAATGATGGACAAAATCATCTGTGCAGTGGCGGGGAAAGACGACGTCAAGGAAGCCTGGCTGACGTTCGCTAAACCAAGCGAAACAGTCGGCCTCGTGCCGACGGCTCATCTCAACGCCACTCACAACGAGGT
Organism: uncultured Verrucomicrobiota bacterium; assembly: GCA_964516325.1. Taxonomy (GTDB): domain Bacteria; phylum Auribacterota; class JABMQX01; order JABMQX01; family JABMQX01; genus CAZFAP01. The sequence goes on from CAZFAP010000202.1 coordinate 4,188, forward strand.
TGTGCAGCTCGTCAAGGAGAGGTTGACCGAAGCGGGCATCCCGGCGAAAAGCATCCTTCACGCCCAGGGGAGGGACGGCGTTCACATGAAATGCGGCGTCCTCATCCCGCTGCCGAACCTCAAGGCTCATTGGCTGACGGGCATCGGCACGGTTCTGAAGAGCTACATTCAGTTCGGAGGGAATCCGCCCGCGTACCATAACGAAAAAAGCAAGGAGCTGGGACGCATCTGGAACCTCGCCGGAGTCAAGGGGAAAACGAAGATCGTAATTGTGGACGCCCTGAGACCCCTCTTCGACAAGGGACCTCAGCCTGACCCGAAGTACCTCTGGCATTACAATGGCCTCATTGCGGGGACTGACCCCATCGCGGTCGAAGCAGTCTGCCTGAAAGTAATCCAGGCGAAAAGAGACCAATTCCAGGGAAAGCCCTGGCCCCTCAGCCCGCCACCGACGTGCATCGAGGCGGCGGATAAAGCCTATCACCTCGGTTGCTCGGACCTCAGCAAGATTAAATTGGTGAAAATGGGCTGGGAGGAGGACGCGCTGGTCTGACGCAAAGCCTCTCGCTCTGACCAGCCACATGGAGCATCGAGACGGCGCATCGCGGAGGAGGGCTTTCAGCGGTCCGCGGTCGCAGGAGATTCCGAGCGGATGAGGTCCTGCTCGCCGTATCTCAAGCAGACCGCCTGCGCAACGCCCGGAAGCGACGTCGTGCCGACGGAATAATACATCGTCAGGACGGCGCCGTCGTCGAGCTGAACGGTGCTTGGGTAGCCGCAATCGGTGTTCTCCGAATCCCAGGCGAGCAGACGGCGGCGCTCGTAATCCCAGGTCTTGCCGCCGTCACGGCTCAAAACGCATCCTATGCCGTATGGACGAACGCGATTGCCATACGTAACGAGGACCGCACCGCTCTTGAGAAGGCAGACGTCGGCGGGATGCTGCCCTTCCTTGGTCAATCTTCGCGGCGGAGACCAATGATAAGCGTCGTCGTGCGACTCAGCGACGGAGAGCGCGCCGCTCTCGGTCCGAACGACTGCAAGGAGCCGCCCGTCCGGCATCCGTTGAAGAGAAGCTTCATTGTGTCCCGCGAGAATCAACGAGAAATCACCCCACGTCTCGCCGTTGTCCCTGGAGCGGATGATGCCGGAGAAATCGCTCGCGCTCCCGTCGAGCTTCTCCGGTCCGGTGTACGATGGATTCCGTTCGCCGTAAATCGCCATGAGCGCTGTGCCGCGTCGGTCGTGGACGATTCGACCGAACACCGACCCGTTCTTGATAGGTCCAGCATAGAGCTTCTTCTTCTGTGACCAGGTCTTTCCGCCGTCGTGCGAGGTAACGGAGAACAGGTCATAGCTTCCCGCGGAAGTGTCCCACTTTCCCTGACTGTCGTAGGTGCTCGCTTCCGCATAGCCGACGACAATTGTCCCATCCGCCATCTGCCCGAGAGAGGGATTGCGATCGTCCCATTTGCCGTCCACAATCACCGTCGGCTTCAACCAACTCCGCCCGCCATCCCGCGAGTGAATCCAATCGAGCCTCCCTCCGACGCCGATGTGGGGCGCTCCGCCTCGCACGACCGCCCCGAGCGACCCATCCCTGAGCCGAATCATGACGGGGAAATACCCTTGCCCCTGCACGGCAACCACCCTCTCGACGCCGCTCACCCGCTGGACGTCGGTTTCAACTCCAGGCGTTTCAGCCAAGACGCCGGTCTGCGCCGACAGAAGAACGCCCTGCACCGCCAGACAAACCTTTAGGCGTGCGCTCAGGGTCATGATTTGCTCCTCCACTCAAGAGAGAGTCCGCGCCCGAATGGGCAAAAGCAACGTCCCGCTGACAGGATAATCCTTTCGCCGAGAGGCTGAAAGCAGAAATGGGCTTGAACGCCTCGACGCAGGATGACATCATTAAAGCAACTGCCGGCTGCCGTTTCTCGTCGGCAGAATTCACGTTTCGTGGCCAAGAACCTTCGGGGATTCGCGCACGATTTCAATGATCCATTCCGTCGCCGCGTGCAGACTGCTGACGGGAATGGACTCCCTCTGCGTGTGCGGTTGGCTGTACCCCATCCCCAAAATCACCGAACGGATTCCGTTCTCATTCAGGACATTCGCGTCGCTCCCGCCTCCCGATCTCAGAATGGAAGTGCTGCGGCCGATGTGCCGAGCGGCACGCAAAGCGAGTTCGAGAACCGGCTCGCCGCGGGCAACGGCGAACGTGGTAAACTCGTGGGCGACCTCGATTTTCACCCTCCCCCCGCGTTTCTCGGCGTGCTTCACAAACTGCGCCTTCATGTGCTCGACTTGACGACGGAGTTTCTTCTCGGAGAAGCTCCGTGCCTCGCCCTTCACGACGGTTTCCTCCGGGACGATGTTCGTGGCAGTGCCGCCGTTGATGATACCGATGTTGGCGGTGGTCTCTTCGTCAAGCCTGCCGATTTTCATGGAGGCGATGGCGGCGGAGGCGATGGCGATGGAGTTAATTCCTTTCTCCGGCTCGACCCCGGCGTGAGCGGTTCTTCCCCGGACGGTGGCGGTGATGCGCACGGCGGATGGAGCGGCTGTCACAACGCTCCCGACGCGAGTGTGGCTGTCGAGGACACAAGCGAACTTCCCTCTCAGCATCGAGAAATCGAGGTTCTTCAAGCCCAGGAGCCCCTGCTCTTCCGAGACGGAGAAAAGAAGCTCCACGGGCCCGTGCGGGAACGGCTTTTTCGCCAACTCCCTCGCCAGCTCACACATGGCGGCGACTCCCGCCTTGTCATCTGCTCCGAGGATGGTCTTTCCGTCGGTCTTGATGGTCTTTCCGTCGGAAATTATCCGGAGTCCGGCGTTCGGGACGACCGTGTCCATGTGGGAGACGAAAATCAGTCCTGGGAGCGCACCGCCGCTGCCCGGAACTCGAGCAACGAGATTCCCGCACCTCCCACCGAAAGATTTTCCCGCCGCGTCTTTCTTGACAGAAAAGCCACATTCCCGCATGACGCCTTCCACATACTTTGAAATCTTCCCCTCTCGCCCCGATGGCGACTCCATCTTGAGAAGGCCAAGGAACGTGCTCAGCAAACGTTTTTCATTCATTCCGTTCATCTCCGCCGAGGTTCGTGTTTGGCAGCCCTTCCATGCTCCTCTGCATCCGCGCTCACTCGGCATAGTAGGAGAATCGCATGACGGCGTCAATACCGGCGGACCTTACTCGAGCACGGGAGCCGCGCTTGAGGACTCCGAAGGGACGCCGAAATCTGGAGTGCGGGAGCGCACAGCTCCCGCTTTCTCACGCGGAAGCGCAGCTTCCGCACTGCTGGGCCGGTATCGTCTCTGGGGTCTCTGCGCTCTCTGCGGTGAGTCCCCCCGTAACTGAGGGATTACCCACACCTACACAAATCGCTGGCAAGGTCTCACAGCCGGGATTATAATAACTTCATAGAGGTTGCTGCGATTTCTTCGTTCGGACAACGCGGCGAAGAATTGGAGGTGCCAGGAAATGAGAAAAATCAATGTCCGCTTTAATAGATTAGCTTGCCTGGCTCTGCTCGCATCCGGGCTGATTCTGCTCACAGGCTGCTTTACCGTCCCCATCACCGGGCGGCAGGCAATGATCCTCATGGACGAAGGAACGGAGATGCAGCTCGGCGCGAGCAGCTACGCCGAAATCAAACAGAAGACGACAGTCTCCACCGACCCCGCTATCAATGCCCATGTGCAGCGCGTCGGGAAAAGAGTCGCCGCCGCCACGGGACTCAATTACGAATGGGAATTCACCGTGTTCGACGACCCGAACACCGTCAACGCCTTCTGCCTCCCCGGCGGCAAGGTTGGCATATACACCGGAATTCTGCCAATCGCGAAGAACGACGCGGGGCTTGCCACAATCATTGCCCACGAAACTGCTCACGCC
>CAZFAP010000203.1:0-7926 GCA_964516325.1 uncultured Verrucomicrobiota bacterium
ACGACCACTGGAGCCACAGTCCAGTGCTCTAACCAACTGAGCTACACTCACCGCCAAATCTGACTGGAGGAGCGATCTGCCAGAGGACAAACTCACCGAGACATCAACGCAACTGCCGGGGAAAAGTGCCTTCCGCCACACTAATGGTGTTGCCTTTTTATATCACACAGCCGCAAGGAACGCAAGCCGATTCCAAATTCGCCAGTAATCCGTCACCTTCGGGCGGTGGGGGCGCCGCCCCGGATGACAGAAGTGGAGGTTTCGTTGTGGCATGGGCATCCTGCCCATGATTCTCCACGGGTCCCCGCCAAGGGCGGGGCGGGATGCCACGACCTTGGCCCTTGACCTTGGAGGCAGGCTCGTCCTCGTGTGGCCGGGCACCGGCCCGAGAGTGAGGCATCACATTTGCCGTCGCCAGAGCGGGGACATGGGATCCATGCCCGGAGCGCGCCCTCGCTGGGACCCAGCAAGCCCCCGCTGCACGCGGCACGGGCAGCCCAGGCCACGGTTTTCCCAGGGGCTGTAGTATCTCTGCGGTCTCTGTGTGCCCAGCCGGAGCAAAAAGACCCGCTTGGCGGCCCAATACAAGCGACTGGCACGCCGCCGGGGACGCAGGCGGGCACGTTTGGCCGGGCTACAGCCCGATTCCCGACGGGGGAGGAGGCCTCCTTCCGACGTCCAGTTGCCCCGCAGCGGATTTTAGATTTTCCAAGAGCGTGTCGTAGAGAGCTATGACCGCATCGAAGCGGCTCTCGACGACGTCCAGAGCATACAGTTTGTTCTCCCGCCGCCATAGCTCCGAATACCGGACTTTCAGTCTCGCATGGGCGTCGCGGATGCCCTGGATTTTCGCGATTGCGTCGGCGACAAGGCTCTTTGCCTCAGCATCTTCCGTCCCGGATTCGCAAGCTCGCCGGTAGGCGTTCGAGGCATCGAGAGAATCGAGGGTGCGGGTCGCCGTGAGTTTCATTCGCTCCGCCCCGAAGATCAGATAGTCCAGAATATCCGCATTGATTCTGGCGTCCGACCGAGCGGCGTGCAATTCGTCGGTGGCAACCTGAATTATCTCCAACAACGCCTTTGCCTCCGAGCGAGAGCGCTCCGCATTGTCGAAAGCTTGCTTGAGGTTGACCGCCCAGAACTGGCGATCGGTCATCCCGCCGAAGCCGGGAAGCCTGTGGGTTTTGGAAAGGGCTTCAATAGCCTTGCCCAGATGGTCTCCCGGCTCCCCAAGAAGGACGGCGCCGAACCGGCGGTTGAAACCGTCTATGGCGGTCTGGGAGGCGTTCCAGGCGCATTCGGCGCCCCAGAAGACGCCATGCCAGTTGTAGTTGAAGAAATTCTCGCCGTCGTCATCCCAGGTCGTGTTGAGGACGCCCAGCGCTCCGTGTTTGACGCCGTCGCGGATGAAGTTCTGGATGTTTTTCACAGCTACGCCAAAGTCCGGCAGCATCCACACCCAGCAGCTCACGCCGGGGCAAACGAAGAATTCATACCCCGAACGGGCGAAGGGGATAATCTGGTTGTCGAAGCTGTCGCGGGCATCGTATCCCCAGGTCAACATGAGGGTATCTTTCGGGATTTCAGTCAGATTCTGCGGATGCTGAAGGATGATGTCGCCCCACATCATCATCCTCTTGCGATACTTGTCCTTAAGGAGGTCGTGAATCCGCCGCATGTGCCGAGCATAGACGCCCCCGACGCCGATTTTTTCCGCAAGGGTTTTTGAGGGGCCAGTTCCTAAGCCCCAGGTCTCATCGCAGCAGACGTTGAAAAGCGGGGATTTCAGGAGCGGAATCTGCTCGGAATAGAGGTCGTCGAGCAATTGATAACTCTCCTCGGTGGTCGGGCAGAGAAGGCTCGGCGTCTCGCGCAGAGCAGCGTATTTCTCGTGCATCAGAATGTCCTCGAAATGGCCGAAGGACTGCTGGTTGCCGATGATCTCGACGTGATAGCGCTCCGCGTAGGCGACAAGCTCTTTAAGCTCCTCCGGCGTGAGCGAGCCGTCTTTCGGCCCGATCTCGGGATGTCTGGAGAAGGCAAATTGATGCTCCATGTAGTACGTGAAGAAGTTCTGCTTGACTTCTGCCCCAAGGCGGATTTCCCGTTTCAGCGTTTCGAGAAGGGGACTCGGGCCTCTTGTTATGTCGTCCTGAAAGCCCCGATAGCGAAGGGAGGGCCAATCCTCGACGAGCAGGCACGGTATGGCGCCGTCTCGCAGGTTGCCCCGGATGAGCTGCTTGAGAGTCTGCACGCCGTAGAAAAGCCCGCGCGAGCCGCGAGAGCGGATGGCAATCCCCGACGGAGAAACTCGCAGGGCGTACGCTTCGTCCCCGCCCTTTTCGGGGACTGCGAGAGCTTCGCCTGCGGGCGTCGGTCTTCCGCCGGGATGTAAATGAAGCATGCGGGCTCCGTTCTGGGGAAGCGGGACTTCGTCGGCGATTTCTGGATTTGCCTTTGTGCAGGCGCGAAGCTCGTGGCAAAGCTCCTGCGCTGCAAACCTATCGGCGGGGTCCTTTCCGACGGTGACCGAAATTGAGCCTTGGAGCCGGAAGCTGCCCTCCTCCACACGAACGGATTTCGGAAAGGGAATGAGCCGCAAGTCGGAAGCCGTCGGCGCCTCGACGGCAAGGCTTCCCGCGATGAGGGCAAGCGAAACTGTCAACAGGGTTGTTTCCCAAACCATGGCAACCTCCTTCCGTACAGGCCGACGAACCACCGGATTCTGCTCCAAAATATCACGAACGCCGCGACGATACAACGACATCCCCGGGTAATGCCTCGGTCTTCGGAGGGGCTGACCGCAGAGATCGCAGAGCACGCAGAGAGCGGAATGTAACAAAAAACGAGATGAGGCGAAAATCTGGGCCTTTCCGGGCCTTTTTTCGCCTGAGAAACTGGGCATAACAAGTTGCGGTATAAGGAGATAGGGCGATAGCGCCTTGTGTGGAAAAGGCCCAGGTGAGGAGAAACCACAAAGAGCGCAGCCTGCCCGTGCTCGCGTGCTGACTGCTTGTGGGGGATTGTGACATTGTCCGCGAGTTGGCGACTGTGGCTGGCTTCGGCCAGGGAGGGCCCGGAGAACATGCTTTGAGAGCACGGTGATGTGGTTTCGCATGATTTGTTTGGGAAGGAGTGATCATACATGTGTCGCGAGTGCCTGTAAGAGAAACCGTACGGTTGCCGCAGTTGAAGCCAGAAAAGGCTTGACCAAGTGTTGGCAGGATTATAGGGTATTATCTGCCATTTGTCAACCGAAAGACGACTCAGGCAGTAACACCGTAGAACCCGCTGGGCCAGCCCGAGGGAGAGGTTGGGCGCGATCGGCGGGTATAGCGCGTGATTGGCGTTGCGGAACACTGCCCTGAAAATGGGCGCTACGGGGCCAGGGTGAGGACAGGGAAGATCTCTCGCAAAGCCGCAAAGGACGCAAAGAAGGGGAGCTCGTGAATTCTTGGGGTCTTCGCGTGTTGGCGAGAAAAAACGGGCCGGGTAGAGCCATTTTCGTGGTCTCCGGGTGAACTCAAGTTCATGAAGGACTGTCGTGCTGAAGCTCCGCCTCAGGTTTCGAAAGCGGCAGCATGGCTGCCGCACTCCAAAACAGCCCGTCGGGCTGAAGAAACCAGTGGGAGGTCATGACCCCGGCCAGGGGTAGGTGTTGGATTTCACGGTGCGGTAGTTCTCGTCGAGGGCGGGCTGGAGGAGAACGATGGCGGCGAGGCGGCGAGCCATTTCGGTGACGTACTCGACTTCCTCTGCCTTCATGGAGCAGCCGAAAGGCCATGTCATGGCCGGTTAGCGGCTCCCGCGTTGTTCTGCTGATCATCGAAAAGGTCAGGTTGCGGCTCGGTTCTCAAATCGAGCGTCTCGGAGGAGAAACGGGTCAGGGCATCGATGACCCTCTCGTGCTGTTGTGGGTCTCGCAAGCTGATTTTCCAGCCCACGTGAGGCTGGAAAACCATAGTATCCGGGACCTCGGCATTCACGGCTTGCAAGAGAACGCCCATGAACTGCCTGCAAAGCCCCCTCATGTGCCGCGCTGAATCGCGGTTCTGCCAGTGGCCATACATTCCAAACATTGCATCGTTGAGGATGTTCTGACATTCCAAGGCCAATTCAGCAGGGGGATTCGCACGCCCAATGGCTGCTATGATGGTGCTCTGCATTCGGTCAAACAGCACGCGCTTGCAAAATACCTTTTCCTGCTCCGACTGAGGCCGCACAACGTCAGGATCGTAAGGGATGAAGTAAAGCGGCCTGGGATCAGTATCGGGTTCTCGTTTCATAAAAGGATTGGTGCCCGCTGGCAGCGCAAAAAATGCGCTTGCGCTGTCGTTGATCACGATGCTGACATCGGTGTCGCTGAGTACAAGACCCACAACAGAAAACCGCCCAGCGCGTAGCTTCTTCTCAGCCAGTTCGTCGCGAAGGCTCAGAAGCGTCTGGATGAGTGGCTGACGCTCGTTCTCCGGTATCACGAAGGCAAGGAGCGAATCGGCCACCTGCCCGGAGGCCAAACCAAGCACTTCTGCTGCACGCGGTCGAGCGACGACAAACAAGGTTCGGGCTTGGGCTGCAGATGAACGCACCGCAGAAGAGCTGGCCTTACATTCTGCAAAGGCGAACTTGCGGTCACCCTCGCGGGTCAGCACTACATCAGGCCTGACTGCGTCCTGCATACTTATGCCTGCTTCCTGGGCTGACAACCGCACGTCAGGCGGAGGGCCGAGTAATGGAGCGATGGCGTAGACCGTAAACCCTTGATTGTACAGGAGGGGAGTAACCTCGCTCTTGGCTGGCAATGGCTGGGCCAGCCACAGAAGTGCGTTCAATTGGAAGAGAGGGTCTTTTACCAACTCATTCGATGTTGAGGTCATAGGGAACCCCCTGGGCAGATTCCTCGACCATCTGTTTGTAGGGTTTATCCCCAATGAAGGCTTCCGCTCCGGGGTCGAGGTATCGCTGAATGTTGGTCACCAGACGGTGCACCGTATTGCCGCAAGTGCCGTTGGGAATAATCGCTGTGCACCCTTTTGCTGTGAGCTCGAGGAAAAGGGGCTGCCAGAGGTGACGATCAACGCCGTAAACATGAACCTTCGTAGGCCCAAGCCGGATCGGATGGCCCCAAAGCCGGAACTTGTTTCTTTTGCGTCCAAAGGTGGCAGATATCCAGTAGTCGAAGACGGGAAGAGGTAGAGGGTCCCGGAACCGAACGAGAACCGGGGCCCCAACGATCTTACGAAACTGGCCCGGAGCGCCGACGGATTCCCGTATGGAGTACCACGCTTGCTCCTCCGTTGATTTGAGGAGTTGTTCGTAAATGCGGACGACGAAGAGCAAGTGACTCCTGTGGTCTCGGAAACTTTCACTTCTGTTCGTCACACGTCCGTTGTCGTAGAAATCGTGGCCCCCGCGTCCTACAGGGGATGGGAACCGCAACTGGCTGATGGCATGCAAGGGGGAGTAAATTTGCTGTAGCTTGTCCAGTTTTTCATGGATCACACCGATGCGGTCCACCAGACGGAAAGTGGTGTCGCGTCGCTCGACAATTTCTTCGCGATCCTCTTCTTCTGAATGCTGCGGTCCATCCTCTTCTTCTTCGTCTTCTTTCTGCGGTGGCCCCCCTGTAGAGCCGTCAATGTCGAAGATGCTTTGATGAGTGAATGTCAACCGCGTGAAGCGATGCGGACGGCTCAGCCGCACCACGAGTTCCCACAACACGTTGAAGGTCGTGCCGCTCAACCAGACGTGATCAATTTCAGGACTCCGTAGCACGAGACGGTCAACCCAATTCTTGATTTCGTCCGATTCCATAGTACTGTAGAGGGCGATGATTCGAGGGCGGAGGCGTTCCAGGAACCCGATCTCCGCCCCCACGTTGTCCGACACCAGGAATAACGACTCCTCCAAGGGTTGCAGACCCACCCCGCGTCTGGCGAAGATCGCCTGGAGTCCCTCAGGGGTGCGTGCTTCGTCCCCGTCGAGAAGTTCCAGCAGATGGGTCTTAACCAGAGGCCGCTTGAGTTTCCGTTCGTCCAGTTCTTCCATCCGCTCAATGGCGTAGCCATCGAAAAAGCGAATCATCTCATGACGGGTTCGTATGCGCCCGAGGGACGTATCTGTAACCATAGTTCGAGCTCCACGGTCTGCTTGAGGGCCGCTTCCGAGGGCCTCCAGGACCTTCACGGAAGTGCTGTAAACCCCTGAAACATTTTATCCCCTGAGGGCTTTCGTCCGCAACCTTCTTTTCCTTTGAGTGCTGGGCCATTGCCACCGCTTCCGTGACCTTCCCCTCCGTCTCACCCGGTTCCATTCGCTGATAGTCTCGACGACCTGGAAGGGGAGGATGGTTCGGTCAACGGGCTTGAGTTCGCCCTTTTCGTCGTATTTGCCGTTCCAGATAAGCTCGGTCATTGTGGTTTCTCCTGGCAAGGAAAGGGCTTTGTCGCTCGAGGAAAGTCGTCAGGCCGGGGGGTCGTTCGCCCGACGGTTGGCCGTGGAAGTGTGCGGGTCGGCCTGTGATGGCGAAGTTGACACATCACCGGGGCGATTGCTTCTCGCTGCGCGCGCCAAAAGCGGAACTCGCTGCCGTCTTTGAGGAGATGGTCTTGTTTGAACCAGAATTCGAGGAGGCGCTTTGTGACGGCGCTCGCGCCGTCGTAGCCCTTCTCCCGCCAGGCGGCGACGGCCGCTTTGATCTTTTCGTTTAGTTCGATGCCCGCCATGTGTCACCCCGTGTAGAAATGTCGTCGAAGTTCCGTCTCCGGGACGAACCGACACGCCTGCCTGAAAATCGCGCGAAGCGTTCCGCGGTCCAACTCATCGTGCAGTGGCACCACGATCGTTTGCTTCTCGCCCTCCTCAGTGATCCTCCTCAGCTTCGCATGGCTGCCTCGGGTGGAGAAGAGCGAGAAGCGGAAACCTCGGAAGATTGCGACGACGTCTCGCCCCGAGAGCCGCCTCAATTTAGGTGGCATGGGCTACGGGCTCCAACTCAAGCGTCACGACCAGTCCTGGGTCAGGCGCCAGGCCAAGTTCGGCAGGGTCCTCGCCTTCGAGGTAGAGAGCGACGGCTTCCCGTAGGTTGGCGATGGTCTCGTCAAGGGTTTTGCCTTGCGTGACAACCGCTATGTTCATGCACTCGGCGACGTAGTGAGTGTCTCCTTTATAGACGTAAGCTTTGATTGTGCGCTCCATTCACGACACCTTTGCTTCGAGGAGTTTCGTCGTATCATTGCCGAAAATGTCCACGACTTTGACCAGGACTTTGTAGTTCCGGCATTCATTGTACGTGTGGACTGCTTTTGTTTCAAGCCTGGGATTTTTGCGGGTGCGGAAGCACTGCCAGCCGTTGTGAAAGGTATCGTCGTGGTAGTCCCAGTCCACCGCCCAGTAATCAATGTAGTCTGTGAACTTCCTGATTTTGTCGCGCACTTCGTCGGGAACGTATTCGGGGTTCGCGATGATGAAGTCTTTGATGGTGACGGTCAGCTTTTTGCCTTTGAGGTCGTGGGCGAACTCCAGATAGTTGAGGTCGAAGAAGCGGATTTGCTCTTTGGCGGCGTCTTTGACCTCGAGGGCTTCCTTGGGGATAGAGATGAGGCGCGGCTTGACGCCGTAGTCTTCCTCGATTTCCTTTGTGAGGTCGTGGAGTCCCATCTCGAAATCCCAGCCTAAGAAATGAACTTCCCGGATGCCGGATTCTTTCGCCTCTTTCAGCGTCTCGCGGATTTCGCGCATCGTGATGGGGCTGTCAACGCTTCCGACGTGAACGGATGCGCGGGCTTTCTTGCCGTGGAGCATCTTGAACCCCGAAACTGGCTCCGCGCGATAAAGGTCGAGGATGAATTTGACGTAGCGCTCCCATCCGGCGAGTCCGTTTGCGGCTAACTTGTGGCGTTCGTAATTGCCTAAGTTGAGGATTTC
>CAZFAP010000204.1:0-7757 GCA_964516325.1 uncultured Verrucomicrobiota bacterium
GGGGCCGACATTTTCATGGTCTCCGGGTGAACGAAGTTCATGAGCGACTGCGGTTCCATCCCCACGCGAAAGACTCCAGGATTGCCGGTGACCTTCGCGACCCATAACCGAGGCCATAGACAGGTGAATGGAATCTGGATACGTCGCCCAACTCTTCGGATGGAACCGGCGGGGGCGCCGTCGCAACTCGGCGGCTGCGCGAGGTTCCGCCCACGCCCCGTGCGGATGCACGAAGCCGGAAGGCAATTGACATGGCGTGCCTATCGTTTCATTATTACCGCCAGCGAGTGATGACCGTCAGACTGGCTTCTCTCAACGTGAGGGATTTCGTGTTCTCCAAGAAAGCAGGCGCCAGGACGGACGACTGGACAGGAGGAATATCGGAATGCCTTGGAGGAGGGTCACTTACGCCACGGCGGTTCTTTTGGCTTCCTTGATCAGCTCGGAGCTCTTTACGGCGGACTCTGTCGTCGGGGGCAGCGCGCCCACCGGGTCCGCTCGCGACGAAGCTCGTGACTCAGGGAAGCAAGATTGGGCTGCCAAGCGGCTCAAGCAGTATCGGGACATTTCGCTCGGCGAATTGCCCGAGCGGTTGGTCTTCGCGAATTCGCAGATGAAGCTCGATTTCGACAAGAGAGATGGCTCCTGGCTATCGCTGACGACGGACGGCGTCCCGGGCAGCCTCATTGCGCCCGAAAAGCCTGGCGCCGCGATTGACTTCCGAGTCGAAGATGAGTGGATGGTCGAGAGTTACGGGGCGGTCTTCCTGCGACACGAGGTCTGGGTGGACGAAGCCAAAGACGCGGTGATGTCCTGCTGCGCGCCGTGGACTGCGACAATCCGTGGGTGTTCACGGGCATGCGCCGGCTGGGCGACAATTACGTGCTGGTTGCAGTATCGCTCAGCGATAAGGAGGAGCGAGCGAATCTGACTCTTCGGCATGTCGCCGCCAGGTCATCGCTGGCGGGCGGGAGACTGCTCGATCCGGTTCGCGGCGAGCACGTCGAGGCTCAAGGAACTGGAGCTCCGAATACGATGAGTGTGACTCTGAAGCCGTTTCAGGTCTTGGTGGGGAGGCTGTAAGTTATCGGCGAGGCGAGAAAACATTCTTCCATCACGGACAAGACTTTCTTGCAGGATTGGCGCGCGATGCCAGGAGGTTTCGGCTTGCGCGAGCGCCCAAGATGGTTAGCACTTGAATCAACAATGAAACAGAGTTGCAGGGAGACAGCAATGACAGAGCAGAACACAACCTTCAAGTTGGGACGACGGGCATTTCTCGGGGGGATGGCGGCAGCCACCTTCACCGTGTTGAAACCGTCGGCGGTTCGCGGGACAGAGGCAAACTCGGCGATCAATTTAGGGATGATTGGGTGCGGAGGACGAGGGACGTGGATTGCAAGGCTCTTCGCCAACAGCGGGAAGTACCGCTTGGTGGCCTGCTCGGACTACTTTCAGGATCGAGTTGACACGTTTGGGCAGAGGTTTCAGATCGAGGCAAACCGGCGGTATGCGAGGCTGTCGGGCTACAAGCGGCTCCTGGAAAGCAAACTGGACGCGGTCGCAATCGAGACACCGCCGTACTTCCACCCGGAGCAAGCGGCAGCCGCTGTGGACGCAGGCAAGCACGTGTTCACCGCCAAGCCCATCGCGGTTGATGTGCCCGGCTGCCTGAGCATCGCGGAGTCCGGGAAGAAAGCCGCCTCGCGGAAATTGGTCTTCCTGGTTGATTTTCAGACCAGGGCGAACGAAATCTACCGCGAGGCGGTTCGGCGAGTGCACGCGGGCGATATTGGCAAGCTCGCCTTTGGGGAGGCGCACTATCCCTGGCAGGGAAGCGGCTCGGCGACGGACTCGACGGATCCAGAGGAAAGGCTGCGACAATGGTATTGCACGCTTGCGTTATCCGGCGATGTGATTGTCGAGCAGGACATCCATACTCTCGACGTTGCCACCTGGCTCATCAACGCGGACCCGGTTCGCGCGTTTGGCGCCGGCGGGCGGGCGATTCGCAAATTCGGCAACATCTGGGACCATTTCGCGGTCACGTATTGGTTCCCGAACAACTTCATCCTGTCGTTCACGTCGGTGAAAATGATTCCCGGCGCCAAGGACGAAATCCGCTGCCGCATCTTCGGCTCGGAAGGGATGGTTCACACCGACTACTTCGGCGAAGTCTGGGTCCACGGGAACAAACCGTACGAGGGCGGCACGCTTGATAATCTATTCACCGCCGGCGCGGTCACGAACATCGAGGATTTTTATCGCTTCATCGTCGAGGGCAATTGTGCCAACACGACCGTCGCCCCCTCCGTGCGCTCCAATCTGACGAGCGTGTTGGGTCGCACGGCTGCCTATTCCGGTAAGGTCGTGACGTGGGACGACATGATGCGAACCAAGGAAAAGCTCGAGCCCGACCTGAAGGGCTTGAAGGATTGAGCGCCGCGCGGAGCCCTTTGCCTCGGGGCTTCCCGAGCGCACACTCGGAGCTCAACGGCGGGAATACCGCTCCGCGAGGACACTCCCGCGCGCCTGTCTCTTGTCGCCCGTGGCGCCTCGGCGGGGGAGGGCCTCTTTTACGCGTGTAATCTCACTCGACCAGCGGGCGGAGGAACTCGACGCTGCGGCGAATGTTGTCGTCCGAGCCGTGGCACTCGATGGAGACGACGCCGTTCCACTTGGTCTTGTTGAGGTAGTCAAAGCACTTCTTGATGTTGTCGGCATTCACACCGCCGCCGAGAGGGACGGTGCTGCACGCGATTCCCGTCTCTTCACCGCGGACCGCCTCCGCCAATTCGCGGCTCACGTCCTTGATGTGAGCGTGGGAGAGATACTTTCGGAATATCTTCAGGTACTCCAGCGGGTCCAAGCCTGAGATGAACGTGTTGCCCGTGTCGAAGTTGAACCGGAGGTGCTCCGATTCAAAGTGCGAGAAAAGCCGCTGCATGAAATCGGCATCGGTGGTGTACGGACCGTGCGGCTCGACGTTGATGATGACCCCGTAATCCTCCGCCCACGATAGGCATTGGCGATAATTGTCGCACGTGATTCGGAAGACTTCGTCTTTGGACAGCCCTTCTATCTCCACGGCGCCGTCCACGGTGTCCACCATAGGGCAGTTCAGTTCGGCGGCAAACCGGATGGACTGCTGAACGTACTGAACGCCGAAAGTGGATCCATCCGGCCCCATCAACGGATACGAACCGTCAATCTGCGAAACCTGCAAGCCCTTCTCTTCGCAGTACCGCCGCAGCGCGCGCGGGTTCGATTGGAGGGAAATCCCCGGCTCGTATCCCATCGCCTGAATGAAGTACTGTCCATGGATGACCGCGAATTCAATGTGTTTGAGTCCGTACTTGACGGCGGTTTCGGCCGCGATTTTGAAACTGCCGCTCAACGGGCGCCAGTTGTCGGTATGAAGTCCGAGTTCAATCATGATGATTCTCCTTCAGAGGTTTCGGAATCCCTTCTGTCGTCTGGAACCGATTCTGTTATCGTTGGACGGTGTGCGCCGTCCGAAGACAGCCGGAAGTGACCTCCAATGCAGGATAGTGCGCCCGGTTGGAATACGCAAGACCGAAGATACTCGGCGGGCCGGACTAACGAAGGTGAACAGGGAGGCTGGCAATTCTGCTGTCTGCACCTTGTCTCGGGGTCCTGCTTTGCAGCCTGCCCGCCGGGTTTGAGGTTGGCGAGGCACGAGCGAGCGAGAAAACAGCTTGTGAGATTCCTCAATCCCTTGAACCGATTCCAGCCATCGGTGATGGCACGAGCCTGTCGCTCCCGCTGCCTGCCGGGGGCACGGCCTGTCGAAGACATGGGCGCCTCGCCCCAAAATTCTTGCATAAATCTCGCGTCATCGGGTGTCATAGTAAGGTGAAAAAGAGGGCGATGGCGCGTTGGTGCCCGCGCCCACAGTTTCATCGGAGACCGGGTCGTTGCAGACGTTCGTAAACAAGCTGGAGAAGATGTATCGCGACTGCCGAAAGGAATTGTTCATTTGGGCGCTGGCCATCACGCGGTGTCCTCATCGCGCGGAGGACGCGATTCAGGAGGCGTTTTACAGGCTGTTCCGAATGGAAGCCAAGCCGCGGCGCCTGAAAGCCTACGTCTTTCGTGCCGTTCGCAATGCCGCCATCAATCAATTGCACCGAAACCCGCAACCCGCCGACGAATTGACCGAATTCATCTTCGACCCCTCTCCGGGGCCCCGGGACAACGCGGCCAACAACGAGTTCCGACGTCGCGTCGCGGATGGGCTCCTGGGTCTCTCAGAGGATGAGAGAGAAACGATTATCCTGCACATTTATGCCGGTTTGACATTTCGTAAAATCGCATGCGTTCTCGAGGCGCCTTTTGGCTCGGTTGCATCCTGGTATCGCAGAGGTCTAAGCAAAATCCGCGAGCGATTGGAGAAAGGACCATGAAGGAACTGGAATCAAAACTGAGAAAGCTCCCTCTGACTGCACCACCGCAGGACCTTGACGAGCGGGTGTCAGCGCAGAAGCCAGAACACCCAACGCACCCCGCCCGAAGGCCACAGCGCGTCCCCGTTTGGCTGACCGCTGCTATTTCGGTGGTCACGGCAGGTTTGGGCTTCGCGATGGGGGCTGGCTTGCGCAGCGGACGCCCGGCGGCTGTTTCCCAGCCTCGTCCGCCGATCATGCTTCAGGTGATTTACGATTCCCCGGCTTCTCGCAATCCGTTCGATTTCACAAGCGCCTCCCACTTCTTTCCGGCCGGAGAAGTGACAGTATCAACCGAAATACTGAAAACAAAAGCGTAAAACAGAAAGGAGCTTGAAAATGAAACCTCTCCTTGTTGTGGTTGGCTGCGCGGCGTTGGCTGCCTGCATCTTCCCGGCGTCGGCAGAGTCACCGGCAGACAGCACACTTGTCCCCGCCGCCTCCCCGGGGGATGAAGAGCAGCCTCAAATCGAGGTTGAGTTTGAGGTCTACCGGGTCAGCGGGGACATCTCAGGCGATACCTCCTTGACCGACAATATCTCGCCACAGGTCGAGGGACAAGAATTTGGGGCAAAAAAGGGGCCGTTCACGTTCTTCACCCTCGCCAAACTTACCATTGCTGGGCTGGAATTCC
Organism: uncultured Verrucomicrobiota bacterium; assembly: GCA_964516325.1. Taxonomy (GTDB): domain Bacteria; phylum Auribacterota; class JABMQX01; order JABMQX01; family JABMQX01; genus CAZFAP01. The sequence goes on from CAZFAP010000204.1 coordinate 5,101, forward strand.
GAGCTGATGAGAAAGGTTGGACCTGGAACGGGAAGAACCGCCCATCCAGAGACAAGAAGGTCGCCCTGATCGCAAGCCCTAAGCTTCGAGTCCTCCTCGACCAGCCGTTCCAAGTAGCGGTCGGGTCAGAACAGCCTATCGAGTATTTTGAGAAGCGCCCCGATGGTTTCTTCGAACTGAAAAAGCTCTACCTGCCAACCGGCCTTACCGTAGCGGCCAAGATCCAGCAGGCAGAATCGGACCGGGTTGTCCTCAGCGACTTGACAATTGTGTTGCAGTCGGTGGAGGGACGCCAGCCCATCGAGGGGGTGAGCCTTGATGTGGGACAGCCAACGGTGAAGACGTCTGAGTCCAAGCTCAGTATTTCCGTCAAGGTGAACCGAGACTACGGCATCTTGCTCCGCACGGAGGGATACGGGACACTACTGATTCGGCTGAGAATCGGTCCGGCGAAGCGCGCTACATAGTGCGCATAGAGTCCACAGCCCAACTCAACCCTTCCGTGGGATGAAGCCTCTCCGCAGGTGGAGAGGCTTCATCCCATTGCTGCGGGGAGCCGAACCCGAACTTCCAATCCCCTTGGTTCTGTGCAATCTGAAGTCCTCCCGTGACCAGTCCGGGGGCATGAAAAGCCGTCCTCAGTGTCGCTCCTTTGATCGTGACGCGCGAAACGCTCATCAGAAAGAAGAGTTCCCGCAACGTTTGCTCTCGTTGCCCATTCTCGAATGCAACGGTTGCTTGGAGATTGATGGGCGTGGTATGGTTGCTCCGCACCGGGAGTTTCTTTGCCCAACGGGCGCGTCAACGGCAATCGGAGCTTGCGCAGAAGTCCACCGATGGACACGGAGTTGGCGTCGAAGCGACCCCAGCTTCCGGAGACTGATTTGATCGCACGGAGAGTCCCATTTCCGAGGTGCGTTCGCCGGAGTCCTGCCAGCACGAAGGCCGGTCACGGCGCGCGATGAATCTTGCGTCCGCGTCGCAGAAGCCATGAGCGAGTCTGCAAGTTCGTCTCCTTCGTCGTGGGTGGAACTCCGCGGTCAAAAAAGAAAGGATCGCCACCATGAAAAGCCGTAGAACGAGTCGCCGCGATTTCCTCAGGAAAGGACTGTTAACCAGTGCCGGAGTGGTCGTCGCCGCGTCGCTCTTTCGGTCGCGCAGCTATGGCCGCGTCGTCGGCGCCAATGACCGAATTACCCTCGGTTTGATTGGCTGCGGCGGTCGAATGCAGATGTTGGTCCATTACGCTAAGAACGCGGACGCGAACGCGACGGTGGCGGCGATTTGCGACGTGTGGGGGCAACAACGAGATTCGTGGACCACACACATTGAGAGGACGTTCGGCGCCAAGCCGCAGGCGCACGCCGATTATCGGAAGCTTCTGGAGTCGTCGGACATTGACGCGGTCCTCATTGCGTCGCCGGACCACCAGCACTGCGGACAGGTTGCCGACGCAGCGCGGGCGGGAAAGCATGTCTATGTCGAGAAGCCGATTGCCCCGCTGATGGAGGACCTCGAATCGCTCAATAAGTGTTACGACGCAGTGAAGAAAGCGCGCATTGTCATTCAGCACGGAACGCAGGGGAGCAGCGCGGCGGGGACGCCTGCGTTAAAGCAGTTTTTCGCTGAGGGCAAGCTCGGGAAAATCTTCCGCATTGAAACGACCATCAGCCTTTACGAACCCTATTGGAACGGATACCGGGGACCTCAGAAGGAGGAAGAGACCGACTGGAAAGCGTTTCTCCACGACAGGCCGTATCGTCCGTTTGACCCCGACCAGCACGCCGCGTGGATGGGCTACCGGGATTTCTCCAGCGGCCCCATCGGCGGATGGATGTCCCACTTCAGCGACTTCGTCCACGCTGTAACCGGCTGCGAGTGCCCCGTCGCCGCGACAGCATTCGGCGGCATCTATGCGCCGACGAGCGACCGGCGTCGGACAGCACCCGACAACGTTACGGTCATTCTGGAGTACGCAGAAGGGTTCTACACGCAGTTCGTGACTCACTTCGGCAGCTCATTGAACACGACCACGACCTATTTCATGCTCGGGAAGGGACTCGTGCAAACGCAATTCGGACACCATCCGGGCAACCCGGTCTATTCGAGCAAAGGAGTTGACGACAGCCTCCCCGAAAAGCTCCTTCTGGAGAAGGACCCGGAAGACCCCGGGCCGGCGCACGTGGCCAACTGGCTTGGCTGCGTTCGCAGCGGCAGCCGACCGAACGCCGATATGGACATGGGCTACAAACAGGGAATCGCGGTCATCCTGGGCGACGCGGCCTATCGCCTCGGCAGGAAGGTCGTCTTCGACAGACAAAAACGCGAAATCCGGCCCGCATGAGGCGTTCACCTTTACCGGCGTGCGGTGGGCAAGGTTGAGACACGCCATCCGCGGTCAAGAAACCCCATGATAGGCCTCGCGGTTCACAGACACCGGGGCCCGCAAGGAACCGACCGAGAAGGGAGCAAGAGACAACTCCGGGAGAATGCCTTCAGGTTTGGGCTTGGTGCTCTGGGTGAGTTGAGCTATATTTATGGAGAAGACCCGCGAATGTTTTCAATACGGGAGCCTTGCGGTTTTCTTCGGCGTTACTTGGCCGCGTCGGAGGAGGAAAATAGAGCGGGCTGGAGAACCTTGATGGAAGTCAGGAGGT
>CAZFAP010000205.1:0-7586 GCA_964516325.1 uncultured Verrucomicrobiota bacterium
TCCAGCCGGCGCCACTCCTGTTAGCCCCCCGGTTCACCGGGGGGTGCCCAGGTCGGCATCTTCCCCCTCCCAGCCCGCTTCAGCGGGGCTTCAGCCAGATCACACCACCAAAGTACAGCCACACCCACGTTCGGAGATGTGCCTGTGCCTCAGTGGCTGGCGCCGTAACGCCGCCCCGCGTGCCGCGGGGCTGTACCGCAGGCGTCTCGCCTGCCACGACCACACGCCGGGGGCAGGATGCCCCCCAGCGCCACGCCCCTGGATCACACCCTGGTGCGACTCAGCAAGTGCAGCGGGTTCTTGAAGTGAGCGGGAACAGTAGGGGGCAGCAGTCCCGCGGACCCTACTCCATTCCGATGCGGTAGTGGAGGACGGGGGCGGAGGGGTCGGCCAGTTCTTCGCGGTAGGACAGCCAATCGCCCTGCCCGCTTCCCGGGGGAAGGGCCAAGTCGGACGCGACGAGTTCCCAGGTTGCGAGGTCCGCAGAGCGGTAAACGGAATAGACCGCCCCGGGAACGCCAAACCACGTGATTGCGAGAGCTTTCCTCTCGTCGAGGATTGGCTCGAGACCGATATAGACGATGCGGAATTCGATGGGGGCGACGCTGATCGAGATAGGCTCGGAGGTTTGGTCTTCGCCGTCGTCCGCGGTGAAATTCGCGTTGTAGGCGCCCGCCGCGGTCGGAACCCAATGGAACGTTCCAGTCCCGTCGCCGAAGTCGGTGAACGTCGAGCCAGCGGGCGCCCCGTCGCAACCTACGGTGAGCGGGTCGCCGTCGGCGTCGGAGGCTTTGATGGTGAGGTCAACGGGGGTGAACTGATAGACGCTCAGCTCGCCGCTCACGACCAACGTCGGCGGCGAATTGAGGACTGCGACGGCGGTTGAGATTTCAGGCGACAACGCCTCTCCATCGGCAGCGATGACGGTGCAGGTCCAGACATCTCCTTTCGTTGTGTTCGCCGCCAGAAGGATGTCCGAGAGGGCAGACGTAGGGCCGATGACGAGCGTCTCTCTCCCCGGACAACTCCACGTGTACGTGTAGAGAACCGTATCGCCCTCGTCGGGGTCGGCTGGACTCGCTGGCTCGATGGCGCAGGTCAACTCGTCGTCGGTTCGCGGGGAATCTGGCGAAATGCTGACGCCGATCGGTATAGCTGGCGGCGAGTTCACGACATAGACGCTGTCCTGAATGCCCGAGCTGTAAGCGAATCCATCGTACGCCTCGACGGTGCATGTCCACGTGTCACCCTTGGACGTAGAAGAAGCCGGAAGCGCGTCAGTCAATTCTGTCTTGGGGCCGTTCACGACATCGCCCTTGCCCGGACAGGACCAGGTGTACAGGTAGGAGACCGTGTCGCCCGAATCCGCGTCTGGAGGATTTGCAGGAGTTACCGAGCATGCGAAGTCATCCGCTGTAACCGGCGATTCAGGCGAGATGTCAACCGCGACTGGTGGATAGGGCGGCGTGTTCGTCGTCGTGCCCGAAACGATGTCGCTGTAATCCGATCGGACGGTCTGGTCTTGCGGATTCGCCGCCATTACCCTGAACGCATAGGTCGTATGTGACGAAAGCCCCGAGACTGTTACCCCGCTGTCACCATTCCATTGAGCGTAGTTACCCCAGACGGGGGAACTCACGAAAATGCCCGTCGCACAATCCACGTACTTTCCAACAGTCGTGCACGAGACCGCGTAATCCACATCACCGTTCTCGCTTGGATTTGGCACGACCGCGACGACAAGGCTGCTGGGGGTCGGACTGTCCACCTGCAGAGGAGAAGGCACAAGAGGGACGACATAGTAAGCGGCACTGACGCTTTCGTCGCTCTGATTGCCAAACGCGTCCACGTGATAGGATTTGACGGTCAAGTAATCGTCGCCATCAATGGTCAGCGAATTGAACGTCGCCGACTGGAAACCACTTCCGACCGGCGAGCCAGCCGTGGGACCAGTCCATCCGCCGTCGTTCACCTTGAGCGAGAACCACGTCGCGTCGAGGTTCAGGTCAGACCAAGAGGAACTGGCGGTTACAGATGCGTCGCCGGATTGTGGCGTGTTGTCGGCGAGGTGCGTGGCGCTTGAGACCTGAGCCGCCGCATTGTCAACTGCAAACTCGTCGGAGAAAACCGGAAGGCTCCGGCTCGCGCCGTCGGTGACGCGGAGCTTTATCTTATAGGACCCATTCCAGCTTGGTGCGTCAATCACAGCGACAAAACCGGCGCCTGCCGCGGTCAACGGCATTGGCTCGTCGGCGGTATGCTCGGGATCTGCGCTGTCGAAAGAGAGGGGCTGCCAGGTTGAATAGGGATACACCGCGAACTGGCAATCGCTCATGACCCACGTTGCGGTATCACTTTCGGGGTCTGTCCCGACGAATGAAACCTCAACGTGACCGGAACCATCCCGCCTCTGGGACACAGAAGAAATGGATATCTCCGGCGGGTCGTTGACGGGCGGCAAACCACGCAGCGCGACATTGTCAATTCCCCAGTACTGGTCTCTGCGGGCTTCGTAGAAGTGCCAATGAATCTGCACCGACGAATTCCCATCGGCGTAGGACGATATATCAATACTCTCCAGTCCCTCGTCGCTGACGGAGACATAGCGAGCGACGTTCTGCCACTGCCCGCCGTTGACCCGAACGTCCACATCGCCGGTCTGAGTACCGGCAGCCCGGAAGCAATGGCTGAACTGTATCCGGACGTGAGAATAGCTCGAGCAATCAAACAGCGGCGATAACAGCTCCTCATCCATGGACCGGAAGAAAGCCCACGCGCTGTCCGCAATCATGAAGACGCCCGACCAGTTCGGGTTGCTTCTCGAGCGAGGATTTTGGTCCGTCCAGGTGTACCCATCGCTGTAACCATCAACCACCGTCCAGTCTGCCGGGAGGCCCCCCGAAAAATCCTGAGAATAAATGTTCACGAGGGTGGAGAGACTGAAGGTCATCTCGTCGGCCGGGTCGGAAATGCTCGTCATGGAAATATAGGTGTCGCCGTTGAAGTAGCTGTCGCTGGAGGGGTTGCTCGTTGGCGTCAGAGAGCGGTTGGCCGTGCTTCCGGGGAATGGGTCGCCGGCGTCGCCTCTGTCGGAGCCGTTCTCGAGGTCGCGCATCCCATCCGCCTGGAGTAGCCCGACCATGTAATGGGTGTCCTCATCGCGGTTGTCCGATTTGTTATCGTCAATATGCCAGACCAGCAACCCGGAGGAAGGCAGGTTCGCGTCGTAGCTTCTCTTCTGTCGGTTCTCGACCAGGAGATACTCGCGGTCGCCCATCTCGCAGGAAATCCTGTAAACGACGGGGCAAGACGTCTGCTCGATTTGTGGAACCGTCACCGGGGAATCCGAAGCGTCAATCTCCGTCGGCGTCACCCAGCCGAGCTTCTTCTTCGACCATGCGGAGAAATGGACAGGGCGCTGCGCCGAGTACATATCCCCGCCCCAGCAGCCCGCTGCCATCACGTCCCACACACCGATTCCCGACGAGGAAAAGTCCGTGTCATAGAGGTCGGGGAGTCCGAGGATGTGCGCCAGCTCGTGGCAGATGACGCCAATGCGGATGATCGAGGTGCTGCCGTTCCTCCGCTCCGGAGCCGAGCAACATGTGGGAATGGTCACTCCGTCAACCGAAACCGTGGGCCAGAGGTCTCGCATGAACGACCAGATGCATTCCGGCGGATTCCCGGAGTACTCCTCGCCCAGCCCGGAATGAATGATGGTCAACATATCAACATATCCGTTTCCGTCGCCGTCACCCTGAGAAAAATCGAAGCCGGCGCCATTAAGAGCCGCTATGGAATCCTCCGCCAATTCCTGTCGCCTGACGTCCTCGCCGTTCGCGTCATTAGCTCCGTAATAGGCTTCCTCGTGCGGAAGGGTGACCCAGTCCGACACTATGCTTTCAATCTCGACGTGGCCGTGGGAAGTCTCCCGATAGTAATCCTTGACGCTGCCGTAGGCATTGCCCGCGGAGTAGCCGATTTCATTGAAGAGGGCATCGAAGCCGCTGCGGGTGAAAATGGTCGTGTGGTTGGAGAAGCGAGCAAGGATGACAATGTTCTTTACGATCTTCGGAGCTGCCGGCACGATAGGCGGAGCGATGGAGCCGTCGCTCGCTGTATCAATCGCTTCACCGGAAGCGGGCGAGGGCGAGAGGATTTCGTCGCCAGGCTCCCTTTCACGTGTAGGGACCCATGGTCTCAAATGCTTTGGGATTCCCACCTCCTGAGGCAGGGCTTTCCCAACGAGGAACGGTGACCTTTCAATCGCTCCCGTCGCGGCTCGAATGGCGTAGAACCAGACGCCGGAGACAGCGTCTTTCACAATCGTATATCCCGCGTCCGTCTCCAGGACATGCCGGCGCTCGTCGCCGACTTTACGCCCCCAGAACGTCGTCCCATCGGGCTGGCGGTACAGGACAGGCTCGGGGCATGACGGGACCGCGAGGGCGCCGCCGGAGAAAATCAAGACCGAGAGAATGGCGCACGAAAACGCGGCAAGCCTCTGGCTCAAGGTTCGTTGAAATGGACTGTCGGCGACAGATTCTTTGTGCGCGGTTTTAGATTCCATTGTTCAGCGACCGGTCACGGTATATCCCATTGGCTGGACAGTGGCCCCGTCACGCCACGGGAAGGACTTCTCCCCGAAGTTGGGAACAATTTCCGTGCCATCAGAGTTGACCGTCGGCCTGACAGCCTGATCGGATCAACTCCTCTCCCCAGCGGTATCAATCAAGCGGTCCTTGTGGCTGACTTTCGCCAAATCCTGCGGAATTTTCCGCACGGCTCCCGCCAGCCACCGAATCCTCCTCCTTCCCACGACGAGCCCTGCCAAGAACGCAAGGCGAGCCCCTTCCACCAATCCTCCCCCGACGCGGTGCAGGCTTGAAAGCGGCCGCCCATGACGTGTAAACTATCGCAATTGCTGAAATGGAAATGAAGCACTGAAGAAAACCTTGCGCTGTTCACACCGACAAGAAAGGAGGGCGTAGGGAATGGAGCGGCCGTCCAGAATGCAGGTAACCGTGCTTGAGAAAGTCATCGGGCGCCGAAGAAGAGCCGGCAGACTGTTTTGGGAAGCACCGACGCTGTTTGCAGTGACTCTCGCACTGGCTCTCTGCTGCGGGTGCAGCTCGGGACAGAATCCGCAATCGCCGGAAGCGACGGTTGAGAAACCTGCCGCGTCTCAACCAGCACAAACGGCGGCCCAAGCGGCGCCGACGTCGAGTCAGCCGACGCCTGCTTCGCCAGCGGCGACCCCAGCGGATTTCGCCAACTACACCGAGGCTGTCCCCGGCACAAAGATAAGTTTCGAGATGATTGCGGTCCCCGGCGGCGCCGTTCTGATGGGAAGCGCCGATTCGGAGAGCGGACGAAAACAGGACGAAGGGCCGCAGCATGAGGTTACGCTGAGCCCATTCTGGATTGGAAAGGTGGAAGTAACGTGGGACGAGTACGACGCCTTCCGCGATGCCTGCCCGCCCATCCCCCGGGGCACGCCCGAGTCCCAGGAGGACATTGACGGCATCAGCGGTCCAACGCCTCCCTACGGCGACCCGTACCGTGGATTTGGCGGAGGCAAGCAACCGGCGATTGGGATGAGCTGGCATGCGGCGATGACGTACTGCATGTGGCTGTCGAAGGTCACGGGCAAGTTGTACCGCCTACCGACGGAGGCGGAATGGGAGTATGCGTGCCGGGCGGGGTCCAAAGCAGTTTTCTGCTTCGGGGACGATCCTGCGAACCTTGGCGAGTACACCTGGCTCAGGGCCAACAGCGAGTACGAGACGCACCCCATAGCGACGAAGAAGCCGAACGCCTGGGGCATCCACGACATGCATGGCAACGTGAGCGAGTGGTGTCTCGACTGGTATCAGCCGGACTACTACGGCTCCGTCACCAGCGGCACGTGGCCGCCGGACCCAAGAGGACCGGAGACGGGCAGGAACCACGCCATCCGCGGTGGGAACTTCTCGCAGGCGCCGGCTCTCCAGCGATGCGCCGCCCGGGACTGCTCCCGCGACGTGTGGCTGACAGCGGACCCTCAGGAACCGAAGAGCAAATGGTGGCTCGTGCCGACAAATTACCTGGGCTTCCGGATTGTGCGACCTCTGCGGGAAGAGAAGTCGCCGGTGCGGCAATCCCGGAGAGGACTCTGAGCGGGGACCGGGCGAGGTCAGGAGGTTTGCGTCGCCGTGCAAAGGGTCAATGGTCCTTGCGACGGGAACCCCCTCACGGAGCGCTGGAAATCGAGCGACAACACCGCGCGAAGTCCGCGGGCAATCTCCATTCCTACTTCGTCTCCCGCGCAGGGGTTTCGGCTGGGGAGGTCGTGGGCTCGGGAGCGAGACTCGATGAGGACGACGGAGAGGGGGCGAGGAGCAGAGTGGCTTTAATCAGGTCGTAGAGGGCCTTAGCTTTTCGCCGGACGAACTCGTTCGGCTCGTTCTTGATGAGTTCTGCGAGCGAGTCGAACAGTTTTTGGCCGCCCTGCGCGGCAGGTGGAACACCTCTCCTGGTCAAAGAGTCAATCACGGCGAGGCGAACCTTGACGTCCTGGTCCCGAAATGCACTGATTAGTACATTGAGCGACTCCTCGCCGGGGATTTTACCTAGGGCTTCCGCCGCACTGAGGCGGACGGAAATGCTCGCGTCCTTGAGCGTGTCTGCGACGATTTTCGCGCTCTGGGTGGCGCCGGCGAAGCCCAGCTCACGGATTGCCCACTCCCGCACCTCCTCGTCGGGGTCTTTGGCAGTCTGCTTCAGAAGCTCGAGGGTCTTCGTATCGCCGAGTTTGAAAAGGCCGAACATGGCGGCGACCTGCACGACCTTCTCCGCGTCGCTCGAGGCGTCCATGAGCGGGTCTTTCGCCTGAGCATCTCCGATCAAACCGAGCGCTTCCGCGGCGCTCCGGCGAACCCACCTTTTCCTCTCTTTGGTCGGGTCGAGGGCTTGAATCAGAGGGATTACCGCGTCCCTGGCGCGGAGGAGACCCAGACTCATAGCGGCTTCCGCGCGAACGAGCTTCTTCTTGTCAGCTTTGAGCGTGGAAATGAGAGCGGGGACGGCTTTGAGGTCGCCAATTTCTCCGAGAACCTTTGCGGCGGCTCGGCGGACATCCTCCTGCCTCTGCTTGAGCTGGTCGGTGAGGACGCCGACGCTGGAGGGGTCGCGGAGCTTTCCGAGGATTTCGATGACGGTCTTTCTGGCGGCCGTCTCCTCCTTTCTCAACTCGTTGACGAGGGCCGGGGTCGCGCGCAAATCGGCAAAAGCCGTGAACAGGTCTTCCTTTTCCGAATCGGTCAGTTCGTGTTGGCGGGCTGGGGCGAGGAGGGCATCCACTTTCTCCTGAACGTCCGGGCTGACGGGGGCCTCTTCCTTCGCCGGGGTGGGCTTGGCGGGCTTCTCCTCCCCCTCTTTTCCCTTCTCCTTCCGGACACATCCGCCAGCGACGAGAAGAAGCAAAATCGCGAGGATCGCTGTTCGAGACCTAAACGTTTTCATTTCACTTCCTCTTTGTCTCACTGAAGGTTCCGAACCCTTGCCGCATGAGCACCCGATCCAGCCAGTGACGCGTAGTGATTCAC
>CAZFAP010000206.1:0-7440 GCA_964516325.1 uncultured Verrucomicrobiota bacterium
GGGCGTGCAGTTTGTGGCGACACATTGGCGAACCGCATACACCGACGCCGACGGCATGGTCGCGTACACGGGCTTTGAGAAGATTGAAATCAATCCCGCCTTCTACCAGCGGATGGATCAGCGGATTCACGCCCTGAACGCGAAGGGGCTGCTGGCGGCGCCGGTGCTGCTGTGGACGCTTGGTAACCACAGTGACCTGGCCGGAAAACTTCCTGAAGACCAGGCAATCCGGCTCGCGCGATACATGGTGGCACGTTGGCAGGCGAATCAGGTCGCGTGGGTTCTCCCCGGGGACGGTAATTACTACCGGGAGAACGCGGAGCGATGGAAACGAATCGGACGCGCCGTGTTCGACACGGAGGACCATGCTCCGGCGATGCTGCATCCGCAGGGAATGCAGTGGCCCTGGGACGCGTTCTCTGAGGAGAAGTGGGTGAATGTGTTTGGCTACCAGAGCGGACATGGCGACGACGCGAATACGCTTCGGTGGATTTACTCCGGACCGCCCTCCGAGAAATGGCGATTGAAGCCAACGCGTCCGGTGATCAACCTCGAGCCGCCGTACGAAGACCACATCGCCTATCAGTCGAGACAGCGGCATAGCGATTACAGCGTGCGGCGGGCGGTTTATTGGAGCTTGTTGAATGCTCCGACGGCGGGGTCGAGCTACGGCGCACATGGCGTGTGGAGCTGGGAGACCTCGCCCAAAGAGCCGCAGGAGCATGGGGGGACCGGAGTCGCGCAGCCCTGGTTCAAGGCGATGGACTTTCCGGGGAGCTATCAGATGAAGCACATGGCCGCTTTGTTCACGTCAATCCCCTGGTGGGAGCTTCGCCCGGACAACAGCTTTATCCAGGTCCCGCTCGACGACGTCCCGGCCCGCCATATCTCGGCGTGCCGATCGGAAAAGGGCGACCTGGCCGTGATTTATTTCCCGGTCGGCGCGGAGATAAAGTGGAAACCGGGTTTGCCGCAGCAAGGTCTAAAAGCGGAGTGGTTCAACCCGCGAGATGGATCAAGAACGGCAGCGAAGGCCGGAGAGGGAAATTCATTTCGCACGCCGGACGAGCACGATTGGGTGCTCCTGTTTCACGCGGGTCAATGACGGCGCAGGTCGCCGCATGCGCTCCCAGCAGAGCCGATCCGACCGTGAAGTCATGAGAAGAAAGGAGCCGTGAGGCATGCCGGAGGAGAGAGCGAAGATGGACCGCAGAACATTCATACGAGGAGGGACGTTAGCGACGCTGATGGCGGGGATGGCACACGGGTTACCGTCGTCAGCCCAACCTGCCGATCAGGCGCCGGACACCAAGAAGATTCTGAACTATAAGCCTGAAATGAAGTACCGCCGGGTCGGCAACACCGAGATGTACTTTTCGGTCATGGGCCTGGGCGGAGGAGTCGTCTCGGAACCCGTGTACTCGTATGCGATAGACCTGGGGGTGAATCTGGTTCATACGTGCATCAATTATGAGAATGGGCAATCCACCAAGAACCTCGGAAAGGTTCTGAAAGGCCGACGGGACAAAGTGTACGTCGCCATCAAGGATGAGTTCCGGCATATTGATGATGCGTTGAAACTTCTGGACACGGACTACGTGGACTTTCTGATGTTCAATCGGCACGGTCGCTCGGCTGCGAGCGAGCCGAAGATTCTGGACGCGCTGGAGCGGTATCGGCAAAAGGGGAAGGTGCGTTTTGGAGGGCTGACAAGCCACGGGGACGTGAGAAACGCGACTGCGGCGGGGATTCAAAGCGGGATGTACACGGTGGTGATGCCCATCATCAATCAGGCGAACTTCGAGGCGATGGAGGAGGTGCTTCGGACGGCGCAGGAGAAGGGCGTGGGGGTGATTGCGATCAAAGGCGCCTTCGGGATTGACGATGTCAATCTGCAACTGCCGTTTGTCAAGAAGCTGTGGCACAGCCCTGCGGTAACGACGTTCATGAAAATCATGCGGTCGTTCAACATGGTTGACGCCTACCGCAAGGCTTTGTGGGAGACGCTGACGACGGCGGAGGAGGAGGCATTGAACCGGTACGCAAGGGAGAATCGGGCGAGCATGTGCATGACGTGCGACGAATGCAAACGCGCCTGCCCGCTGGGGATGGAGATTTCCACCGTGCTGCGCTGCAAGGAATACTATTACCGACAGTTGGGCGATGTTCACAGAGCTTGCTTGACGTATCATAGCATCCCCGTCGAGAAGCGCGGAACGCCCGAGTGCGCTGTTTGCAGAAAATGCGAGAGGGTTTGCGCGAACGAGATAAAGATTGTCGAGCGGCTCGATGCCGCACGTGCGTTATTTGCCGACCTGGTCCCATTAGGTTCTGGCGCCGGTTTGAGAAGCGGCGACGAGGATGTCAGGAAGGGAGCGTGACAGAGACTATGAAAGCGATGGCGATCCTTCTCGCTCTGATGCTTGTTGGTGAGCTTGCTTCGACATTGTTTGCCGGAGAAGCTGGCGGCGGGGCCGCCGACGAGAAAAGTAAGCAGACGGCAGCGGTTCCGTCGCAAACGAAAGAGAAGCTGCACGGTCTTCTTCCCGACGCAAACAAGCTGGGGCTTGAGGCGATGGGGCAGCCGACGTTCTACGGCACGGACCTCTACGAATATATCAATGGCGCGGCAGATGCCTTTCACATGTACGACTTTGCTGCATTGATCCACCAGGATTACACGGTGAAAGAGGCGGCTGTGACGCTCGACATCTATGACATGGGGAAGACAGAGAACGCCTTTGGCATGTACGCTTCGGAGCGCTCTGCCGAATCCGATTTTCTCTTGATCGGGGCGGAGGGCTATGGCGCCGATTGGGGACTGAATTTCTGCCAGGGTCCGTATTACGTCAAGATGTCGGTGCTCAACAAGTACGCCGGGATAGCAGGGGTGCTGGAAGCCCTCGCGCAAGGCGTCTCGGACCGAATCAAAACGGGCAAATCGTTGCCCGATGTTTTCGCGCTCTTCCCGACGGAAAACAAAAAGCCGCATGGGGAGAAGTTCGTGCGACGGGCGCCGCTGGGGCACGAGTTTTTGGCGCCGGCTTACATGGCAACCTATGCGCCGGGAGGGAAAGAGAGCAACCTTGTCCTGTCCCAGACAGCGACCGAGGAGCAAGCCCGAGAGCAGACGAGACGACTGGAGGAGCATTTCCGCAAATCGGGGAAGGTCAGTTCGGCGCCGGGACTGGGGTCGAATGCGTTCCTCGGGTCGAGCCGTTACGAAGGAGAGGTGCTTTTTGTGCTGCGCGGCGTCTATACCGTCCTTCTCATCAATCCGACCGCCGACGGAGAGGCTTTTCTGAAGTCGTTTCTGGTGGGACTGGGCGCAGGCAAAGACGAATCTCTTCCGCCAACGTTCACGAACACGTTGGGGATGGAGTTCGTGCTCGTTCCTGCGGGAAGTTTCGTGATGGGAACGGCTGCCCCGACGGACGACCCCTCGACGGAACGGAACGAACACGAGGATTTCATGGATTCCGCAAACCGGGATGAACTGCCGCTTCACAAGGTGAGCATTAGCCGCCCGTTCTACATCGGAAAATACGAGGTGACCCAGGAGGAATGGTCCAGGGTCATGGGAGACAACCCGTCTCATTTCAAGGAGGCGACACCTCGAGCGAATTCCCTGCGGAATCCGGTAGAAAACGTCTCTTGGCAAGATGTGCAGAAATTCATCGAGCGGCTGAACTCGCAAGACACGACTTCCACTTACCGTCTCCCGACGGAGCCGGAGTGGGAATACGCATGCCGGGCGGGGACAACCGGCGATTTCGCGGGAAGAACGCTGAGGGCGGTGGCGTGGTACGACATCGGCTCATCGCATAGGACACATCCGGTCGGCACGGCGCACCCCAACGCATGGGAACTGTACGACATGCACGGGAACGTGTGGGAGTGGTGCCAGAACTGGTACGACAAGAACTATTATCCCAATAGTCCGGAGACCGACCCGCAGGGGCCGCCCTCGGGCACCCGGAAGGTCATTCGCGGCGGGGGAATTTACGACTCAGCGGAGCAGTGCCGGTCCGCGTATCGCGGCAGCGGTTTGCCCGACGATCGAAATAGCACGGTCGGCTTCCGACTTCTGAGAATGCCGAAGCAGTAGGTCCCTCATCCAGCGGTGGGCGTGAGGGTGGCATGCTTGATATGATGACCAAAACGATGGAAATCTCGTGGAGGACAAGATGAAGAAGTTGAGTCGCAGGCAGTTCATCATACGAGGGAGCTCGGCGGCGGTCGGCGCGGTCATTGGCGCGAGAGCCGTCTCAGCAGAGGAGAGCAAACCGGTCGAGAAAAGCCGGGTAGTTGTTGTCCGCAGCGACGATGCGTCAGACGCGAGCGGTCACCCGTCGCCGGAAGTGGTCCAAAGGATGCTCGATGCTGCCATCATGCGCTTTTCGGGCGAGTCCAGCCCTAACGCCGCGTGGTCTAAGTACATCAAGCCCTTGGACACCGTCGGCGTAAAGACGAATGTCATGATGAATGCGACGCACCCGGAGGTCGTTCGCGGGATTGTCGTGCGGCTTCTCGACATCGGCGTCAAAGACGAGAACATCATCGTCTGGGATCGAGATAATGCGGGGATCGGAATGGAAGGGGTTGAGACGAGAAAACTCCGTTTTGGCTACGACCCAAAAACGCACGTAAGCAAGATAATCACGGAGAAGTGCACGGCGCTCATCAATGTCCCCGGAGTAAAGGCTCATTGGTTGGCGGGCATTGCGGTTGCGCTGAAGAATTGGGTCGGGGCAGTGGGCGGTCTCCATCCCTCCGACGAGAAGGGAGTGAGCTATGCGATTCACGCGGATAGCGGCGCGGAGTGCTGCATGTTTAACGCGATGGCGGTCATCCGGGGCAAATGCCGGCTGGTGATTGTGGATGCGTTGCGTCCTCTGTGCCAGGGCGGTCCGCAGGTGAATCCCGCTTACCTCTGGGCATATAAAGGGCTGTTGGTCTCCGATGACCCCGTCGCCGTGGATGCCGTGTGCGAGCGGATCATCCAAGAACAGCGCGACAAATTGGACCTCGGGCCGATCCGCCCGCCGGTGAAGCACGTTCGCCTTGCTGATGCGAAGTACCATCTCGGAAACAGCAACTGGGACAATATCGAAATGGTGGAAACGACGCTTTTGATTCGTCAGTAAGGCGCGGACCGCTAAGTGAGTGGCGCGGGCCCCACGACAAGCATCTGGCCATGCACCCGGGCGCTTAGCAGCACGGGGAGCCCGTACAAATACTCACAAAGGCAGGCGGTCCACGCCGGCGACCCAAAGACCAGTCTAAGCCCACTTCCCTACCCTCTTGTCATCTCGGAAATCAACAGAAGCAGGCATTTGGCAGCCTCTTCGGGACCCTTAGTCTCGTAACCGGGAATGCCCAATCTCGTTCGCATCTGCCCGACGAACACGGCCGATTGAAAGGCAGCGCGGAACGCCTTTGTGGCTAAGCCTTCGTGAAGCTCGCGGTATTCCGGCGGTCCGAATATGTTTGCGAAGTAGGTGTGAACCAGCCCGCTGGAGGTTGTCGTCCCTTTGCTCATCACTGCGCCTTCTCGGAAAACGCGGAGCGCTTCTTCGGGCGTGTTGAACCGCTCGATGATGGGGTGATCGTCGTCCACCTCCTCGTAGTTATTGGCGTAGAGGAGCATGTCAAGCGGGTAGCCGTGGAGAACCTCGTCGAGGGTGGTTACTGGGAGAACGACGCGGGCGTTGACTTTTTGCGGGCTCATGATGATGGCGCGAGAGATTTGCTCGAAGGCGTATCCCTGCTGGAGGTCGTCGAGGCGAATGAAGGCTCCGGTTTCGGTGCCGTACCCGCGGAGGCGTCCGTCGTCCGCGATTTCGACGGAGCCCATGTCGTCGGCGATGATGCGAAGCTCTCGGATGTAGTCTTTCGCGAGAACGCGGAAGGCTTCCAGGGTCTCGGATTTCCCCGCGCCTGTGTCACCGATGATGACGATGTTGGCGGCGGCGCCGTGCTTGACGGAAATGTGAACCATGGCGCCGTGGAAGGGCATCCGCCCTCGCTCCATCATGGCGATGTTGTGAAGCGTGAGGGTCATCTTTTTGACGTAGCCGAAGTAGCCGAATCGGTCTTCCGCGGGCACGGCGGCGACCAGGAGATGATTTGGCGCGTCGTCGAAGAAAACGGTCGGGAAGCCGCCGAAGCTCAATAGAGCCTCGGGCGGGACGCCAAACGCATAGACGGCGTCGGGGCCGTGGGCGATTTGCTCGTCGGTGGCCAGCTCGAAGAGATTGGCGAGCGAGCAGCCCAGCCCCATGAATCGCTGGTGGAAGTAAATGAAGATGACGAGCGCTCCGACTTGCGCTGGATAGCAGAGCCATTCGTCTCGGCTAAGCCTTAGCCCCTGTAAGGGATTTGACGGGACTTTCCGAAACTGCCCGGTTCGCCTATTCATCGGCGGGTCGAGGATGAGCGGCGGCGTGATCCAGACGTGGCGGATGAACGAAACCGCTCCCAGGATGTCCCTGTACTCCGGCGGCAGTTTGCACGGCTTGGGCACGGCGATGACGCCGATGTTGCAGCCGAGCGCAACCTGACGGTAGATGCGCGGGTGATCGCCCGTGATGTTCTCGCAGACATCGCGATAGACGGCTCGCGCAAGGTGAACGAGTTCCTCGAGCGTCGCGTTGAAGGAACGGTAGGGGCGGCGGTCGAAACTGCTCGGACCCGGCTCGGAGTGCAAAACCATGAACCTTTCAAAATGGCGCCAGAAATCGTAAAGCCCTTCGACGAACTGATGCAGAGACCTTCTGTTGCGAGGCTCGAGAAACCTATCTGCGCCGGGAAAGAATTTCGCCACCTCCTCCACAGGGCTTCCTGCAAGGACCCGAAGGAGTGTTACCGCCTCGTCGGTCCGGCCTTCTCGAATTCCCGGAAAGAGGTCGAGGAAAGGGGAGTCATGCTCGTGAAGCTGCTCGGCATAGAGAGCAACAATCTGCTCAAACACGTCGCTGTGGATCAGCTCGCGACCCGTCGTGCAAATCGTGCCTTCGGTGTGAAGAATGAGTTGTCTGCCTTCTTGCTCCAATCGCATGGCGGCTAACGAAACCTCCGTTCCGATTCTTGTTGGTTCACGACATTTCTGAGCCGCGACATCAAAAAACGCCGAACGCGACCACGCTTCGGCGTGCGTTTTCATCTTGCGTTTGCGTCGCCGGGCATTTCCGGACGGTGGGCCGACTGTACGCAGACGCGCAGGGCATCGTGCCGCCCACAGAACGCAGGCTGGGACCCAAGCGACCGTTTCACCGGGGAGCGGTATGATGGACGTGCCATGCCACCAATCGGGGTGATGCCACAGTGAGTTATGTATAGCCCCTGGCCGGTGAAAATGTCAAGAAGAAGGTGGAAACGGGTGTGGCTGTACCTTAGTGGTGTGATCTGGCTGGAGTGGGGGGCGGGCGCCAGGGGAAG
>CAZFAP010000207.1:0-7387 GCA_964516325.1 uncultured Verrucomicrobiota bacterium
ATGCCTGGTCGCGGAACTTGAGACAAACAGAGAGGCCAACCATGCCATGCAGGCGACGCCAACTGGCGCACCTGATGGCTGACGTTGCCGCCCCTTCCTCTTCCTCCCTTTGATACCTGTGCAGAAATCCCTCCACGAACCGGCAGAGTTGACTTTCTTTCAGCCTCCCCGCCCAGGGCGGGGCAGAACTGGCGAACCGATACCCCACTCCGCGCCTCTGCAATCACCCTCCGCCAATATCGCTCCTTCTCCATGTCCCTTCCCTTCTCTCTCCATCTCCATCGTCCTCGGTTCGCCATATCTCAACCTGTCTGGGCACCGCCCTGCGCTGGCCGTTGCCCAAGGGCAGGCGGGGCCACGCCCCCTCAACTCGCCGAGAAGTATCAGCCGCACCCCCGTCATGCGGAAGATCGGTTCGCTGGCGGATACTTGATTGAGAGACAAATCCGGCGTGATTCGAGGAGATATGGGTTTGGCCTGCCGCGTGAGGTGTGGCAGCGACCGGAAGGAGAGCGACGGGAACACTCTGGCGACGATGGCAGCATGCGACACACAGCGGCTGGCTCCGGGCCCGCGCCCCGCGAATCCCCTTTGCCCCCGCTCATGAGCCGCCGGGTTCTCCTTTGGGAGCCGCGGCGCGCAGCCCGCGCGACTCCGAACTCGCTTCGGCGCCGGAAACCAGCCCCTTCCCTTTACTCCCCCTCCTGTATGACGTTGCCGGCTTCGATGATCTGGATGCGCCGTCCTTCAGGCAGCGCCCTCAGCAGGACTTCTTGCTCGTCGCCCGGCCGCAGCTCAAATGTGAAATCCTCCTTCTCCCACCGATAGTGCTCAGGCAGCTCACCCCCCACGACTCTCAACGTCCAGACGCCCGGTCGCACGTCCTCGAACAGGAATCGCCCCTTTCTGTCCGTAAACCGCCGCACCGTCTCCGACGAGCAGCTAAGCTCGACCAGAACGTTTGCGAGAGCGTCGAGGTCAACCGTCTCGCTCTGGTCGGCGCCCCCTGAAATTGCCCCGTTTTCCGGCTCCCTCGCGGCAGCTTCTTCCCCGGAGATGCTCTTGACCGCCCGAGCATGGCGTGCGATTGTTCTGTTTCCGGGGCCCTCACCGGCCAGCCCGCACACGACAACCCTCCCCTTCACGCTTGCGCCGCGGGTCACCGGCACATCCATCCGATTTCTCTTCCCGGCCCGCACGTTCACTTCAACAGGACTTTTTTGCACTGTGACCGTCTCCAAGCCGACGCCTGCTTTGTCAACCATGAGATAGTATCTCCCCGGCTCCAGAGAACCGAAAGTGAAGTTCCCCTTTGCATCCGTCACGGTGGTCAGTTCGTTGAGCCTGACGATAACCCGCGGCAGCCCCCGTTGGCTGTTCTCAACGTTGTAAACCCGGCCCTCCAGCACCCCCATTTTCGTCTTGCGACTCACCGGCAGACCGAACGGGATGCCATACTGCACGATGACGGCAGCTTCGTCCTCGCGCTCACCGTCGCCGTACATCGCGTAACGTCCGCGCACCATGAGTTCGTGCTCGTTCGCAAACGTATGACCAAGTGCGACGTCAAATTGGTCGCGCGTCCGGTCCATTAGCCCGGTGTACTGACTCCTCTGGTAATTGGCAGAGAGCAGCGTGCTTCCGCCCAGCCGGAAAGAGGCATTTAGCCCCCCTGTTATGCGGTTTTCATTCCCACCGAAGAGCCCGTCATCGTCCAGCTGAATGTAAGCCCGGTACGACTGATTGAGAGTTGGGTTTACCAGCGCTGACAGCGAGTATCTCTGCACTGACCCGGAGGCACCACCCTCATCGGTCAGCCTGTCCGTCTTTTCTCCCCCTTCCGCCGAAACCCACAGGCTGAATCTTTTGAATTGCTGTCCAAGAGCCACCCCGAGGGTGTCCTCGCGGGAGTCGTATTCCGGCTCCGGTAGAAGGTCTTCCAGCAACCGACTTCGGTAGTCCAGAAAAACGTTTGTGTCTCGTCCGAGCCTGTAGGAGAATCCGACCTGGCGATGCTGGCTGTGAAGTGCCGAATGAAAGGTGGGGTTCCGGTCAAGGTTTTGCTGCTGGTCCCTGAAGTGCGCGTTGAGCCGAAGAGAATCCCAGATCGGAATGCTTACTCTCGCAGCCTTGAAGTCAAGGTCTCGGTAATAGCCCGGACAATCCGGTTGCGCGTGCACAGTCTCCAGTTGGTAGGAAATCCATTTCTCATGCCCGTCAACCTTGAGCCGGTACGCATCATCGTCTCCGCTGCCTTGTTGCGCGTCATCGTTCCCTACCGCATATTCCGCCTCCACGCCAATTCGATCAGACGGACGGAACAAGCCTTCCAGGCTGACAATATCGCCGCTGCCCCCTCGCGACACCCAGGCATCTGCGCTTTTTTTCAGGTAGTTGACCCCCACCTCGTATTTGTCGCCCATCCGGTAGCTGAGATGCCCCGCGCTTTGTTCCTCTCTGGGTTCAAACCATCGCGTTTCCTGCCGGTATCCACCCACCGTGAACCTGTCCGTGTTGAACTGCACATCTGCCCCGCAGCCGTAGCGATACCATTCGGTCAGAGGCGAAAGAGAATAGACCTGGTCCCCCAGGCGCACCTGATAGTTGTCCGTTTGATAGCTCACCCGGTACTCGTCTCGCTCAGAAAACGTGGACCACTCCTCGGTATCCGGTCCGCGAAAGAGAAAATCAATCCGCTTTTTGCCCTCATCATCGAGTGTTCCTGAGCCCAGGAAGTCACCCTGGAAACTGTGCTCCCTTCGCGCTCCGCTTTCTGATATTCCCCGAAAAACGACTCTCGCCGGCAGCCGATGAAAAGGGTCTTCTATGCCCGCCACCTGCGGGACAACCTCGACCGAGCTCTTCGCGGACGCCAGGACCTTCTCGGTATCACCTTCAAGTCCCGTTACCTTCAACTCCAACCGATGCGTGAGTTCTCGTCGCAAATCCGGATGGGTCTTCACGGTCACTGTGATTTCCCTCGATTGCTTGGGCTCAAGTTCGAGCGTCTCGGGGACCGCTTCGGCGGGAAAACTGTCGCTGCTCTGGACCTTCACAGTGATTGAGGACGCGCAGTTGCCATGGTTCACGACGAGAAAAGACGCCCGGTAATCTTCCCCTGCGACGACATAGTCTGGGGCCCGCAGCAACTTCGTGTCCAATCTCGCAAAAGGCAGCACTACCGCGGTAACGACGCCCGTGTCCAGGACAAGACCAGCGGCGGCATCGGTGGCAGAGTAGGCGACCTCGTAGTTTGCGGGCGGGGATTCGAGCGGAACGAAGAAGCTTAACAGCCTTATGTCAGTTTCTCCTGGGCCGATCTCAAAAGGCACTTCTTCGGTGAGAGCACGCCATCCCCCCGGCAGGATCACTCGTCCGCCGAGCTGACGTTTCTCGCCACCGTTATTCGTCACGCGAAACGCTGCCGTGGCCACCTCCCTGGGTTTAACTTCGATAACCGGCCCGTTCGGCAGGCTGACCGCGACACCGCTCTCTGCAGCCTGAGCGGACAGGTTGGCAAAAATGCAGGCACCAGTAAGAAGAAGTGCCCAGTTGTTGTCCACGATTGCGCTACTCTCCGCTCCGCGGCTTCTGAAGCCTCAACGTGTAGTTCGCCCCGAAAACCTGGTCGTTGCCAGCATCCGCCACCACCAGGACTTTGTAATTGCCTTCCGGCAGATCGCTCAGGTCCACCTCGTACCGCACCGAAGTCGCCGGGAAGATACGCTTCCTTCCGCCATCGAACCTGCCGAGTCCCCGTCCTTCCTCGTCGTACGGTTCCGCCCAGACGACCGGCGTCATCCATCGCTCACCCCTGTTTTCCATATCCACCTGCAAGACCCTCATGCCTCCCTCTCTCGTGACCAGCTTTGTCCTCAGAAAATACGGTCTGGGCTTGCCGGTGTCCTCGATATGCGTCACGATCTGGATCCCCAACCGCGTGACTTTCCGAATGCCCACAGCGACGTCCCCCTCGCCCAGCCCCTGGGTTGCTTCTGGCGAGTCTTTCCCGATAAGCTCCACCATGAGCATGCTCCAGTAAGTCCCTCTCATCGTTTTGTCGCCCGGAACCTCAACCCGGTAATCCACCGCGGCCGATCCTTTCGGGGGGATCGTCAGCCTGCTCGGACTGAACGTGACCCAGTCCGCATTGGATCGTTCCGATTTGCCCGGCTCCCCGTACAGGGTTGTTCCCTCGCAGCTAAACGAGTAATCCGTCTGGTAGATTTTGGCCTCTTGCGGCTCCTCGCCGTCGTTCTTCATCACAACGACACCTCGGTACGTGTCCCCGCACTTCGACGTTGTCTCGCGAGTCAACCCTCCCACCACCGCCATGACTGCCTCCGCGTGATTTACCAGCGCAGCGACGACAGAGGGCAGCATGAGCAATCCCAACAGCCACCCACCCCGGTAGCTCCTTCTCGCATTCGTCTCACTCATTCCTTTGTTCACTCCTTCACTCATCAGTTACCGTGAAAACCAGCGTTGTCGTGTATGTCCCAGCCGGAATCGCCGCGGACGCCCCCTCCAGAATGACCTGCACGTTGTGAACGCCATCTCCGACGCCGCAGAAAAACTCCTTGTCCGCATCTCCCACGACTACCATTTGGCTCCCTGTGCCCGACGTTTTCCGAAGCTTCAATACGAAAGCGTCTGGCCAGTCCCCATCCCCCTTTCGAACATGGACCTTCCATCTGCCTCTCGAACCCGAAACCTCCAATCGCATCTGGTCAGGAGCGCTTCGGCAGCCGCTCCGGAGTTGTCCGCCCGCAACATCTAATGACTTCGGGGCACCGCCCGAGCGCTCCGTCAGGTCGCTCACCCCGACCGTCGTGTTCCAGCCCCCGATAATCGCAACGGACACCCCCTCTGCGCTTCGCGGGTACGCAATAACCGACCCGACCAACATGGCTGAAATGGCGAGGTTAAGTACGTTTCTCAATTCAACTTCTCCCGACGATGCTGAACAATCACACCTCAATCTGAAGGACCGGGCAGGGGGCCTTTCGGCCCCCTCCGGCCTCCCCGCACATGGCTGACTCCCTCTACTGGTCCGTACTCGTGAAAGTCACCACAAACGCATAAGCGCCGGCTTCAGTAGTCGTCGCAGCCGCGGTGTACGTGACGGTCTTGTTCCGCAAAATCCCACGGGAGATGTTCGTGTACACATCTTTTGCGGCGGTCGCCGTCCCGGAGCTGTAGATGGTCTGTTGACCGCTACCATCGGCGACCTGAGCCGTCAGCGTGATGTCGTCGGTCCCGCTCGGGTCCGTCGTCACTTCCGCCGTGATCTTCTTTTGATTGCTGCCGGTATGGAGATACCAGAGCGTGGCGCTATTGTCGCTGCCCGTCATCTCGGAATCGCCTACCGAAGCGCTCAGCGTGATCCCGGCGGAATTGGTCACTGACAGCAGGTCGAACAGAGGAACCATCACTGTCACCTGTGAGGCACTCGTGGCCGCGGCCGCGGTCCCGGCTAACCCCAGTGCCAGGGCGGCAGCCGTCAAGCCGATCAGTACCTTTTTCATTCCTTTTCACCCCCTTTCTCTTTTGTTTTGTTCGCGCGCTTGTCCTTTTGCCGAATCGAGCAAGGCCAAATCCTCGTCACTAAAAGAACTCCTGGTCCATCTCTCGCTCAACCTCCAGGTCCCCTCCACGGAGCTGGCGTGGGCGCCTCGCGCCGCGAACTGCCTGTCTGGCGTGCCCAGCGCCTCCGGATTTGC
This sequence comes from uncultured Verrucomicrobiota bacterium, assembly GCA_964516325.1. Taxonomy (GTDB): domain Bacteria; phylum Auribacterota; class JABMQX01; order JABMQX01; family JABMQX01; genus CAZFAP01. The sequence continues at coordinate 5,724 of CAZFAP010000207.1, forward strand.
CACGTGAGGAAAAGTGACGGGGCACCCAACGTCAAGAGGACCGATGGTTCCGACGTCACCACGAAGTTGTCGGCTTCCATGTATTGTGTGCCGAGCCCGGACGTGTTGACCCAGAAGGTCACCCCCAACCGGCTCACGTTTGCCAGGTTTGGCCTGCGGCTGCCCCCACCGAAGCTCACAAAGTCCTCCGGCACGATGTCGGCAAGGGTCAGGGTTGCCCAGTCCATTCCTGTGCTCAATTGATAGCCCGTGATTGACCTGAAATTGGTGGTTCCCTGCCGGACGTAGAAGTACCCCCAGCCCGAGTTCACTGCCGTGCACCGGACGTCAACCGCAAGATCATCCCCCGTCAAATCGCCAACCGGGAGGACCCAGACGTTGGCTCGTTGGCTGGCCCCGGCGCTCACCCGGCGCCGGAGATACTGGTTCCCGCCGCCACGTCCGAGGAAGATGGACGTATCCGGGTCCCAAACGGCCCTCAACTCAGTGTTATTCGAGTACCCCTCGAAGCCATCCTGGAATGCAAAAGGGTCCGAATAGCACACGTTGCCTGCCAGGAGCAATGAGACACCCACGGCAGCCGATGCCACGGCACGATCGCGCATAGTTTCCCCCGGCGACTCTTTTGGTTGATTTTTGAGCTTGTGACCTGGGAGGTGCGACCTTCCGGCCGCGTGAATACAGCGCCGGCCCCGGTCACTCGCCACAGCGATCTGTGGCACTAAAATGTGACGAATCGCGCGCTGACTGAACTATGGGCGGGAGGGTGAGCAAGAATACTGCCAGTCTCGAAACACAAATGGGTGAAAATTCGCAGGAAATGGCAGTGGGGAAGACCTGGTGTCAGCGGCGCCTTTTCTGGGCGCGATTCCCACAGGGCTTACGAAAAACTGGCGGAGCTGCGCTCAGAGTGGCATACGGTCCACCGAACGTCTAATCCCCTGTATCTCGCCCGCATCAGTCGAACGCAAACCATGGTCTCCCCCGTGGAACAAATTTGTTCGTGTGCCAGAGCGCACCACGCGAATTGTCCACTTTCCGGGCAGGGTTTCTTTCTCCTGGCGCTGGCACGCCGGAAAAATTCGTTGCCTCGTTCCGGGCGCGACCTTAATATGAATTCTCAGCGGACCTCTGGACAGGTTCAGGACATTAGCCATGCATTGCCGACGGGTTAAGCCCCTCTCGATAGGAAAAATCTCGGAGAAATACTTCAGGCTCACCTTCGAGTGCGGAGAGATTGCCCGGGAAGCGCGACCGGGGCAGTTCCTCATGGTCAGGCTGGTAAGCCCCTCGTGGGAATATCTTCTCAGCCGCCCCTTCAGCTTCTGCAACGTTGACGGCGCTCGCATCGAGCTCCTTTTCGACGTGGTTGGAAAAGGGACTCGAATCCTTTCGCAGGCGCATCGAGGAGGTTGGCTGGAAATAGTTGGTCCGCTCGGCAACGGATTCAGAATCGAAGGCTCCTCAAGACCGATCCTCGTCGGAGGCGGCATGGGGATCGCGCCTCTTGCACCCAGGGAACCTCTCATCCCTGCGTTTGTTACCCCGACTTCCGCACTTTGTAGTGAGTCATAGAGGAGAAGCTCTGTTTTTCAGTCACTACATTTGCGCATTTGTGATGGCGGTTTTCTTCGGTCGGATGATTTGTTGGGGAACACCCAGGA
>CAZFAP010000208.1:0-7330 GCA_964516325.1 uncultured Verrucomicrobiota bacterium
GAGTATGAATGAGAGGGCGACGGCTTCCACCGTCTATTTTTTTCCGGAGAAGGCAGACGTGGACATCCACGACGTTGCTGGTGGACTCGTCCGCGAAATCGTAGAGATGGTCCCAGATCATCGTTCTGGAGACAACCTCGCCAACATGAAAAGCCAGGAACTCAAGCAACGCATATTCACGCGCTGATAACTGGATAAACCTTCCGCCTCTGCGAACGGTTCTGGAAGCCGTATTGACCTCCAGGTCTGCGACGCGGATGACAGGGTCCTTCTTCTGATAGGCGCGCCGGCATAGCGAACGCACTCTCGCCAGGAGCTCCTCGAAGGCGAAGGGCTTCGCAAGGTAATCGTCTGCGCCCAGGTTCAGTGCATGCACTTTATCCTCCGTTGCCCCCCTTGCGGTGAGGCAGATGACGTGAGAGGCAATACCGAGCTTTCTGATTTGCCGGAGGAGTTCCAGTCCGTCGAGCTTCGGCAAGGTGAGGTCGAGCACGACGACATCGTAGGGATTCGACTCGGCACACCACAATCCCTCCTCCCCGTCCGCCGCCACGTCAACGGCGAACCCCTCCTCCTGGAACCCCTGACGGAGGGATTTGGCGAGCATCCTGTTATCTTCTACGATGAGAAGACGCATCTTCTCTCCTGCTTGATGGACCAGCACCTGCCGGTGGCATTCCGTCTTCCCTGAGAGAGACGGACTTCTCCCCGAAAAGGGCCCGCCGATGACAGTGCCTTATGGTCCGCGGAAAGCAGCGTCACCCCGCCTCCTACGGTTGCCGAGGACATTCGTAGCGTGGGCTGAGCACTTTGGTCTTCTTTTTCAGAAACACGAGAGAGAGAAAGACGACCAGGCCGATGGCGAAAATGGCACCCCAAACCGGGTCAATTGTGAAGCGCCGATGAATAATATAATCGCCGAAGATTTCCAGAAAGACGAAGGTCGCCACGATGCCAAAAAAACCGGAGTGCTCCCTCCTCAGTACCATTCTCCAATCGAAGGGGCGGTCGGGGGAGTTCCAGTTCCTGAAAGAGGGGATGATCAAAGGAGTCCCGCGCGCCCACTCAGTGAATTCCTTGCCAAACTTCTCAAGAAGGAAAGACTCCTCCGCAGAGATGATACGCTCATAGTACAGGGCGAACCCCAGGACCACCACAAGCGAAAGCCAAAAGTTCCTTACGAAGAGGCTCGCTCCCACCACGATAACAAAGTTGCCCAGATACAGCGGATGCCTCACGAGAGAATACGCCCCGGTCGTATTCAGCCTTGTCGCTTTCTGGCACTTCGTGTTTCTTCCTGATGTTCCCGGGGGCACAAATCCAACGGTCAGGGCGCGAATCGCGAGGCCTGAAAAGGAAACGGCGAACGAGAAAAGGTCCCAAAGCGTGTCGTACAAGTGCGAACCGAAAGGATAACCGAAACTCCTCATCGCAAGAAGAACAAGCGGCAGGCCGAGGAGTGGCAGATAGCTCCTCCACCTGAACAGAAACGATCCTTGCTTTGACATCTCTTCCCTGAGCATTGGTGGTTCTCCGTCAGGGGGCTTCCCGGTTTCACCGGAGCTTTGAGGATTTCCTTTCCGTTCAGACACCCGGTTTCATGACGACAGCATTACGATTGCGCTTCTGCATTATGTTGATACTATAACACACCTCCGGCTTTGTTTCGACCCTCTGGTTGGCAACGCATCTGTCCGCCTCCTCGGCTCGACCTCGGGCGCATTACGACACTGAGCCCCTGCCCCCTATGCGACCGGGACGTAGGCCACCCTTCTTCGCCTCAGTCAGTCGTAATCTCCACAAGTTCCACCCGCACGGATTTCCCTTTGAGTTCGGTCACCAGAACAAGACCGACACCCCAGGCGTAGTACTTATGCTCAACAACCCCTCGATCAAGCGGGGTCCATTCTTTCGTCTTCAGGCAATCCTCGAACTCGCCGTAGGGAACCGAGACCGACGCGTTGAGCCTGAGAACCTTCGCCATGTCCTCCGCCACATCTTCGTAATACTCCTGGCGGTACGAGTCACCCGGCTGCGGATTCGCTTCCATTACGATGCCAGGTTTGGCGCCGTCCACGTCGGCTTCCCAGGAGCCCTCGGTGCTGATAACGTTGCCGGACTCGTCGTACTCCTTCGTGTCCTCTCCGAAGTACCAGACGTTCCCGTCCTTATCCTGAGCATACCAGTCGTACGTCTCCTCCGTCAGGACCCCTTCGACCCAAACCATGTCCAGGACGACTGTGCAAGTGACGTCGAGAATCTCCTTGGTTTCAACGGTTACTTCAACCTCATTCACCTCCAGGCCATCCTCCGTCTCAGCCTCGTAAATGAATGTGGTACCGGGCACAAGGGGAAAATACGGATTGTCGATGGGCAACGGATTACCTCCGCCGTCCACAAAATCATTGGGATCGATGATTGGATCGTGCGTCTTGTCTTTCGCAAACGCCGGGGGGGACAGCGCTCCGGCCAACGCAATCCCGAAACAAACAGCGATTAGCGCCCATGACACTTTCATCATAGTCAGTCTCCTTCCTCCTCGATAAAAAGGGCTGTCGAGAGTCCCGGCCCTCCCGGGAACTTCCTTTCCCGCCAGCCCTGAACAAGTACGCTTCATTAATGCCAAGCCAATGCGAAAGTCGCTTTTGCCCCTTATCTCGGTCTCTCTCCTTTCCTCACTCTATTCACCGTCTTCGTCGTCATCGTCGTCATCGTCATCACCGCCATCATCGCCATCATCATCGTCATCGTCGTCTTTGCCGGACACGCCCTCGTCGTCATCGTCAACAGCAACTTCCTTCTCGAGGAGCGTCCCATCTTCGGCGATCTCAAGTTCGATGTCTTTGTCACCAGCCTCGAGTTCGATATCGTAGATGACCTCGCCGTCTTCGACCTCTTTCTCGATTTCCTCAATCTTCGCGCCCGGGGCCTCTTTCTCTATGAAGCCATTCAAGGTGGCTTTGACCGCGTCAGGCAAGTCGCCAAGGGTAACCGTCACACCCTCATCTTCGTCCTCTTCGTCCTCTTCGTCTCGATCCTCGCCCTCCTTCTCTTCTTCCTCCTCGGCTTCTTTCTTGAGCACTGTTCCGTCGGCGGCGATCTTCAGTTCGAGTTCCTTGCCCTCAATCTTGACATCAACTTCGTACACGACCTTGCCGTCTTTCTCTTCCTTCTCGATTTCCTCAATCTCTCCGTTCGGCGCCTCCTTCTCTAAGGCCGCCCGCACCGCCGCAGGCAGATCCGATACGCCGACCTTTGCCTCGTTGCCCTTGGCATTGATCCAGAACGGTCCGAAAGCCCAAAAGAGCACGCCGACAGATAGGCCCACGACGACAATGGCATACAGTTTCCTCATTTCCCTAACCTCCTTTGATGTGCTTGTGGTAGTTGGTTTCGGCCCAATTTCACGAACATTCTAACGAGAGCCTCGGGCCAGAGCCTCCCGCCTTTTTGCCGCATTCAACCAAAGCACACATTAAGAGATCATTAAAATCACGGGAAAAATAACGAAAGCACAAAGACTCCAAGCGGAAGATGCAAGCCGTGGCAGCACATCTGTCGCTGCAATGTCTTACAAGCGCCCAGCTGGGAGGGGTGTGGCTGTATTTCAGGGGTTTCCCGTTCCCCGCACGGCCGGTACGAGCCCACCCTCACACTCGGCGGCGGCCGTCACTACGGGGTAGGGTCGCCAGCCGGCTTCCAGCCGGCGCCACTCCTGGTAGCCCCCCGGTTCACCGGGGGGTGCCCAGGTCGCCATCTTCCTTCTCGCTTCCTCTGGCACCCGCCCCCACTCCAGCCACATCACACCACCAAAGTACAGCCACACCCGCTGGGAGAAGGAGCCGAAATCTTCAACCGCGCCTGAGGCTGGGAGAGATTCCTGGCGTCGCCAGGATATCTGTAAAAGTCGAGCGAACCTCCCGGGAGTAAAACAGGAGCATTTGAGGACAAAATTCTGATAAATTGAAGTGAATTGTGATGAATTCTGACCGTCGCTCAGCGATTTTCCCGCAAAAGCTTAAGTCATGTCATGCTTGCTTAGAACAAGTTACAAACATCGGTAGGTGTGGGCTCGATTCCCGCCGCCTCCATTACTCATTTTGTAGCCGCCCAGGACCTCTTCCGGGCTTTTCAGGGAGGATTGACTCTCGACCAGGGTGGTGTGTCGAGCACCCCGCGTTGCCGAGAGGGGCGCACAGCGCGAAAGGGGAGAAACTACTGCGGGGTCAATTTTTCAGGACGCTGCGGATCACTTCGGCGTACTTCGTCAGGACGAGATAGTTGCGCAAGCAGTATCCGTTGCTGCGAAGTCCCTCCTCCGAGTAATCGCCGTTGTATTTTCCCGGATTGGAGGGATGAACGCCATCTCGGGAGATGAGCGTCGGCACGTCGTACCCTTCATATTCGCTAAATTTCTCCATTGCGCCATCCCAGTCGTTTGGTCGGCGCTTCAGGATTTCGGCATGATAATCCGTCAAGGGCACCTTCAGGTCACGCGCGACCCGCCTAACTGCCTCCGCGAACTCCGCAGCCTTCTCAGCTCGCCCGGTGCGTGGCGGAATGGTGCTCAAGATGACAACCGTCCCGTTGTCGAGGCATCTTTGGACGACGTGCCGCGTCTTGGCTTCGTACTCTTCAAGGTCAAGCTGGTCGAGGTCGTTGGTCCCGAACATGATAACGGCAGCTTCGGGGTTGAGTTCCTTGAGCCAAGCGTCCACGTTCTCGTGCGCCCAGCGTACGGTCATCTGACCCTGGTTGCCGAACTCCGCCCCCTTCCAGTCCCAGCAATCCTTGAGCATGTATTGGTTGACGAGCTGAAAATCCTTTTCCATTTGCGGGGGAGCGTTCTTCCGCGCGTGCTGGAGCGTGAACCAGAATGCGCGCGAGACGGTGATTGAGTCGCCGAACTGAGCGAAGGTTCCTTTCGCTCCCTTGAACCTCGCGTGGACATTCCTCATGGTGGCGGCCCAAGCTTCTTCTTTGGATTCGGCAGACCGAGCTGCATCGGGCCTGGCGCGCTCCAGCGCATCGCCTGGGACAGAAATCTCGACGGATTCGTCCGTCGGGTCTGACTCCGCGGTGATGTCATAGCCACTCGGCTCATCGAGCGAGACGGTCCTGATCTTCCGGGTTCCGTTCTCCGTCCAAACGTGGGTGATGACAACGGGACGACTGCGGCGCCGACGATCGTCCAGACAGTGAGCATAAATGCGAATGTTGTTCACAGCCGGGTCGCCGACGTAGCGAACGCAAACGATTCGTGCTGGCTCCTCGAGCCTGACCTCCTGATCGGCGTTGTAATGCCAGTGGTTCTGGTCGGTCGGGACCTCGGCGCCGTAAATCTCTCGGAAGTCGCTCGGTGCATTGACCGCGTAGGCAATGCTGTTGCGAGTGTTTTTCGCCGCTTCGCCCTGGTATGTTGAAAAGCCGGCGCCCGCGGAGAACCACGCGATCCTGGCGTTCGGCGGCGCCTGGACTCTCGCCGTTACGGCTCCGCGGACGCGGCTGGTGTGCCGAGCGGGGTCGTAGTCCCGGGGCGGCTCGACGAGATATTTAAGGAACTCGTCGGGCTTGCCGGCATTCGAGCGAATTTCGATGACGCGGGTTTGCAGGCCGTAATGGTCGCCCGTGACATATCGCATTCCGTTCCCGCCTTTTCGGAGCGATGGCAGGGATGCCGGATGAACCTGAACCCACGTCGTGATTTCGAGCGACCGCACAACCGCCTTGTCCGGTTCGCCCCGCAGCGCGATCTTGAGGAGATAACCGTAGGTCCCCGCGACATGGCGAGTGAGGTCAAGGGTCCCGCTTGCCACACCAAGCTCTCTCCAGGTCAGTCCGTTGTCGAGGGAGAGGGACAGTGCTGCGCCGACGGCGTCAATCTCCACGAGCGAAGCCTCGCGGTCGTCGGCAGTGGTGTCCAGGTCTCCCACGACCGGCACAATCACGTACGGAGTTCGGACTTCAAAGATGGCGTATCCGTCTCCCGGCTCTTTGAGGGTCAAGCCATCGGCGCCGGGCTGCACATTCCGGAAATCGTAAACTCCGTCCTCGAAGTCGGACGATGTGCGGGTGAGATTCGGGCTGTAAATGACCCGCCCGTTGCCGTGAGTGTGGACGGTGAAGCTCGTGTGCTTGCACTTGGGTCCCCGCGGTTCTCGCTCGATGACGTTCCGTGGGAAAGGCTTCTGCGCATAGGAGGGATGGTGGTTCCAGCGTCCTCCCTGCGGCTTCCACCAGCGGGTAAAGGTCTCGCCCTGCCGCAGGAGGAAGTCCATGGTGTGTCCGCCGCTGTAATAGGCGTAGTAGTGGTCCACGGTCGTTCTGGCGTAAGCCTTCTGAACGTCGTTCAGCGCGTCGAGCGGGAAGAAGAGAGGACCGTTGGGCTGGTTCCAAAGCGAGGGGTCTCGCTTGGCTTCTTCCATAGACGCGAGGGAGCCGTCCTCACGACGGAACGCGGCCCGAACGTCCAGGTCGAGGTAGTGCCACCTTCCGCCGTAGAACACTTCCGCCGCGACATGTTGCCAGCCGGGGATGACAAGTGTCCGCCCGGGGCCAATCCCCATTCCCTCGATGATGCCAGCCATCGTCGGCCCCAGCGTCCCGCAGAAGCTCATCGGATAGACGTTGATCATTTTGACCGGGTCTCGAACGGCGCCGTATTCGGACATCTCCTCGGCGCCTTCCCAACCCGGGACGCCGAGCGGATAGAGTCCGGTTCGTGGGTCGGCGAGGTACTTGAAAATCTCGTAAACCTTCGCGTCGCCTTTCAGGTCTCGCCAGCGGTGGAACTGGGCGAAGGTTTTCATGCTGTACGCGTCCGCATTGTGCGGTGACAAAACGCGGGGCGAATAGACGACGCCGTGAGCTCCCACGGAAAAGATGAAACCTATGAGGATCAACACTACGATGCGCACGGCTTACCCTCCTCTTGCACACTCCCATGCACTCTATGGGCGAAGAGGGCAACCGTCAAGAGCAATCGGACCAGGGGGTGTGGCTGTAGTTAAGTGCTGGGAGGCTCGGGGGGATTCGGCAATGGATTTGCGAGCTATTGGGTGTGACAGATCCGGGGAGTGTGGTGAATGTTCCGGTTAGAGTTTGCGTCGCTGGCATCCTGCCGGCTGTCCCGCAGGCATAAGGTTGGCTTGTTTGGGTGAGTCCCCGGGAGCGGCGGACTATCTCGATGTCGTCTCCATTTCATGGTCGCCCCAACGGTGAGCCCCCGGGAGCGGCGGACTATCTTCCCGTTTCGGTCTCCATTTATGCTCCGATACGGTGAGCCCCCGGGAGCGGCGGACTATCACTTTGCAGCGCACACGACGTCGGC
>CAZFAP010000209.1:0-7323 GCA_964516325.1 uncultured Verrucomicrobiota bacterium
ATACGAAGCACTATATCATGCTTCGGAAAAAAGTCAAGAAAAAAAGTCAAGAAATGCCGAAAATCTTGTCCCCCGCCCGAGACTGAGGCATTACATCGCTGGCCCAAAAATGCTTGACAAGGCTCCGGTGTCATGCCACAGTAGCATCGACGGGTGGATTTTTCGCCTAATTCACGTGGGTTCAGTCAACAATGAGGGGACAGTCACGGGTGCCTCCAACCTCCCGGTTGTTAGCCTATGCCGACCGTCCTCCTATTCCAACTACTTTCCTCCCTCCAAACCTTCTTCATGAAAGGAGAAAAAATGGACCCCAATCTCTTCACCCTCGATTGGGAACGGCTATTTGAGGTTCTGATCGGCATCGTCGTTCTCGCTTTTATGCTGGAGCGCGCACTGGCACCGTTGTTCGAGAGCCGTTTCTTCATAAAGCGCTTTGACAAGAAGAGTCTGAAAGAGCCGATAGCCTTTCTCATTGGAGCCATCGTCTGCCGCATTTGGGATTTCGATGCCCTTAGCATGATTTTTCTCAAGGGAAAGACGACCCTTTTCGGCGCAGTCGTTACAGGAGCCATCGTTGCCGGAGGCAGCAAGGCTTCCCTCAAGCTCTTCCACGACATCTTCAATGTCATGAGTCAAGCCAAAAGGGACGAACTGAAAGCGAAGGAGAAAGGAGGCGAGCCAAAATGAAGAGATTTCTTGGTCTAAATTGCGTAATCCTTTTCGCGTGCTTGCTCATCTCGACCGCCTACGGCGACTATTTGGAAGCCCGCCGCTCCACAGACATAAAGGCTGAGCCGGACCGCGACGCGAAAGCCATCGAAAACGTCGAGCCTGGGGCGCGCTTGAAGCTCCTCGACGAAGGCCGCCAGACCAACGGCTACTATTGCGTGCAGCCAATTTCTTCCGATGAGCCCGGCTGGATATACCGGACTTTCGTGAGGCGCCACCACGGGGAAATTGCTGAACAACCACCCAAAGGAGGAACCGGTGACCCCTTCGCCGACCCGACTCTCAAACTCACCGCAAAAGAACGCCGTTATGCACTCCGCCACCTGCGCCTCGGAAAGCCCCAGGCCGTGTACGAGCGCGTCCGCGAGGGATATGTCCTTGCTCAGGACGCAAGGCTCAAGATCCCCCTTTGGGTTCAGTACGAACTGACCAAGGACGACCTCCGCGGCAAGGAGAGCAGGACCGAGAACTTTCGGCCGGACACCTCAGTCCCATCAGGTTCGAGGGCCGAGTTAGCCGACTACAGGGATAGCGGCTTTGATCGCGGACACATGGCCCCTGCCGCAGACATGAAACGAAAGGACAACACCATGTCCGATAGCTTCCTCCTTTCAAACATGTGCCCGCAGGTCGGAATAGGCTTTAACCGCGACATTTGGCAAGAGTTGGAGGCCGCCGTCAGAGGCTGGGTCGAACAGCGTGGCGCACTAACCGTGATCACCGGCCCCATCTTCGCCGTAGATAGCAACGCTGTCACCTACAAGGTCATCGGACAGAATCACGTGGCAGTCCCAACCCACTTCTACAAAATCATCGTGGACGCAAGCAACTCCAAGAAAGTCGAGGCCCTCGCTTTCATTATGCCCAACGAGGACCTTTCCGGCCACCAGTACACCGAGTACCTTTGCGCCATAGATGAAATCGAAAAAGCCACTGGCCTCGACTTCCTCTCGGCCCTCCCAGCAGCCGTGGAGGACGCCGTTGAATCCCATAAGTCAACACAAGTCTGGTGAAAACCCAGTGGAAGCAGAACGGGGGAGAAGGCTCCTTCCCTGAGATATGCGTCAGTCAATATCCGTTGCACAGGCAGGTCCGCCATGGTTATCCGGGTCATAGATTCCGCGAGTCGCCGGCCGCTTGCGGGAGCACGAGTCACGCTGCGCTTCGCAGGTGCGACTGAGTCCACAGTCGAGACAGATGAAAATGGAGCGGCATGCCCGACGATTCCCGCAGAACCGGGACCCACTCTTTTCCTCGTCGAGCGGCGAGGTTACCAGCGCGAACAGAAGCCCGCGACGGTCGAGGAGTTGGCAGGAGGCCTGTCCGTCGAAATGATCCGCACCAACGGCTGGTACTTTGTCCAAAGATTTCTGGAGTGGCCCGCAGACCTCCTCCGACTCCTACCTGTTGTCGGGAGATCCTTGGAGGCTCTGCGCACCCTCAGCCGACCGGCGGCCTGGGTCGCCCATCAACGGCGGCCAGCTCGCATTGGCGCGTCAGGCCTGGCCCTAATCGGCTTGTGAGCCGTGCATGACTTTAGCATCGTCCTTTGGGCGAAATACTACCACAACGCCGCCGATGCGGTATGGTTTCCGAGTTTATGGGATGGCCGAACTACGCTATGCGCCCATTACGACGAAGGCCGGAACAAAAGGCTTGGACCTGGAAGAGTCACCGTACGTCGAACGGTTGTCATCAATAAGGGAGCGTGCCTCACGATCCGCCCGAACACAACCCTGCGCTTCCGTGGATTGTTGGGCCTGGATGTCCACGGTGAAATCCGTGCTGAGGGGGGCCAAGACAAAGCCAATTGTCTTTACCCCCCCCCCAACTCAGAGGCCAAAAACAGGGTGGGCAGGGATCTACGTTCGCGAGGGGACGGTGGCATGCCTTACCTTCTGCCGCCTCGAGGACGGATGGGACTCCGCGACGGGCATGCCGGCGGGGTATCCTTGGCTGGAGGTACGGTCGCCGCAGGAGGTGACCAACCATCGCGCAGCAGAGTAAGCGGTTTGATGCCGTCGAGATGATGAGGGAAATACGCGATAAGCTCAGTGAGAGGTTCAAGGGGCTGAGCGTCGAGGAGCAGAGGTACATCCGCGAGCGCGTCGGCTCGAAGGTACGCCGTCGGAAGGCGACGCTTTGAGAAGACCACATATTGTCTGGCGCGCCTATGAAGCTGCGGCATCTATCCTCCCGCGGTGCGCGCGCCTGGTGCCGGGCTCTGGTGTTCTGCTTCAGACGGAATTGGACATTTCGGAGTTGGCTGTTAGCATAGGGCCAGAAAGGAGGGATGTCATGGTACGGTGAGGAAAGAGGATTCCCGGATTCAGCCCGGATAACAGAAGGACCGCTATTGCTGGTCGAAGGGACTCTGCCTGCGTAGTGGCGTGCATTGCGGCTAACCGAGTCCAAGCCCCCGATATGGGAATGCTTCACCCTCGAGGTAAACGGTGTTCCCCTCGATCTCCACTTTTCCGAGAGACGCCAGCTCAAGCGTTTTCAGGAAAGCTGGCCCATCGCCCTCCCATTTCATTTTTTCCTGGAGTTCGTCTGCGTATTTCCTGATGGCCCGAAAATCCCGCTGCCCGATTTTCCTATCAACCCATTTCCTTGGAACCGGAAACTTTTTGGACTGGACGATAATAGGCCCTTCATCGAACTCTTTTCGGGCGATGTGGACGCTCGAGCGGGTGTAGTGTTCCGCCGAAACGACGGCGTCGTAAACGGCGTCCTCGCCCTTGTATCTTCTCTCCAGATTGTTTTCGGCGGTGAGAATGGCGACTTGCTCCGGCCGGAGGTTGCCCGCGTACAGCCTTCGCACGCCGAACTCGGCGCCCTGCTTGGAAGCCAGAATCGCGAGGTCAGCGGGATGAACGTTGAGTATCCTGTCCGCGTACTCCGTCAGGAGAGGCTCCACGACGATCGAGCCGGGGCCGGTGAAGCCCGAAAGGCATACGAGGTCCGGCTTATAGGGCTGGAGGTCTTCTAAGACCGCCTCGTAATATGCGGCACGCTGCTGGAGGTCTTTCGGGTCAATCCCCTTTTCGCGGCAGAATTTGATGAACTCTTTTCGCAGAACGGGAATGCCCACGTTCTTGGCGATTTCTATTCCCGCGCATTCGGCTTTGTTTGTGAACCCGACGACAATCTCATAGAGGGATTCGTGGTTCGGGTCTTTGAGCATCGCCTGCATCGAGCTTGCCCCGCCCGAAAAAAAGACGGCGACTCGCATCCTTTGACCTTGCTTTTTCTGATATATGTGCCTCATTGACCCCTCCTGGGCGACTTTGCAACGGGTTGATTTCCGCGGCGACAGCAATTACGTCAAGCAATCATCTCGCAACTACCGGGACCGGCAGCAAAATGTGCGAAGGATGCGTCGAATCCAAGTATATCGTATTTGTCGCTGCAACGCTCTGCGTGTTGCGGCCGGAGTGCTCACCTGTGTTTGGATTCGGCTCAAAGCGCGGTGAATTGCTCGAAGATAGCGCGACGCGGATGCGATGCCCGCGATTGAAGATAATGCTTGTGGACCACAAGTCAATCTCGAACTTATAGACTTCGCCCTGCGTCATCAACTCGCTTTTCACAAATCCGTTTTTGTATCTCGCGCGGATGATTCCATCGAGCACGAGCATGCTTCGCCCGTCGGGATAGACATCGCTGAGTTTGGCGGTAAAGTCGGTATCCGGAGCGGAAGAGCAAGCCCACAGGATTGCCTTGACCTGCCCCGTTACCTCGATTGGCTTCTCCAGCGGCTCCGTCGTGAAGAGGAGGACATCGCGGCGATTCTCGATCTTCCGCTGGTCTTTCGGTCCTAATGGAAGCAGGAGGTTCGCTCCCCCGAGTGTCGGCACGGGATTCTTCGGATCGTACGCGTAGGAGCGAGACGCTTCCTTCAGCCTCGGAGGTTCCTTGATCAGGGTCCCGTCGCTGTGAAAGTAGAAAGGCGTTATTTTCGCCGGAACTGGCCAGGTCTCCGCGGTTCGCCACTCGTTCCCCGGCGCCTTCGGGTCGGTCGGATCGCCCATGACGTAGTAGTGAACCGTCGGGATATTCTCGGCGCCCTTGCCGTCGTTCTTCAGCCAGACATCGAACCATCTCCACATATCCGCCTGGGCGGGCGTTTTCTCGTCGGGGTACTTCAGGTCAGTGAATGTGCCGTGCGCCCAGGCGCCCATGACGAGCTTGCACTTCCCTTTGGCTGCCTTGTCACCGTTGTTCTGGATTGTGACGAAGCTGTTGATCGTTCCCTGGCAAAAGATGTCGTACCAGCCTCCCACGAACATGGCGGGCACGTTCACCCGCAACGCTACGCGCTCCGCGTCGAATTGCCGCCAGTATGCGTCGTATTCGGGGTGCGAGCGGATCAGTTTCAGGTTCTCCGGGCTGAGCTGGTTCATCTTGAGCCATCCCTCGACCATGTTTTGCAGGAAAGCTCCGCCCTGATACATGGCTTGATGGTACAGGCTCGAGCACGCGACGTGCACCCATTGGGAGACCAGATGCGGCGGGCGGCTCGGCGACAACATGTTCTGGACAATGCCGCCGGCGCTGCTCCCGAAGGTGCCGATTTTCCCATTGCTCCATTTCTGTCTGGCAATCCACTCGACGGTGTCGTATCCGTCCTGATGCTCTCCCCAACCGCTGTGGCTGAAGACAGGATAATCGTCGCCTTCGGACTTGAACCGCCCGCGGATGTCCTGCGCGACAAAGGCATAACCTCTTCTCCTGGCATCCAGAGAGAGGAGGCCGAAGTTATCCTTGTTGTAAGGCGTTTGGCTGAGCAGGACGGGCCACGGGCCTTCGCCCTCCGGCAGATAGACATCGGTCGCCAGCTTCACGCCGTCCCGCATGGCGACCATCTCGCTGAGTTTCGCCGACTGTGCGGCACACACGACCGACATCAGCGTCGCGGCCGCGACAATCAGCGCGAGACGCCTAACAATTCCATTGATCCTCATAGCGCCCTCCGGTTTCGGTGGTTCGACCTCAAGCGTGGCGATCCTCCGATGAGACATCCCAATGATGCCAGCGCTCCTCATCGCCTCAAATCAAAGTTGCCCCTCGACGAAATTGCCGAGGCACGGGTTGTTCTTGTACAGGCGATACGTTCCTTTCGTGACCTCGAAGACCGCCGTTGCGAGGGTTACGCCGGCGGTCAATGTTTTCGCGTGGCGACAGACAGAATTCGGTTTCCGCTCGTGGTTGGACATCGCCTCGACAATGTCGGAGACCTGCACTCTCGACGGGTCCTTCCACTGTGTCGTTATTCTGGTCAGGACGTCAAATCGGGCTAAAGAAGATTTGCCGGGGAATTGGGGCAAATCCTTCATCGTGTCAAGAGTGAGATGGTTGACGTGAAAATAGACGCCCTGGACCTCGCGCACTTCGTATTTCGACGGCGTCACTTCAACCGACAGGAGACGCCTTTCTTTCACGGAAGCGAGATTGTGGTGATTTCCGTAGGCTCGCTCCGGATGAGTCGCAAACTTGATTGCCTCATCGAGCGTTGCCGCGTCGAAAATCGCGCGATTGAGAAAGTAGCGGGGAATCCCGACCCTCCATTCGCCCGCTGGAATGTAATTCGTCGTCTGGACGATTCCGGCATCGTTGAATCCGGGGCTGTTTCCGGGGAGAAAGCCCGGATAGCTGAGGCACTGGAACGACCTCGCATTCCGCGGCGACGCCTTCAGCCAGAACATCAGGTCCGCATAAGCGGCGCTGCTGTCTTCATTATGAGCCAGGATGATCCGCTTGCCGTCGTTGAGCGAGATCGTCGAGCACTCGCCTTGCGCGCGGCTTCGCTTCATGGCGGTCAGCTCCGCCCACAGGTTGATGGTCATCAAGTCCTCGAAGGGAAGGCCCGCGCCATCCGCCCAGCCCCGAACTTCCTCGACAAATTGCGGGAAATGCTTTTTCACCGCGTCAATGCAAGCGAGGAATGCCTTCGAGAAGTCGCCCGTGGCTATCGCTTTCAACTCAGCGAACCATTTCTTTCTTCTTTTGAATCCAAGCCGTATCTTCTCGCCAAATTCCTTCCCGATGGAATATCCGATTTCGTAATTCGTCCCTGAGACTTCAATGGAAGGGTAACTTGCTTTCTCCTGCGAATGGCGTTCTAAACGTGGTTTCATTCGCTCTCTTTCATCACCTGTCCTGTGTGTGCTATGCGCGCCGAAGCCGCGCCCTCGCGAGATGACGGCGCCGATGATTGATGCGCATCCCGAAACAAAAACTCTTCTGTTCAACGCTTCGCCTCTACAATCTGACCCCCAATTAGCCCTGTGAGGATATTGTCCTGCGGGAAGGGGTGGGCGAGGTGCTGGCAGAAGGATTCTGCGTATTCGACGCCCGCTTCCTTGCCCCTGCGCCTATCCCACTCTTTCATATGCTCGATGTACTGGTCAATGCCGTGCTGCGCGAAAAGCCAATCTCTCTGGCTACGGTGGCACGAAAGCATCTTCACCTTCGTCTCCATCTCGCCGGTCACGTCAACGTAAAATCCGACGGGCGTGCGTCGCCCGAGATAGTCCTTCCCCTCGACGGCATCCCAGTAATAGAGATACGGAATTCCCTTCGTCGGCGGGA
>CAZFAP010000210.1:0-7305 GCA_964516325.1 uncultured Verrucomicrobiota bacterium
GGTGCCAGAACCACCTAAGGGGCCGGTTGGAGCCTGAAAGGTCGAGGGCCGTTGTCAGCGAGCGGCTTGTGTTGTTCTCATACCTGCCGACGGGGCTGTCAGTCCAGCAATAGGTACCGGAGTGGCTAATGGCGCTGGTCAGACCCCAGGGCGAATCGTTGCCCCACGTGTCTGCCTCCATGTCATCTGCGAAGGGGAAAAGATGAACCTGGGAGCCCAGGTCCGTCTCCGCCCCCTTTATATTGCTCCCCTCGCTCCAGAGGTCTTCGGTGTCGACTACCCAAACCCGATAGTAATACCATGTCCCGGCGAAGGTCAGGTCGGTGTCAGTATAGGTTGTCGTCGCCTGGTCGGTGATGGTTGTGAGCGCGACGGCGTTTGCCATGTCCGCCGAATAGCTGCGGTATATCCTGTAGGATGCGAAATCGGTGTCGGGGCTTTCGGACCACCCGGTTGTGATGCTATGCTCCGTCGTGTCGGCGTCGGGGATGGGCGACAGAGCTACCATTTCCGGAGCGTCGCTTATCAAGACGTCGTCTATGTGCCAGCGTTCTCCCGACTCCGCGACAAATTTCACCCCAACATCGGACAGCCCACTGTAGGCCGATAGGTTCAACTGCAGCTTCCGCCAACCGTCGAAAGTCTCGTACCAGTTGAGGTAGAGTTGGTCCCAGCTGTGCCCGGCATCGCCCGACACGTACACCCGCGCAGCGCCCCCTCTCTTGTGATGCCAGAAAGAAAGCGTCGGATTCATCAGCCAGGAAAAGTCCATCGTTCCCCTCAGCGCCAGTTCCCCGTTGGAGACTACGTTGTTGAACGGCCGGGCCCAGCAGTGGGAGCTTTCGTGTCCATCGGTGTCTATCCTTCGCCAGCACGAAGGTATCCAATTGTTGTCACTGGCGGAAGTCTCCATGTCGTCAAAGAAAGGAAATGCTGTCGTGGCCGTGTTCTCCGATATGTCCAAATCGTCTATGTACCAGCCATCTCCCGTGGTCCCCGCGTCGGTGGCGATACGAAACGCCAGGAGAATCTCCTTCCCAGCGTAGGCGCTGACGTCCACCTCTTCCTTGACCCATTGGGTTGCCGAATCCCCTGAGACGAAAAACAGCGAGGTCCAGTTGGCCCCGTTGTCAGTGGACGCCTGGATGTACCCGTAATCCGCGTTCTGCTGGATATTGTAGCGATGCCAGAAGGATAATACCGGACGGTTTGCGCCGGAGAGATTGATTTCTATCTTCGCCGCCTTATTGACGCTATTTCCGTACTCGCCTCCAGGGCTGTCAGTGAGGCAATGTGTTCCCGCATGGGCAGCCTCGGTTGTCAGATCCCAGGGGGCTTCCAAAACCCAGCTTCCCACACCGCTTTCGAAATTCTCACTGAAGAGGCTCGCGCCGAAAAGATTCCCCCTCAGGCTCAAGGTGATTAGAACGAAAAACAAACCTCCCAGAACACGTTTGCACGCTCCCATGGTCTTTCTCCTTTCGCAGCATCAGAGACAAATAGGTCACTCTCAAGATAGGATTACTGAAAACGAGTTTGACTATGTAACAGCCAAGAAGTGTTCTGGGTTCCCCTTAGTTGTCGGTCGCCCTTTCACCTGTGCCCGACTGTAACCACGGGAGCGATTTTCTCCTTCCTCATTCTTGGATCCATTTCCGCAGAATCGCCACATTGGGGCTGGTTTTCTTGCCGCAGACTAAGCCGGTTCGATAGATGTCGTGACCGGAATAGTTCCACCAATTCCAGCCGATGCCGAATCTCTCGAAGAGCGCGAGATAATCATTCAGCCACATCGCGTAGTCCTCGTCCGGCGAAATCTGCGACACTCCAAACTCGCCGCAATGGATTGGGACCTGGTGCCGAATGCCGAAGAGAATCGCCTGAAGCCAAGGGTCCACAAGGCTGGCCTCGTACGTTCTGCGATAGCTCGGATAATACTCGTCGTACGCGTAACCCCAGTGCTTGCCGTAATGGTGGAAACTGTATATCGTGTTGGGGTCGCCCGTCGGTTCCATCCACCAGCACCAGAAAGGTTGTGCCCAGCCGTCTCCTCCCTCAATCACAATCGTGTGCTTTTTGTCCACTGACCGGACAATCGCCGTTAACTCCTTGATAATGCTGTTCCAGTCGTCGGGCTCCATGTATGCGGGTTCGTTGAAGAAATCGTAGGAGATTGCGCTGGCGGGAAGACCCTTGTAGCGGTCCGCGATTCGTCGCCAGAGTTCGAAAGCACGCTGCCGCGTTTCTGGTCGCTTCCGCCAGTACGCGGAGCTGTTGCGAACGCGGTTATCGGTGTCCCGCTGGGGCGTGTCCTCGTTGAAGAACCAGGTCAGCATCATCATCATTCCGTTGTCGTTGCATTTCTTGACGAACTCGTCGAGCCTCTTCCAGACTCTTTCGTCATCCGTGATGGGTCCGCCCATCCACTTGCATAGCGGCAAATCCCAGTCCGCATGAAAAGCGAAGGCGTATCGGCAGTGGTCAAAGCCCCACGCACCCATATCTCGAAACATCCGGTCTTCGGTGATCCCGTTGCGGGTGTTGTAGGAGGGGTTCATCTTTCCGAAAAGCTCTCCGATGCCTTTCATGACTTTTGACCGGTCAACCAGAGGCGCGCGGAAGTGGAGAAGTTGCCCGTCGGCTATCCGATAGGGGGCGTATGGAGAGGCGTAGTTCGTCTCTCTCACGTCGGGTGCGGAGAGACCGGGGTGCTTGTGTTCCAGCCCGTAGGAAAAGAGCGTCGGAAGCGGGGATAGGAACAGCGGCTGAGTTTTGCAGAAGTCCTCCGTGACGAGGTAGTTGTATTTCAGCCAGAAATCTCCGACGAGCTCACCGCCTGCACACTTGTACAGTTCCGAGAGGGACACAGGATACGCCAGGAGCGATCGAGACCAGAAACGACAATCGGCTGGACTGATTTCGGCGTCGCCAGAAAGGCACAGGACAATCGCGCGCCCGGCGGCGGCGTCGAATGCGAGACGAATTCCCCAATGACCGAGGGCGTTCTTGTCCCAGGAGATGGAGGTGGGCTTTTTCTCGAGCACGACGAGCACGGCTCTCGTCTCTTTGCCTCGACTCTCCAAGAAAACCCAGTTCTCACTCAGATTGGCAGAATCGAAGGCGATTGGCGAGCCCTCCTCCGTCGGGAAGCGTTTGAGTTCTCCTTTGGTGATCAGGGAGAACGCGGCGGGACTGGGGTAGCCTTTCAGGCGCCAGCCCCAAAGGGAGATGGATGGTTCATTAGTCGAGAGAACGAGCGCGGGCGAAAGAGCGCTCGCCAGAAGGATGCAGTGCCACGGATTTTTCTCGTCGGGCATGCTGAGCTCGTCAACGTAGCGGAGCGGCCCCGGCGTCTCGGTGATACTGGGGCCCCGCCCTTTCAGCGCCAGAGCCAAGGGGCCGGAGGTGAGTCCGCCAAAGTTGTCGTGGTTGTAGATTTGAATTGCGATAAGGTTGGTCTGCCCGAACCGCAACAAGTCGCCGGGGATGACGTATTCTGCCCCAGCCGCGGGATTCGGTATTCCTTTCTCCAGGAGTTCGCTGCCATTCACGAAAATCTGGAGCCAGTCCTTGACTTCGCCGGTCTTCAGAATGACCGTCTTGCCCGACCACGACGCTGGCACGAACACGCTCTTCCTATACCACGCGTACCCATTATACGGTTTATCGCCCGTGCGGCGGTCGCCGAGCCGGTAGGGGCAATCGCCCGGGCTGTTATCATTGAACTCCTGGATGCCCTGCCATTCCCAGGCTCGGGGGGCGTAAATGCGCTGCCAACCGTCCGCGCCCGTCTCCGGCTTGTGCCAGCTGTTGTTCTCTCCGTCGTTATTCGGGTCGGTCCGAAAATCCCAAAGCCCTGCGAGGTTCAGGCAAGGGATGCGGTCTGGGGTGATGTTGAACTGCCACCCCGCCGGGTCGTGCCCCATCAGGTCCCTCGCATTGAGCCAGCCGAAGCGGTCGTTCGGAAAATCGTCCAGCTCGCCGATAGAGTCACCCCACGGCAGCGAAAGCTGCTCCTTGAGGCCGGTGATCTGGCTCTCGGCGTCGCCTAGCGTCTTCGTGGCGCGGGCGTAATCGAGCGATTCATGCTGCCTTCGTGCGGTGGAAACAGTGCGTGTCAGCTCCACAAGCTCGTGCGAAAAGTCGCGCAGACCAACCTTCTCGTTCAACATGATTTCTATGCAGTTTTCGAGGTGAAGGAGGTCTCGTTCGGTTCTGTAGATTTCGATGGCGATTTCGATGATAGCTTCGGCGGAAGCAAGGAGATCGGCGGCTCTCGTGGCGGCGTCCATCGCATCGCGAAATTTCCCGGCTTTCTGGACTGGAACAGCTTCCTGCTCGAGAATCTTTCTGGCTTCGGCGATCAGGGGGTGGATTGCCCGTTCCGTTCGTCGTCGGAGAGTGGTCTCCGAAAAGCTGAGCACCTCGTCTGGCGGACAGAACCTGCGCAGGAGAAACAGGCTCTGGTCGTTTAGCTTCTGGATTCGGGCGAAGCCCTTTGCAATGAATGTTTTCCCCTTTTCCTCGTCATTGTAGGTCATGAGAAGACCGTTATGTGCTCGATGAAACGCGCCCGCGCTCGGGCCGGGAACCATGGGGCTGGCGGTTGGTTTCCTCGACGAGCCCGGAATCTCCCAGTCGTCTCCCGTGGCGAAGGGAATTGTCTCCCCGTTCTCTGTGACAACTTCTCCCTCCGCGACAACTCTCCCGCGACACTCGATGAGGATTTCTATGTCAACCGCTCCCCGAACGTATGGAGTCAAGTCGTGGTCTTCGATGATTCCGGAGGTGTAATCTTCCTCGACGACCGCCCCGTTGACTTTCAGCCTGTAGAAATTGTCGCCCCAAATCACAATCCATCCGGACTCAGCCTTGGTCGTCAGGTGAATGGCCTTCCGGTAGCTGTCTGCCCCCCTGAGCGCGAGTCCCTTCCAGTCGTCCTTGTAGTACCACTTATCGGCTCCTCGTTCCCACCAGAGCTTCCTTTCCTCGGCTGACGAAGCGATTCGGATTGCGAGCGATGTCAGAAGGACGGCTGTAAAGCTGAACATCGGGATTCGGGTCATAATGCCCTCCGCATGCGGATGTTACATAACGCGGGCTGCGATGGCTGCACGGCGGTCACGAGATCTCTCATCGGATAGTCTTCTCTTCAAGGGAAACATACCGGCGATGCCACAAGGCGTCAACCTGAATGTTTGTCTGCGGACGGTCTCGGGGCGAAAAGAAAAGGTCTTGACAGCGGCGGGAAATGAGGTATTAACTAATGTGTAGGGAGTGCGCGTTTCGCAGGAAAGGAGGTGAGCGGAGAAGAACGGGTGAATGGCAGTGCAAGGCTTCACGGGAAAATGGAGAAGGGAAAATCATCCGAAAGGGGGAACGCAATGAAAAGGCAAAGAGGTTTTACACTGATTGATCTTATGGTGATAGCGGGAATGGTGACAATCCTGCCCGGGATTTTGTGGCCGTCGCTGTCGAGGGCGAGGGAAAACGCGAGGCGGGCGGCTTGCCTAAGCAACCTGATGCAGATCATGGTAGGCATCAAGACCTACTCGCCGGACTACGACGAGTATTTTCCGACGAGCGCTAAACCGGGTGAGGCGATCAACGTCGGCGAGCATTACAGGGACCTCGGGATTCTGTACCCGACGTACGTTGTATCTCTGGATGTGTTCACCTGCCCAAGCAGCGGTGACAAGATGCCCAAGGACAGGGTCCGGGAGCGGACCAACATCGTCCCCAACCCCAACAAGCCTTTCCCCGATAACGAAGCGAAGCAGGTGAGCTACGCCTACAGCTACGATGGCAAAGGCGGAAAGAATCGCCCCTGGACGGAGGCGGCGCCGTCCACGACCATAATCCTCGCGGACAGGCACGCCAGCAAGGAGCTGACGAAGGAGTCCAACCACAAGGAAGACGGAAGGAACGTGGCGTACTGCGACGGCCACGTCAAATGGATATCCGGAAAGGCGAAGCTTCTCACCGACGCGGAGAATCCGGACCCCAAAATCGCCTCCCAGTGCTGGTGGAGCGAGCGACCCCACTGACAACAGAAGGCAGCAGGCTTTTCCGAACTCCCGGGAAAACGCAGACTAACCAAACTCCGCGCCGAGAGGGGAGAACCTTTTCGCCGCGTGCTTGAGTCTGGCGGCTCGGCTGCCCTCCGCGGTGCACACCGTGAGCACGTCGCAAGGCGGTTGAAGACGGCAGACGCTACGTAACCCGAGACCCATTCCCCGCGCCGGCCAACGCCTTTGACGTCTCCCAAAAACTCTGAAAAAAAACACTTGACAACGGTGGCTGCGGAACTATTATGATTATAATGTTAAAAGCTTAATGAAGGAGGTATAATGAACCAGAACCGGCAAAAGCTGCTTACGAATTTGGAGCTGAGGTTGATGAACGTGGTTTGGAGGCTAGGGAAGGCGACGGTGAAGGATGTGAAAAATGCCCTGCCCAGGCGAAAACCGCTGGCGTATTCGACGGTCCTGACCGTCATGCGGATTCTCGAGCGAAAGGGATTCCTCCGCCACGATACCGTGGAGAGGACGTACGTGTATTACCCCGTTGTCACACGCGATGAAGTCATTCGCTCGACAGTGCGCAGTTTGACGAATCGGCTTTTCGATGGTTCGGCGGAGCTTTTGATGGTCAGCGTTCTCGAAAAAGAGAGGTGGAGCGCCGAGGAATTGAGGCGGTTGAAGCAGCTTATCGCTGCAAAGGAAAGGGAGGCAGAAAAATGAGCGCGTTGATACGTCTTGGGGAATCGCTTTTTCCATATATTCTGGATGCGGCCTGGAAAGCGACGGCGCTGATGCTGATCGTTTTGGCGCTATCTTTGGTTCTTGGCAGAAGGCGCCTCACCGCCAGATATTGGCTCTGGGTATATTGCCTCGTTGGAATTCTCATTTTGCCGTTGACTTCATTTGTCGCGAGAGGACACCGGGTCGCCCTTCTGCGAATCAAGAGTCCAGCAGCGGTTTCGCCGGCTATTTCCATAGTGTCCGGGGAAGGCGCGACTGTGATCGGCCGGTCGCCCACAGAGGAGCCCGCAACGGAGGATCGCCCCTTGCCCCCTGGACAGCCTGGAGGTTTCCCGGAGGCTGCGGCACGAGAGAACGTGACGAGTGATAGTCCTGCGGTCAAGGTCATTGCCTCCGAGGATTCGGGGGGCGCGCGGACGGCAGCCGCACAGGTCTCACAGGCGAAGGTCATGCGGCTTTCGGACAAGGCAGGCGCCCCTTCGTCGTTCCCATGGCGTGGCGCCATTGGACTGGCTTGGCTCGCGGGATTTGCGTTTTGTCT
>CAZFAP010000211.1:0-7210 GCA_964516325.1 uncultured Verrucomicrobiota bacterium
AGGACCTCTTTTCTCCGCGGACCCTCCCCCTCTGTAACCGCCCACCAACCCCTTCTAGCGCCAAAACCACTATCTTGCGGAATCGCTGCCCACCTGGTTCCGGTATTGAATCGAAGGGCGCAAAAGAGGTATAATATATGCGTTTCGGACGATAGTGGATGCCCCTTGCTTCTATTGGGAGGCAGAAGGGAACACCCAGGAACCTCCGGATGACAGGTCGTGCGCTACCCCGAGCGTGATGAGGCACTGCCAATCCTGGGCGCGATTGAAGTGAGAGCGAACAAAGAAAGAGGACCGAGTTAGCGCCATGATTTTGGTGAGGGCGTTGCGTTTTCTACTGTTTCTGTCGGCCTTCCTCATGGGGGTGATTGGGGTCTGCTCCGCTGACGTCGTCATCAGTGAGTTCGTGGCTGTGAACGGCTCGACGCTTCAGGACGGAGACGGCAACGTTTCGGACTGGATTGAGATTCACAACACCTCTGCGAGCGAGGCGGACCTGACAGGGTGGTTTCTGACGGATGACCCCGGCGATTTGCAGAAATGGCCCTTTCCCCCCATGAGTATCGAAGGGAATGCTTATCTGATCGTGTTCGCTTCGGGGCAGGAGGTTGACGACTATGTGGACCCGCTGGGATACCTGCACACGGATTTCCGGCTGAGTCGAAACGACGCGGAACCGCTCGACAGTTTGCTTCTGGTTATGCCGGATGGGGTAACGGTCGCGCACGGTTACCGAAATTATCCCGAGCAGGCGGAAGATGTGTCGTATGGCCTCCCCCAGGAAATGGAGTTTGTCACGCTGGTCAGCGAGGGAGCGGATGCGGTCGCGCTGATTCCCGATGGCCCCGTGGAGAACTGGACCGACAGGGAGTTCGACGATTCGGGTTGGACGTTGAGGGGCGCCACCGGTGTGGGATACGAAGCCGACACGGGCTACGAGAGCCTGATCAACCTCGATGTTGGCGCCATGCAGGGAGTAAACGGTTCGGTTTATATTCGCATCGAGTTCGAGGTTGCCGACCCGTCAGTTCTCGACCTGATGACTCTTCGAATGAAGTATGACGACGGGTTCATCGCGTATCTCAATGGCGGATGGATTGCCGACGCGAACCCGCCTGCAACGCCGAGCTGGGATTCCCAAGCTTCAACGGGGCACGAGGCCAGCGCAACCGTTTACGACGATTTCGACACCACGCAGTTCATCTCGCTGCTTCAACCCGGCATAAACGTCCTGGCGGTCCACGGACTCAACCGGCCGGTGGGAAGCTCAGACTTCCTGATTTTGCCTGAGTTGGTCGCTGTTGACGTCGGCGGCGTCCAGCAGGATACACCGATGTTTCTCGCCAGCCCGACGCCCTGGCACGACAACATGACGGGCGTTCTGGGCTATGTTTCCAACGTGAGGTTCAGCGTGGACCGCGGCTTTTTCACCGAGCCGTTCAATGTCGGTATCACGACAGCCACCGAGGGCGCGGCGATTTACTACACACTCAACGGGAGCAAACCGACCGCGGAGACGGGGATTCCGTACGGGGGTGCCATCCCCATCTCAGGCACGACGACCCTGCGCGCGGCGGCGTTCAAGGCGGGGCATCAACCGAGCAAAATCGGCACGCAGACCTATCTTTTCCTTGAGGACGTGCTCGAGCAGGACGGAGCGGGTTTTCCGAACACCTGGGGGCACGCAGGCGCCGATTACGAGATGGACCCGGACGTTGTTACGGCTTACCAGGACACAATCATTGACGACCTGAAATCCGTTCCTTCCGCTTCCCTCGTGTTGAATCCGGACGATTTTTTGGCATCCGGCGGGGTGGGCATCTATCCGAGTGGAGAAGGGATTCCCCGAGCGACTTCCCTGGAGCTGATTGACCCGCACGACGCCAAGGAGTTTCAGATTGATTGCAGCGTGGAAATCTGTGGCGGCACCAGCACGGACCGCTGGAAAACCGACAAGCTTTCGATGAGGGTGAGGTTCAAGGAACCGTATGGTCCCACGAAGCTGAGGTATTCGGTATTCGGAGAGGAGGGCGCGGACCGGTTCGACACGCTGATCTTCGACGCCCGGCTCAACCAGTGCTGGGCGTATGGCGGCAGCTCTGACCCGGTCTGGCAGCGCGACCACGCCCAGTACACGCGCGACCAGTATGCGCCCGACCTACAGAACATTCTGGGAGGATACGGCCCCCGCGGCATGGCTGTGCACCTGTACGTGTGCGGCTTGTACTGGGGGCTGTATTGGCTACATGAGCGTCCCGACGAGTCCTTTGCGTCGGAGTATTTCGGCGGGGACCGGGACGACTACCACGTTTTGAAACACAACATGACCACGGTCGTCCACGGGTCCAATACCGATTACCTGGCGATGATCCAGCTCGCGGCAGCAGGTCTCTCCGGCGACACGGCCTACCGGCAAATCCAGGAATATCTCGATGTCCCGAACTTCATTGATTATATGCTCGTCAATTTCTTCGCCGGGAACACTGACTGGGCTCACCAGAACTGGTACGCTACGCGCAACGTCGTGGACCCCGCGGGGCGATGGCGATACCACTGTTGGGACTCGGAGCACATCCTCAAGAACGTCTCTTGGAATTGCACCGGCAGAGATGATGCCGGCGGGCCGACGGGCCTTCACCAGGACCTGTGTGCGAACGCCGAGTACCGTTTGCTCTTTGCCGATCACGTGCACAAGCATTTCTTCAATGGCGGTGCCCTCACCCCGGAAAAGGCTGTCGCCGCGTACCAGAAGCTGCTCGACGAGGTTGACCGGGCCGTTGTGGGCGAATCGGCCCGCTGGGGGGATAGCCAGAGACCGGACCTCCCTTATACGCGCGATGTGGAATGGGTGGCGGAGCGCGACCGCCTGCTGTACGACTACTTTCCGCGGCGGACAGGGCTCGTTCTGGACCAGTTGAAAGCACGGGGCCTCTACCCTTCGCTCGGCGCCCCGGTTTTCAACCGCCACGGGGGCAGCTTCGCGAAGGGATTTTCGCTGACGATGACAGCCGGCGGTTCAATCTTCTACACATTGGACGGAACGGACCCACGAGAATACGGCACCGGCTGGCCCGCCGGAACTCAATACACCGGCCCTGTGATTCTCGAAAGAACCGCCCGGGTGAAAGCGAGGACTATAGGTGTGGGCGGATGGAGCGCGCTCAATGAGGCGCTGTTCGTTCTCGACACGCCTTCACCCCTGCGGGTGACGGAGCTTATGTATCACGCCCGCAGCCCCTCCGGAGCCGAGGTCCAGGCGGGGCGCACGGCGGACGACTTCGACTTCCTCGAACTGCGCAACACGGGGGACGAAGCCATCGGGCTGGCTGGGATTCGGTTTAGGGACGGCGTCTCTTTTGACTTCACACTCAGCCCGAAACAGACGCTGGCGCCGGGCGAGTACGTTCTTGTCGTGAAGAACCTGGCTGCTTTTCAGAGCCGGCACCCGAACTGGGCAAGCCTGAACATCGCGGGCGAATTCAAGTATCCGGCTGACTCGCTCGCCGACGGCGGCGAACGCCTGACGATTCAAGACGGACTGGGACGGACAATCCTCTCTTTCACGTACGATGATGCGTGGTACGTGAACGCGGACGGGCTTGGGTATTCGCTGGTTGCAGTGAATGAGCACGCGGCTTCCGACGCGTGGGGCAAGAAAGCGAGTTGGCGCCCCTCCGCCAACATGGATGGCTCGCCGGGAGAGGATGATCCTGCGCCGCCCGAACTCCCTCGCGTGGTGATCAATGAGGTGCTCACGCAGACCACTCCTCCAGACAAGGATACCATTGAGCTTTTCAACGCCAGCGGCGGCCCCGCACAAGTCGGCGGCTGGTTCTTGACGGACGATCGCATGCAGCCCCGGAAATTTCGGATTCCGGACGGAACAGAACTCGCTTCGGGCGATTACTTCCTTTTCGACGAAGACGATTTCAACGCCGACCCGAACAGCCCCACGGCATTCCTCCTGAGCTCGCTTGGCGAAGAAGTTTATCTGTATTCTGCCGATGCGGAAGGAAACCTGACCGGATACGTCCACGGCTTCCGATTTGGCGCCGCGGAGGAAGGGATGACGTTTGGGCGCCACCTCATCAGCACGGGAGAGGACCATTTTGTCCCTCAGGTCTCTCCAACGCTGAATGACCGCAACATGGGACCAAGGGTCGGGCCCGTGGTGATCAATGAGATCATGTTCAATCCTCTGCCAATGGAGGGAACAAACAGCCTCATCCTCGAATACCTCGAACTGCGGAACATCACCTCGCAGGACGTGTCCCTCTTCGATCCGGAGACACCGGAGAACACCTGGCGACTCGCCGGGGGAGTGGACTATAGCTTCCCGCCAGACGCGGCGATTCCTGCGGGCGGGTACGTGCTCGTGGTGAGTTTCGATCCTGCGACGGACGCCAGCAGGGTGAAGGACTTCCGGGCTCGTTACGCCGTGGGTGCAGATGTGCGGATGTTTGGACCGTACGCCGGCCGGCTGGAAAACCTCGGCGAGCAGGTCGTGCTCTTGAAGGCGGG
Organism: uncultured Verrucomicrobiota bacterium; assembly: GCA_964516325.1. Lineage (GTDB taxonomy): Bacteria > Auribacterota > JABMQX01 > JABMQX01 > JABMQX01 > CAZFAP01. The sequence continues at coordinate 4,522 of CAZFAP010000211.1, forward strand.
TCGTCCGAAGGAACTGCCCGACCCGGACGCGGGCGCGGTCCCTTATGTGGCGGTGGACCAGGTGGATTATTCCAATGCCGCCCCGTGGCCAACTGGTGCCGATGGCACGGGCGAATCGTTGCAGCGTATCCTCGGCGGCGCCTATGGCAACGACCCGATCAACTGGCGGGCCGCTTCTCCTACCCCCGGACGTGACAATGCGGGAGGCAGCGTCGAAGACGCCGATGGAGACGGGATGCTCGACGACTGGGAACAGGCAATCGTGGACTTCGACCCAGGCGATGAGATTGACAACATCTTGAAGGTTCAAGGAGATGATGACTTCGACAAGGATGGCGCATCCAACCTCAGCGAGTACTCGGCTCGGTCGAGTCCGGTAGATAAGGATTCTGACGATGATGGCTACACGGACGGTGACGAGCTCAGCGATAGCCAGAGCAACCCGGTGAACGCCAGCAGCACCCCGCCCGACAACGACACGGACTTTGTTTCCGACCGTAACGACCCCGATGATGACAACGACGGCTACTCAGATGATGACGAGTTGACCAACAGCCAGAGCGACCCTTTGGACGCCGACTCTACCCCGCCAGACAATGACGGAGACAAGGTCTCGGACCTGAACGATCCGGACGATGATAACGACGGTGTGCCGGACATCTCCGACGCTTTCCCATTAGACCCGGCTGAATCCGTGGATACGGATGAAGACGGCATCGGTGACAACGCTGACCGTGACGATGACGACGATGGATACCTGGATGCCGATGAGCTAACAGAAAACCAGAGCGATCCGTTGGATGCGACTTCCATCCCACCGGACAATGATGCGGACTGCGTTTCTGACCTCAACGATTCCGACGATGATAACGATGGAATGCCCGACACGTGGGAGACGGAGCATGGTTTGAACCCCTTCGCCGACGATGGGGCACAAGATAAAGACGTGGACGGTCAATGCAATCTTGCTGAGTGGGTAGCCGGCACAGACCCGACGGACCCATCATCAATCCTTACGGTCTCCTCGATCACCGCCGTTTCGGATTCCACGATGATCATCCGGTGGCAGAGCGTCAGCGGCAAATCCTACTCGATTCTCAGGTCCTCCAACCTGAGCGCGGGATTTGACCAGATTGAGGCGGCCGACCTCCCCGCCACGCCGCCGGAGAATTCCTACACGGTTGATACGAACGGGGCCGAACGCTCCTTCTTCCGCGTCGTCGTGGACCGCTGACCCAGTTTGGAGCCTCTCGGCGGTCATCCCCGCCTGCCACGGCTCCTCAGATTTGTTGTCATTGGACTCCGTCTTCCTCGGTCGCCCCATGCCCAGCGATTGCAAATCGCTGCACCCGTTCGGTAGGCACGGGTGGGGTCTGGCACAGGTTTTGGGTTTTGGCGGATCAGGCAGGGAGGAGTTCGAGGTTAAGAACCTCGTCGAGGCCCTCCGGAGAAATCCCCAGAGAGCCGGGCTCGTCCGCCGCGGTCTCGCCAATCTCTGCCGAAAAGCGGGGGTCGATCCGGGTGCCCCTTCGAAATTCCTCCCGCCGCGAGCGCGAAGGCTCTCGCCAAAAGGGATTCTGATCGGCGTGGCGAAGGGCCTAAGTGAGGCCGTGAGGACCCCGCTGTGGCTCACTCTATGTCCATACGAATCGAGACGTCAAAAGTATTCTGGAGGTCTTCTCGAACCTCGGAAAAGGAGGAGGGTGTCCGGCTCAGTCCGAGGCGACAGCCGGGCTGGTCTCGCTCTGTCTGCGCCGCAGTGGCGATCCCCGGCAGGTTGTGCGGTAACTCTGCAATGTCCGGTGTCCCACGGCGTGTAGCTCTCGTGCCAGCGGGAAACCGGTGGAGGTCTTCTCCTGTCCCGACGCCATGTGAATGAAGAGAACTTCCGTGTGGTCGAGCCGCCATCCATTGCCGCACACCCCGAGGCCCACCGTCTTTTCCTGCGGTTTATGGATGACGCAAAACGGGTGTACGCAATGCTCCAACACCTGGGAATACACAACGAGGACGCCCGCTCTGTCCTCCCAAACGCCGTCGAGAGCGAGATCGTCATCTCGGCAGACTTCAGGGAACTGAGGCATATCTTCTGCCCCAGGCGCGACAAGCAGTCGCAGTGGGAGATCAAGAACGTTGCCCTCGATATGCTTCGCATTCTGAAAAGGGAAGCGCCGGCGGTTTTCGGTGATTTTGTGATCGATGAGAAAAACGCCGCGGCACACACACGTTATCCATCGTGAGTGGAGTGCCCCCCGCTCGCAAAAGGGATACCACGCCGGGCAAATGAAAAAAGCCTGGCGGACCGCCAGTAGCCAGCGAGCAAGCATGGAATGATCGAACCCACAAACGCGGTACGGACGAACCAGGAAGGAGATGAGACAGATGCAGTGCGACAGCCCTGGAAATCAACCAGAGAATTCGCTTCAACGTAATCCCTCACTTATGGGTGGGGAAGGTCATCCGCAATCCTGGAGTCTTTCGCATGGGGATGGAACCGCAGAGACCGCAGAGAGAAGTGGTCCCGGGCGATGCCCCCTCTGCGTTCTCCCCACCTTCGGGCGGGGTTAAACTCCCTCCCCGGGTCCCGCCCCGCCGAGGGCGGGGGATGCCGCGTCCTCTGAGCTCTCTGCCTTAAAAATGAGCGTCACGCGGGGAGCCTTTTCACGGACCACCAAGGCACGAAGACATA
>CAZFAP010000212.1:0-7076 GCA_964516325.1 uncultured Verrucomicrobiota bacterium
AGTTTTGTTGTGACTTTTGTCAGTCCCATTTTTCCTGACTCCCTTCGCCTTCATCGCAGGAACCGGCGGCGGTTGAGCCGCCCCGTTCGTGCGCTGGCTACAACCGCGTGTCAGGCGATTTCTTTCATCATCCCTTCGTATTCGTCACAGGCGCCGAGTCAAACCGCGAGCGCTCTGGAATTCATTCGTCTGCTCAACGCAATTGTCATGCATCAAATTTCAAGATGTTCCTATCAACTGCCGCAGCATTTTTTGTATTTTCTGCCCCTGCCGCGGCCCCTATCGAGACGCGGGAAAGCCGTGCCGACGAGCGAAACGGATGGCAAGGACTATTGGATTGTCCTCACGAGGCGGAAGCCCACGAGGCTGTCCCGAACGGACGGCGAGCGACTGCCGCGCCAGTCGGAGCGGCAGACGAGCGCGGCGCTGAGCCAACTGCCGCCGCGGAAGACGCGGAGGGACCCGCTCTCGGGGCCCATCGGGTCTGTCTGCCTCTCCAACGGATATTTCTCCGCGTACCAGTCCTCACACCACTCATACACATTCCCGCTCGTATCGTACAACCCCCAGGCATTCGGCCTTCGGGTACCGACGGGCTGGGTCTTCCACTCGGAGTTCCCGTCGTTCCAGAAGTAGCGCCCGTCGTGGGTGTCGCCCCAGTAAAAATCAGTCGTTGTCCCAGCCCGACATGCGTATTCCCATTCCGCCTCCGTCGGCAGGCGGTAGGTTACGTTCTCCTTCTGAGAGAGCTTACGGGCGAATTTCTGCGCATCGTCCCAGCTCACGTTTTCCACCGGGTTCTTTGCCCCCCCGAAGACGGACGGGTTGGAGCCCATCACTCTTTCCCATTCCTCCTGCGTCACCTCATAGACGGCCATATAGAAGCCCTTGGTGAGAGTGACCTTGTGGACGGGTTTCTCGCGCGCTCCCCACCTGTCCGACCCCATCATGAAGGAGCCGGGCCGGATCAGCTGGAACTTCATGCCGATCGTGTTTACGATTTCTTCCTCGGCCTTTTTGAGCGGGGCTGGCCCGCCCTCGCACCAGGCGAAAGGCAGGCACACCAGGGTTACCAAGATTGCCTGAAACGTCTTCCTCATCTCCCGCCTCCTCTCTTTGTTTTGGCCTCCGCCGCAACTCTCCAAAACCTGTTGGCAAACCGTGCACATTTCGATCTTCGTATCATTATCCCGCATCGCCGGGGCATCTCAAGCGCGAGGTGCGTCTCCGGCGAGGGGCAAGAGATTTCACATTGGCGGTTGGCTGATCATTCCGGCGCCAAACCTGAATGCCTGGCACGCAGCCACTCCATCACCTCTTTCTAGAGGGACTCCACGAACTCAATCAGCTCCTCCGCGTCGGATTCTGTGGCGCCACCCACACAGTCGTACTCAACGGTGCTGCGCTTGATGCGGCAGGCATCGAGATAGTCTGCATCCGTTTTCCGCTGGGCGCCAAGAATCAGGGGAAGCGCCTGAAGGGTGCGATAGTGCGCGAGTGTCTGCACCGCACGATACCCCTCCGCGCACAGCAGAACAGTGCAGAGTCTGAGCGCGGCGTTGTAGGCAATCCCGAAGCGCCAGTCGTTGGAAATGCCGCCGGCACGCGCATCGGCTATGTCACGACGCGCGATAGCCAGAAGGTTGCCGACCTCCTGCTGGCTGGTTCTATGCGGTTTGAGCCAGCCGTTATCGCACCATTGCTTCAAGGTCATGCTCAGAACCCACGACAAAAATCCTTGGGGATGCCAACACCGAGGTCACGAAATGCTCTTTCTCCCGGACCCGTTTGCTGAACTCCGCGGGCGTCATCACGTACGGGTTGATTTCACGTCCCAGACGGTTGCCCACCCCCGAAAGGAGCGCTGACACTTTTCGAAGACTGATTTCTCCGATCACCACCAAGTCAATGTCACTCTCCGTCCTAGCATTCCCGCTCGCCACCGAGCCGAACACAAATGCGCACCGGATAAATTCAGCTTTCAGCGCCGCTCTCAGGACATCAGCCATGCCTACCGTCTTGAGCACCAGTCCGCGGATTTCGGTATGAAGCGGATGTTGCTCGTTGGCGCCGTAATAGACGCGATTGCCGTCCTTCCGCCGGTTCACCAGCCCCAATTTCGCCAGCTTTTCGAGATCCTGCCGCACCGTGCCGATGGCAAAGCCGGTCTGCCGCTGAATCTCTCGCAGGTGCAACTCGCCGGCACGCAGCCCGAACAGAACGCGAAGAATCTCCGCCCGAACCCGCGAACAAAGCAGTTGTGCCAGGGTATTCATATGTTTGATTATACCATATATCTGTTCGGTTTGCCCATACAATTTATCGAGAGAAAGAAGCCCCGGTGCGCAGCTATCGCTCGTAAGGGGTCTTAGGCGAGCTCACATGCGGCCACTATCGTGCTGACCCCTGAAGGGATGTCAACTGCGACATTCTGTCACCCGTCCCACCTTGCCCGCGCGTGTCCGCTTCGATGCTTGAAGCCTCTTGCCGGCGAGCGCAATGCAAAGACGCCGTAGCTCGCTTGTCTGCCTCAAGCGCGCGGTGATTGCTTGAGCGCTCATATCAGTCTTCATCGAGGATGCTCCGCAGATTCTCAATATCGTCCTGATGCTGCCCGCTGTTGCGCATGGACTTCAGCGTGATAAGCCGCTGCCGTGATACGACGGATAGAACGCCTCTTTCCCACTCAAACGGAACCCTGCCGTCCCAGACTTCCCTCAGGGCGGGCATTACCAGGACAAGGTCAAGAACGGTCGCGTCACCAACGCCCGTCGGAACCTTCGTCACACGATACATCCGGATTGCTCCTCCCTGCAATTGCAGCAGCCCGACCTCAACGGAAGAGCCCAGGTCCCTCGCTAACACCCTGACTGCCCCCAGCGACTCCGGCTCGATCATGATGTGAATATCGAGCGTCGCCCGCGGGAACACATAGACGGCCATCGCCAGACCACCACAAAGAGCGTAGGCGGTGCGCTCATCCTCAAGCCGCCGCCGCAGATGTGTCAGTTCCTCCACCAGGTCCACCGAAGGTCTCAAATAGTGGGATAACTCTGCCCGTGATTATCCCGAACCCCCAAGCCATGTCAAGGGCGGTGTCGCTGTCTCCGTGACCCTCAGTTACGGGGGGACTCACCGCAGTCGCTCATGAACTTCGTTCACCCGGAGACGATGAAAATGGCGGCATAGTTACGCTTCAGTTTCGCATGAGCCAGCCATCGCCTCATGCGGTGTCAGCATGGTTCGGCTACGACGCCAAGCCCCCAGGCTGTCCTTGCCGGTCTTCAGAGGCGCCCCCAAATATGGAGTGCGGGAGCGCACAGCTCCCGCTTTCCCACGCGGAATCGCCGCTTCCGCACTCCTGGGCCGGCGGCATCTCTGCGATCTCTGTGTCCTCTGCGGTTCCAGCCCATGCGAAAGACTCCAGCATTGGCGATGACCTTCGCCGCCCATAACTGAGGGATTGCACAATCCCCGTAAATGGCATTGAAGAATGAGGGGATGTGTGGTTAGATTTTCTGCGTGGTTCCGTCGTGAGTGGGAGATACCAGCCCCCCGGACTTAGTGCGGGGTTGAACCCAGACTGATCGCCGCATCTCCCCTGCAGTTCATTGGAGGACAACCATGGGCGCCAAAGAACAAGTTGCCGCGAGAATCGAGGCTCTCAGAAGAGAAATCCACCATCACAACCGGATGTATTACATAGGGAACCGGCCTGAGATTTCCGACGCCGAATACGACAAGCTGATGAGGGAGCTAATCGAGCTGGAGAAAGCCCACCCTGAGTTCATCGCGCCCGATTCACCTACCCAGCGGGTGGGCGAGGAACCATTGGAGGGCTTCGCCACCGTCGAGCACGCCATTCCGATGCTCAGCCTCGACAACACGTACTCGAAGGAAGAGGTCATCGCCTTCGACACGCGGATAAGGAAGGCGCTGCGTCACTCGGGTGAGATGGAGTACGTGGCGGAGCCGAAAGTGGACGGGGTGGCGGTTTCCCTGCGGTATGAGGACAACGTCCTGGTCCAGGGTTCGACAAGAGGGAGCGGGCTGGTGGGTGATGACATCACGGCAAACCTGAAGACAATTAGGACGATTCCGCTCAGGCTCGAGGGAAGCCGCATCCCGGTCCTCGAGGTTCGGGGAGAAGTGTACATGCCCAAGGAAGCGTTTGAGAAACTGAACGAGGAGAAGGAGGCAGCCGGAGAGGAGCCTTTTGCGAACCCCCGCAACGCCGCGGCTGGGTCTTTGAAGCTCCTCGACCCTCGTCTGAGCGCGAAACGGAAGCTCGACATCGCCATACACAGCCTCGGGCAGGTGGAGGGCATATCATTCCCCACGCATTTTGAGTTTTTGGAAAGGACGGGGACGCTGGGGTTGAAGGCAAACCAGGGGTACAGATTGTGCAGGGGTATTGAGGACGTGATGAGCTACTGCGACCAGTGGGAGGACAAGCGGGATACCCTCCCTTATGAGATAGACGGCATGGTCATCAAGGTTAACCGACGCGAACTTCACGATGTTCTCGGCGCCACCGCCAAAAGCCCGCGGTGGGCGTTTGCTTACAAGTTCAAAGCTCGGCAGGCGTCAACCGTCCTGAAAGATATTGCCGTGCAGGTGGGAAGGACGGGCGTGCTCACCCCGGTGGCTATTCTGGAGCCGGTCTGGCTCGGGGGCACCGTCATCAGCCGCGCCACTCTCCACAACGCCGATGAAATCAAACGGAAGGACATCCGCATTGGCGACACTGTACTCATCGAGAAGGGGGGCGAAGTCATCCCGAAGGTCGCCAAGGTAGTTGTCACGACGAGAACCGGAAAAGAGAAAATCTTCAAGATGCCCGACCGCTGCCCGGTCTGCTCGTCGAGAGTGGTGAAAGTGGAGGAAGAGGTCGCCATTCGATGCCCGAACATAGCCTGCCCCGCCCAATTGAAGAACCGACTGAAGCACTACGGGGCAAGAGGAGCGATGGATATCGAAGGTCTCGGCGAAGTCCTCATAGACCAGGTCGTTGATAAAGGGCTTCTCGCGGACGTGGGCGACCTGTATAAGCTCGATGTCAACACCGTCGCGAATCTCGAGCGGATGGGACTCAAAAGCGCTCAAAACCTCATTGACGGAATCGAGGAGAGCCGGAAATGCGATTTCAGCCGCGTCATCTTCGCCATCGGCATTCCTTCCGTCGGCGCCCGGGCCGCCGAATTGCTTGCCGAGCGATTTTCTTCCATGGACGAGCTTTCCCGCGCCACAGCCGAAGAACTCCAGACAGTCCATGAGATCGGGCCGAGAACCGCCGAAGGCATCGTCCGTTTCTTCCAGGAGGAACAAAACCGGAAGGTGATCGAGAAATTGAAGGCGGCTGGCGTGACCGTGGTTTCCGCCGGTCCCGCCGCAATCCTGGACGACCGCTTCGCCGGCAAGACCTTCGTGCTGACGGGAGCTCTTGAAGGCATGACACGCCAGGATGCCGAAGAGGAAATAAAACGGCGGGGCGGAAAAGTCTCAGGCAGCGTCAGCCGCAAGACCGATTACGTAATCGTCGGCGAAAGCCCCGGCTCCAAATACGACAAGGCTGTGGAGCTGAAAGTCAAGACCGTCACGCAGCAAGAATTCCTGAAAATGCTGAAATAGGCAAGCCCCTTAGCGTATTAGCTTCTTGGCGAGAGGACGGGGGGAGAGGAGAGTTCTCGCGAAGTGGCGCCGCCCGCGCCATAAGAAGAACCTGATGGAGACCGAGACGCCGGGCTGAGGGTGACAAACGGCGGACGCAAGGCCGCCAGAACTCAATTCTCCTTTGCATGCTTGGCGTCTTGGCGAGAGAAGGCGGAATTCGAACAAGCGGAAAGGCAGGGACGTGAAACACTGCGGGCGACGCAATGTTCACCCCAGTCATTGGAACCGTTGGAGCCACAGTACACCGGGTATGCCATACGAACTGTTTTCTCACCGACACAACTTCGCAGTCTGGGCCGCGGCTCGTGCGGCGCAGCGGAATTTCACGACGACTCAGAATTTACGCCGGGCACTGGAGGCTTGCGGCGTGCCCGGCTTTGTCTGTGAGCCCGAATTCCTTAACACGCCGGCCCAGCGGTTCGAGGAACTTCACCGGAAGTGGTGTTCGGCGGTGTGCGAGTTCCTCGGCGAGTGCGGGGTCGCGAACACTACCTATGGCCGTGCGGCGAAGCTTATTGCTGTCTATCTGAAATGCATGGTCGTGATTGGTGGCGAGGGCTACTCTCCCCTTGGGCGCGTCGTCCACCCGCCAATCGATCGGATTCTGCTGCAGAACCTGGCCGGTGCACCCGAAGTCAATTCACCACATAAACCACGGTGGCGCAAAACGAACTGGACACAACTCGATTCAGACCAGTACTACACACTCGTCTCCGAGCTTCGTGCAGCCCTGCCCGCAGAGCAGCCATTCTGGATGCTCGAGCAGTATTGGACGCTCAGGGATGAGTAACCGCTCCAACGCGGCGGTGCAGCGGACGCTCCGCAAGCGGCGCGCCGTTGAGCTCAGTCGTTGGAATGGGAAAAAGGAGGTCTCTCGCAAAGTGGCGCCGCCCGCGCCATAAGAAGAACCTGATGGAGACCGAGAGTCCGGGCTGAGGGTGACAAACGGCGGACGCAAGGCCGCCAGAACTCAATTCTCCTTTGCGTGCTTGGCGTCTTGGCGAGAGAAAATAGAGTTCGAACAGATGGAAATCTGCTCAGGACGCCACCCGGAACGTCCCAGCCTGATCTCTCACGCCCCTATATGTGCCGCAGGCTCGCTATGCCTTCACCCGACGCTTACCTCCCGGGGCGGTGGGTGTGGCTCTTTTTCAGTGGCGGATTTGGGGATGTGGAGTAAGATGTTTTTCCGGAGAAGCGAAGAGTTGGGGAGGAAAAGGAGCGGGAGGAGATGGATAAGGAGCGACTGAAGGAGGGACTGGGTAAGGAGGTGCTGGAGATGGTGGAGAGGGTGTCGGCGAGGATGCCCGACTCTCTGCGGGCTTTCCGGGAGATGGAAAGAGCGGTTGTGGAAGCGACGGGGGAGTTGCGGGCGAAGTTATTGCAGAGTTGGTGTGACGGGG